>JAJDOF010000099.1 GCA_022340305.1 Gammaproteobacteria bacterium
TAGAGCTGCCCAACGCGCGGCGCTGGCGTGCCCCCGGACGCCGGGATGTCGAGTATGGTTGGGGGCACCAGTACTGGTGACAGGTTATTCTGAGATCGGCTTGGCGGTGGTCAGACCCAGGATTTCCCAGTCTTGCATGCCACCGCGATACCACTTGATCTTGTGAGCGGGATAGCCAAAGCCCAGCAGATTCTTGATGTTGTTGGGCGATTGCCCACACCACATGCCGTTACAGAACATGACCAGGGTGCGCGCATTGCGAAAATCCCACAGTCCTTCGAGATTTTGCGCGTTGAAGCGTCGTTCGAGTATTTCGCCGATGGATATCGGGTCTGCGCCCTTGGAGGTGTCGAGGCTGGTCCAGGGAATGTTAATCGCCCCGGGAATAGTGCCCTTGGCGACCCAGGCCGGGGTGCGTGAGTCGATGACGACGATACTATTGTCGCCGGCGCTCATACGCTTCAGGTAATCCAGCATTTCGAGCTCGGCAATGGTTTCGACTCCG
The DNA here is from genome assembly GCA_022340305.1 of Gammaproteobacteria bacterium. GTDB lineage: Bacteria > Pseudomonadota > Gammaproteobacteria. The sequence continues at coordinate 506 of JAJDOF010000099.1, forward strand.
GGTGCCAGGGTGGCAGGCTGGATACAGAACGGCGGGCATTTGCGTGAAGTTTTGGCGAATGCCGGATTGACGGTATTCTTCTGGTTCTGGTTGCGCATAATGCTGATATCGGCATCGCCGTGTTTGACGGCGACGCTCTCGATTTCCGCGGTAATATTGACTTCTGCAGCCTGTAGCTGAGAAATAGCGAGACTCAGTCCCACCGAGGTTAGGATGATTAGAAATCGACTTGTGTTCATGGACGGTAACTCCGCTATAACCGTAGGTTCTCGTGCCAGGGCGGAGGCCCTGCTTCAGGAGCGAAGTATACCGCCTAAATACACTGTCGAACTATACCCAATTACTGTTTCGGCATGATAATTGTATTCAGATCGATCGAATGCAGTACCGTCTGGTATTCGAAATATACCCGGAAGCTGCCGTAAACCCATTCGGTGATGGGTGGTTCACCAACTGGGCCAAAACGATTGTCGGGTTCCCCAAACTTGTTGAGGACGGCGTCCATACTTATGCCTCGCTTCGGTAACATCTGGGTCTCGGCAGTCGGTACGTGACCGGGGATCACCAGATTGTCGCCAGCGCTTGCAGCCTGCATCGAGATGCTGGCGCCGAGAAGCAGCAAGAAAATTCCGCTACGCATGTTGTTTTCTCCATGAGGCAATGCAACTAACTATAGCATCTCCTGATGAGCTGACAAGCGTGCGTACAAGCGCATTTCACAACACTATTCTGCCGTGTTCGCGGCAAGGCCCAGCGTGGCCACAGGTGCTGCCACCAACCGGCTTGAGCAGGCCCGCTGCGTCCATTGTTTGTCGTAGGCCATAACCACGCCGGTTCGACGCCCGCACTACCGACAGTATCGAGAAATACAGGCCGATTGCGATGTCGGCGGTGGTGAGCAGGGCGCATTCATGGTTTAATCGCGCGCATGAAATTGCCCCTGGAAATATTTATCGGCCTGCGTTACACGCGGGCCAAGCGCCGCAATCATTTTATCTCGTTCATCTCGATGATTTCGATGTTGGGTATCGCTCTTGGCGTGATGGCGTTGATCGTCGTGCTGTCGGTCATGAATGGATTCGAGAAGGAATTGCGCGGGCGGATCCTGGGTATGGTATCGCATGTCACCGTGACCAGTTTTCGCGGGCCGCTACAGGAATGGGAAGCCCTGCGCATGCAATCCCTGCAACAACCCCATGTCATCGGTGCCGCGCCTTACACCGAAGCGGAAGCGATGATCAGCAACCTGTCTTCAGTCAGCGGTGCGCTTATTCGTGGCATCGATCCGAGCTATGAAAAGACTGTTTCCGAGATTCATGAAAACATGAAATTTGGCAGCCTCGATGACCTGGTCGCCGGTGAATATGGGATTGTCCTCGGCAGCGGGCTCGCCAACACGCTGGACGTGGTGCCGGGAGATCGTGTCACCATGATTACCCCGCAGGCGACCGCCTCCCCGGTCGGTTTCTTGCCGCGCCTGAGACGATTTCGAGTGGTCGGTATTTTCGAGATAGGCGTCTATGAATACGATCGCAGCAGCGCGCTAATTAATTTCGAGGATGCCAGTCGCCTGTTTCGTATGGACGGTGGTGTCAGCGGGGTACGCCTCAAGCTTGACGACCTCGACCTGGCGCCGCAGGTCAGGAGCGAGCTCAAGCAGCAAATCGGACTGGAATACTGGGTATCCGACTGGACCTTGCGGCACAGCAATTATTTCAAGGCGGTACGCACCGAAAAGACCGTGATGTTCATCATCCTCTCGCTGATTGTTGCGGTAGCGGCATTCAATATCGTCTCGACCCTGGTGATGGTGGTGACCGACAAGCAATCCGATATCGCCATATTGCGTACCCTGGGCATGTCGCCGACCTCGATCATGTGGGTGTTTATGGTGCAGGGAACCCTGATCGGACTCATCGGCATGCTGATAGGGCTCGCCAGTGGCGTTACCATCGCCGCGCATATCGATACTATCGTGCCGGCACTGGAGCAGTTTTTTCACACCCAGTTTTTGCCGCGGGGTGTCTACCCGATCACCGATCTGCCTTCCGAGATGAAACAGTCGGACGTGATCAAAATTTCGCTGCTGTCTTTCGGTATATCGATCGTGGCAACCCTTTACCCGGCAATGCGGGCATCGCGCACCCGGCCGGCGGAAGCCCTGCGCTATGAGTGATAGTGCCGAGCCGCCGATCGCGGTAATCGAAGCCAGTTCGGTGTGCAAAAGATTCCGTCAGGGAAAGCTCGATGTCGACGTGCTGAAGGGCATTGATTTCAATGTAGCCGCCGGTGAAAGTCACGCCATCCTCGGTGCCTCGGGAACCGGGAAATCGACGCTCATGCATTTGTTGGGTGGGCTCGATCACGTCAGCAGCGGCGAAATCCGCATAACCGGCCAGAGTTTGACGCAACTGTCCGAAGCCGAGCTGGGCAAGCTGCGAAATCGCCGCCTGGGATTTATTTACCAGTTTCATCATCTGCTGCCGGAATTCAGCGCGCTGGAAAATATTGCGATGCCGCTGTTGATTCGAGGTGCCGAGTTTGCTGCTGCGCGCGGGCAGGCACAAGACTGGCTCGCCCGGGTTGGGCTGGAATCGCGCGCCGAACACAAGCCGGGGGAATTGTCTGGTGGCGAACGCCAGCGTGTGGCGCTGGCGCGGGCGCTGGTGACTCGCCCTGACTGCCTGCTGGCCGATGAACCCACCGGTAACCTGGACCAGGAGACCGCGACGCAAATGCTCGAACTGATGCTCGATTTGAACCGTCAGATCGATACCGCGCTGGTGGTCGTCACCCATGATCTCGCCATCGCCAGGCGCATGCAGCATCGTTGGCGCATGCAAAACGGACTGCTCACCGCCGAAGCCTGACCCCGCTGAGAACCAGGGCATTCAAGGTTCGCCCTGGGGGGCTATGCGCCCAACTGTAACCTGAGGAAGCTGCAGTAAATCATCATCACCGGCACTTGTAACACCAGGTAAAGGGCGTCCGCTACCAGGCGAATACTGCCCTGGATTGCATATTTTTCATCCAGCCAGCGAGACAGGTACAGACTGCCCCGGCGCGTTGCCAAATAGGCCAGCAACAGGTAGCCGACTATTTTCAACTGGGTAGCAAGTGATGGCAGCAGTTGCAAGCTGTCGACCCTGTCGGCGTATTGCCAACTGAACACCAGTGCAATCGTCAGAATGCTTTGTATCGGCAAAGCGAATACGGGGTGGCTTACCACAGGGATAAAGGCCAACATCAGGCCGGCAAAGAATAAGATGTTGAGCAGGTCATTGAACTGTCCCTGGTGGCCGAGCACCATCCAGAAATCGATACTGCTGGATTGTCCATCGATGGCGGGATAGACCAGGCTGACGACGCTGAGTAGCACCAGGATGCGAATCATCGGACAAGCGATGTGACCCGCTATCCATACCGTGGCATGAACGTCCCGCACCTTGTGCAACAACCACAGACACAGCCCACTGCCGACACTAACGCTGGCCAGTGTCAACAGTATTGCCCAGAACGGATTCACGGTTACTGCAGTTTGTTGCGCTTGCGGTTGTGCAAACGTTCGGCGCGGTCCCGGATGTGACTCAGAATATGCAGATGCCACAGGACGCGAACCAGGATAAACGCGGCCAGCGCAGATATCAGGCCGAGAATCAGGCAGCCAAGCAAAAAAGGTTGCCAGATGGCCACAAGTTCAGTCAGCAACCAGTCGAAACTGAGCTCGAAGTCGAATCCGCCCGGTTGCTCACCCAGAATCTCCACCCCGACCAGGTAGCAGAAATAATACATCGGTCCCATGGTGAGCGGATTGCTGACCCAGACCATCGGTACCGTAATCAGGATGTTCACACGCATCCATACGGCCGCCGCCGCCGCGATCAGCATCTGGAACGGAACCGGAATAAACGCGCAAAAGATCCCCAGCGCAACTGCCAGCGAGCAGGTGCGTCGATTGATATGCCACAACGACGGATCTTGTAACCGCGGACCAAGTAGCTTGATCCAGCGATTATGGATGATGACGTCAGGATGTGGCAAAAATTTGCGTAGGAACTTCTTTGCCATGATCGTTGTATTATCAGCACTAATTCAATATTCTGCAAAGAGTTGGATCACTTAACAGGGAAACGAGGGCAGGGATTGCATGCCTTTACACGCGTTAGCCATATTATTGGGCGCGCTACTCGCGTTTTATGGAAATCAGCCGCAGGATTCATTCTGGTCGGCCTATGTTCCGTTGCTGCTGCTGTTATTTCGCTTTTGCCCGGATTACCGCTTCATCTGCCTGCTGGCAACTGGTTTATTGTGGTGCAATATTGCGATCCACACGAATTTATCTCACCGCCTGGCCGACAATTTCGATAATCGTGAACTGTTGTGCAGTGCGATCATTGCTGACATTCCCCGCGTCGATGACGAGCGTATCAGCCTGCTGCTGGAAGATCTGCATATCGACTCTTACCCGGCGGCGATACCTCGTCGAGTAAGCCTGAACTGGTACCAGGTCGAACAGATTCCAGCTACCGGCGAGCGTTGGCAATTTCTAATGCGCCTGCGCCAGCCACGCGGCCACCTGAATCCTGCCGGCTTCGACTACGAGGCCTGGCAATTTGTGCGCGCGGTCGATGCGACTGGCTATGTCCTCGACTCGAAACAAAACCACCGACTCGCCACGGCGTCATCATGGAGTATTGCCGCGATGCGCTCCAGGCTGGCAGGCAATATCGATCGCGATTGTGCCCATTGCCGGCATGCCGGATTGATCAAGGCACTGGCGCTCGGGTTTCGGGGTGATATCGATCCGCACTCGCGGCGCTTGCTGCAGTCAACCGGCACCGCACATCTATTGGCGATTTCCGGGTTACACATCGCTATGGTGGCGTGGTTGTTTTACGCGATCGGGCAACGTGGCTGGCGTCTGGGCGGTTATCTCGGCGGTATCAATCAACGCGATATGGCGTCGCTATGCGCATTGATTGCGGCCATTGGCTACGCGGCACTGGCCGGGTTTAGCCTGCCGACGCTGCGCGCGCTGATCATGCTCGTGATGGTGCTCATCGCTCAGCAACTGCATCATAAAATTAATTTGCTGCAGGCAATTTCGCTGGCGTCGATCGTGGTGCTGATTTTCGATCCAATGGCGTTGGGATCGGCGTCATTCTGGCTGAGCTTCGGTGCCATATTGATCATTGCCTTTGTGCAGTTTCGGCTGGCGAACGGGATCAGTGGCTGGCGCCAGCTACTGGTATTGCAGACTTACTTTGTTGTGTTGTTTGCCCCGCTGGGCGTGATTATTTTTGGCCAGATCAGTTTTGCCGGGTTGCCGGCCAACCTGGTCGCCATTCCATCGCTCAGCCTGTTGATCCTGCCGCTCGTGCTGGCTGCCAGCCTGTTGTCGTTGCTGTGGTCGGCGGGGGCGTCGCTGTTGTTCTCCCTGGCCGACCGCTTGCTTGAATATCTATTTAACTACCTCGAGCTGCTGCTGGTAGCCGGATTGCAGTCGATTGTCGTCGACGCCTATCCACCGCTGCTGGTATTGCTCGTGCTCGCCGTCAGCGTCTTCCTGCTGCTACCACGACTGCCGTGGCTCGGCGCTGTGGCGCTCGCGATACTGGGTGTGGTGTTATGCTGGCAGCCGGCACGGCTCGAACACGGCGAGTATGAACTGCTGGTACTCGATGTTGGCATGGGTAGCTCGGTATTGCTGCGAACCCGGCATCACAGCCTGGTCTATGACTTTGGTCCGGGCCGCAAGAACCGCTTCAGTGCTGCCGAACGCGCCCTGTTACCGGTCATGCGACGCCTGGGAATTGGCGACGCCGATCTACTGGTCGTCAGCCATGTAGACCAGGATCACAGTGGCGGTTTGTACTCATTTATCGGTAACTACCGGTGGCCGCAACTATTGAGTGGTACCCCGCAGGAGCTGCGCTCGAGATTTGCTCTGCCGCACCGGGTGCGTTCCTGCCACGGGTATCCTGACTGGACCTGGGATGGAGTCACTTTTCGCTTTCTGGTAACTGCAGGCACCGACGGTAGCACCAATAACCGCTCCTGTATTCTACAGGTGATCGGCCACCATCGTCTGTTGCTGCCCGGTGATATCGAGGCCGCTCAGGAAAGTCGGCTGGTCGCGGCTTACGGCAAAGAACTGGCCGCAGACATTCTGCTGGCACCGCATCATGGCAGTAGCACTTCGTCGAGCCGGCCTTTTATCGATCGGGTGGGACCGGGGCAGGTGGTATTCACCCTGGCGCGAAACAATCGCTGGGGGTTCCCGGTTGGGGCGGTGACTGCACGCTACCAGGCAATCGGAGCGCGCATTTTTCGCAGTGACCAGGATGGAGCGATTCGCTTCACCAGCGCGGTCGGGGAGCTGCACGTGGACACGCTACGCAACCCGCCGCAGCGTATCTGGCGGCGATGGTAATAAGCGGCCTGTCACAGTATGATGTGCGGCATTTATTTCTGAGGAAGAAAGCGTGTTTGAACTGGTTCAGGCAGGAGGCTGGCTGATGGTCCCGATACTGATGTGTTCGGTCATCGCCGCGGCTATTGTTGCCGAAAGACTGTGGACTCTGCGGCAAAAGAAAGTGATCCCGACAAAGCTGTTAACCGGTATCTGGAATCTACTCAGTAACGATGCCCTGACCGATCAGCATATCAGTGAGATCGAAAATGGTTCGCCGCTGGGCAGGGTGCTGGCTGCCGGCCTGATCAATCGACACCTGTCGCGGGACCTGATTCGCGAAAGTATCGAAGAAAACGGTCGCCACGTGGTGCACGAAATGGAACGTTTTATGAATACACTGGGTACCATCTCGACCATTGCGCCGCTGTTGGGGTTGCTCGGTACCGTTATCGGAATGATCAAGGTCTTCACCGCGATCACGGTCATCGGTGTCGGCGATCCGGCGCAACTGGCAGGGGGTATCTCCGAAGCCCTGATTACGACTGCCGCCGGATTGTCGGTGGCAATACCCAGCCTCATATTTCATCGTCACCTGAAGCGCAAGATCGATGAACTGGTGGTGGCGATGGAACAGGAAGCCATGAAACTGGTTGAATTTCTGCACGGCGATCGCAAACAGCTTGGCTGATACGATGAACTTTCAAAACCGTAGCACCGAGGAAGATGTCAATATCAACCTGACACCGTTGATCGACGTGGTTTTTCTGTTGTTGATCTTTTTCATGGTATCGACCACCTTCGATACCACCGCGCAGTTGAAGATCAAATTGCCCGAGGCGAGCACAACACAAGCGCCGGAGACAGCTCAGCAGATCAACCTGATGATCGATGGCAAAGGTAGTTTTTTCGTCAATTCCCGCGAGCTTACCAACAACCGGAGCGCTACCTTGAAGGCTGCATTGGAGCGCAGCCTGAGCAACGGCATGACTGCAGTCGTGATACAGTCCGATGCAGCTTCGCCGGTACAGTCGCTGGTGACGGCAATGGATGTCGTTGGGCAACTCGGTTTTTCACAGGTGTCCATAGCTACCACACGTCCCATCGAATAATCGGTTGCGTACCGTTAGTGAGATTGTTAAGTCGTGAGAAAAATTGAAGGAAATCTAACCGGTGTAAAAGCTTACCGGGCACTGTTGGGACTGGCGTTCGAACATAAGGGATATTTTGCCCTGGCGGTGCTCGGCATGGTTATTTTCGCCTGTTCCGATGCGGCTTTTGCCTATTTGATGAAACCGTTGATGGACGATGGTTTTATCAATCGCGATCCGGCGATCATCCGTTTTATTCCAATAGCCATCATCCTGATCTTTGCGGTCCGCATGGTGGCAGTTTTCCTGCGCAGTTATTGCATGGACTTCATCGGTCGCAATGTCATCAACAGTTTGCGTAGCCAGATGTTCGAAAAATTATTGACGCTGACCAGCGATGAATACGATCAGTCCTCGACCGCCTCCATCGTTACCCGTTTTTCCTATGACGTCGAGCAGGTTGCCAAGTCGGTATCGTCGTCGCTGACGGTGTTTATCCAGGATACGTTGCGCATTGTCGTATTACTCGGCTACATGGTCTGGCTGAACTGGCAATTGACCGCTATTTTCCTGGTGGCTGGACCGATCGTGTTCCTGATCGTGGTGCGGATTTCGGGTCGTTTCCGCAGTATCAGCAAGAACATCCAGCAATCCATGGGTGATGTAACCCAGGTCGCGCAGGAAGTAGTTGATGCCAATCGCATCGTGAAAATATTCGGCGGCGACGAATTCGAGCGCAACAAGTTCTTTAAGATCAATGAAAAGAATCTCAAACTGCACCTGAAGATGTCGGTGGCGCAATCGGTGAGCATGCCGTTGATCCAGCTGGTAGTCGCCATGGCTTTCGCAGCGATTGTCGCGTTTGCAACTTCGGACTCGATGCGCAGCGTGATTTCTACCGGTGACTTTGTCTCTTTCATCTTTGCGATGACCATGTTGCTGGCGCCGATGCGCGTGCTGTCGTCGATCAATGCCAGCATACAAAAGGGTATTGCCGCAGGTGAAAGTGTATTCGAGTTCACCTCGCGAGATAGCGAACACAACGAGGGGACGATCGCGCTCGAACGTGCCACGGGCCGAATCAGCTTCGAAGATGTCGTCCTGTGTTATCGCCGTAGCGACCAGCGAGTGCTCGACAAGATCAGTTTCGAGGTCGAACCTTATAGCACGATCGCCATTGTCGGTCGTTCCGGCAGCGGCAAGTCCAGCCTGGTCAATTTGATACCTCGGCTATATGAATACGATAGCGGTGTGGTTCGTCTCGATGGAGAGCGTCTCGAAAGTTATCGTATCGCCGATTTGCGCCGCCAGATCGCTTACGTTGGTCAGGATGTGCGCCTGTTTAACGACACGATACGCAACAACATTGCCTATGGCATCACCGACAAGGTGACCGAGGAGCAGATCATCGATGCCGCGAAGCAGGCACATGCCTGGGAATTCATCGCGGAAATGCCGGAGCAGCTGGACACCGAGGTGGGTGAACGCGGTGTGTTGCTGTCAGGCGGACAGCGGCAACGAATTGCGATTGCGCGCGCGTTGCTCAAGGATGCGCCCATTTTGATACTCGATGAGGCCACCTCGGCGCTTGATACCGAGTCGGAACGCTATATTCAGCATGCGATGGAATACTTGATGGAAAATCGTACCACGCTGGTTATCGCGCATCGCTTATCCACCATCGAGCATGCCGATCATATACTGGTGATGGACCAGGGCAGGATAATTGAACAGGGTACCCACGGCAAGCTGCTGGAAAATGATGGTATATACGCGAAATTGCATTCCATGCAGTTCCGCGATACCAGTGAAATCGAAATCGAGAGCAGCAACAAGCCGAAGATTATTCGTTCCTCGGTACTCAACAAAGCCTTGATGCACAACTGGATCAGGCAGTCGACCCAGCGTCGACAGGGTTGGTGGCTGTGGTCGATGAACCCGTTTTCGGTAATGTTGATGCCGATTTCGCTATTATTCTACGTTAGCGCCAGCCTGCGTCGGCTCAGTTATCGGCTGGGAATACTCAAATCCCATAAATTGCCGGTCACGACGATCGTGGTCGGAAACATTACCCTGGGCGGAAACGGCAAGACCCCGATCGTAATCGCGTTGTATCAATTGCTGCAATCCAATGGCTACCAGGTCGGCATTATTACCAGGGGCTACAAGAGCGGCAATGAACACAAGGTTCAGTTATTGAGCGGCGGACTGACCAGTGCAGCGGTCGGTGACGAAGCCAACATGATGTCCGAAATCTGTCGCTGTCCCATCGGCGTCGGTGCTGACCGGGTTAAGGCGGCAACCATGATATTACAGCAATTCCCCGAAATCGATGTCATTCTGTCTGACGACGGCCTGCAGCATTACGCGCTCAAACGGGATATCGAAATCGCAGTTTGCCGCTTTATGGCGCTCGGCAACGGCTTGATGCTGCCCGCGGGGCCTTTACGTGAACCGCGCTCGCGCCTGGATCAGGTCGACATTACCATCAACCGTGACAGCAACCAGGTGGTGGAATCCCTGGGCGAGGTCTGGAACCTGGTGGACCCAGCGATTAGACGCAATATCAGCGATTTTCACGGTAAGCAGGTGCACGCACTTGCCGGCATCGGTTTTCCCGAGATATTCTTTGCCAGCCTGTCGCAAATGGGGATCGATGTGATTGAGCACGAGTATCCCGACCATTATGAGTTTAGTATGCAGGAGCTCAACTTGAAGCCCGAGCTGCCGATTCTGGTCACGCACAAGGATGCGGTGAAATTAAAAGGGATCGCACGCAACAATGTCTGGGTGGTGCCGCTGCAAATTGAACTGGGTGAAGAATTGATCAATCAGATCTTGGGCCTGCTGGAGAACCGTAGCCATGGATAAACATTTACTCGATATTTTGGTCGATCCAGTGACCAAGGGACCGCTGATTTACGATAGCAAGCGCCAGGAATTGATTTCGCGGGCGGCGCGGCTTGCTTATCCAATTCGGGATGGCATACCGGTGATGTTACCCGAGGAAGCACGTGAATTGAGTAGCGACGAAGTCGAAGCGCTGCGTTAGTCTGATGGCGAGTCGCTCGACAGAACCTCCGCATAAGGGCATGCCTGATTTTCGAATTGTCATTCCCGCACGTTATGCATCCGAGCGCCTGCCCGGAAAACCGCTGCGCCAGCTATGCGGCAAGACCATGATCGAGTGGGTGTATCGAGCGGCTGAACGGGCCTCGGCCAGTGAAATCGTCGTTGCGACCGATGACCAGCGCATCTGTGACGAGGTTGAGCGGTTTGGCGGCAATACCTGTATGACGGCCAGTTCGCATCGCAGTGGAACCGATCGGATTCTCGAAGTAACCAGCCGCCTTGGCTGGAGTGACGACAGTATCGTGGTCAACCTGCAGGGCGACGAACCCCTGATGCCGGCGGCCAACCTCGTGCAGGTGGCTGCCAACCTGGTTACCAGTAACTGCGACATGGCGACCTTGCACAAGGAGGTCGACGCCGCGCACGCGGCAGACCCGAGCCAGGTGAAACTGGTGCACGATCAACGCGGTCATGCGCTTTATTTCAGCCGTGCGGTCATTCCGTATGACCGCAGTGGCACGGTCGTGAAATACCATGGCCACATCGGTCTGTACGCCTACCGGGTAGGCTTCATCAAAAAATTCAGCCAGCTTCAGCCTGCTGACCTGGAAATCAAGGAGTCGCTTGAACAGTTGCGTGCATTGTGTAATGGCTATTCCATTCATACCGAAACAGCCCGCGAAGTGCCGGGTCCGGGGATCGATACCGAGGCCGACTTGCGGCGCGCGGAACAACTGATGGCGCAGGACCTGTAATGCAGTATCAGTGGAAACTGGCCAGGCACCTGACCCTGTACGAGAAGTATTTCAAGCTCGACGAGTATAGCCTCAGCCATGAGTTATTCGCGGGTGGATCCAGCCCGGTATTCACGCGCGAGGTTTTCGATCGCGGTGCGGTGGTCGTCGTGTTGCCCTATGACCCGAAACGACGCAAGGTGGTTTTGATCGAACAGTTCAGAATTGGTGCTATCGACGATCCTGGCGGACCCTGGCTGATCGAGACAGTGGCCGGCGTGATCGAGCCGGGCGAATCGACACAGCAGGTAGCAATGCGCGAATCGGTGGAAGAGGCAGGATGTCACTTACAGCGACTGCAAGCGATCGCGGAATTCTACGTCAGTCCGGGCGCTTCCAACGAGCACTGCAGCCTGTATTGCGGGGTAGTCGATAGCGATGGCGTGGCCGGGATTCACGGACTCGCCGATGAAAATGAAGACATTCGCGTAATGGTGGTCGATGCCACGGAAGCCTTCGCCTGGGTGCGCGAGGGCAGAATCCGCTCGGCGCCGACAATCGTTGCACTGCAGTGGCTGGAACTCAACCAGGCGCGCTTCGACTGAAGTGCCGCGCCTGGCGCAAACTTAAAACTGGGTGTAAATCGCAAGCATGCCGACGCCACTGAGCACGATGGTATAGGGCAGCGCCATCCATAGCATCTTCATGTAGGACAGCCGAATCAGTGGAGCCAGGGCAGAGGTCAACAGAAACAGGAAAGCCGCCTGGCCATTCGGTGTTGCCACGCTGGGCAGGTTGGTACCGGTATTGATCGCTATCGCCAGCACGTTGAAATGCTCGCGGTCGATCGCGCCGTCCTTGAATGCCTGGGCAACCTCGTTGATGTACACCGTGGCGACAAACACGTTATCGGAAATCATCGATAGCACGCCGTTGGCGATGAAAAACATGATTGGCTGCAAATCGCGGTCCTGCGACAACACGAAGGTAATCACCGGGGTGAACAGGTGCTGTTCGTGGATCACCGCCACCACGGAGAAAAATACCACCAGCAACGCGGTAAACGGCAACGCTTCTTCAAACGCATGACCGATACGGTGTTCCTGGGTAATGCCGTTAAAAGCGGTTAACAGCACGATGACCATCAGTCCGACGAGGCCAACCGCAGCCACGTGGAAGGCCAGCGACAGCACCAGGATCACACCGACGGTAGCCTGCACGATCAAGGTCATGGTCATGCGCGAATCGCGCTCGGTATCCTGCTCAGCGTCAAACTCGGCCAGGGTTTTCGCGACCGAGTCGGGCAGGGTGGCACCGTAGGAAAACCACTCAAATTTTTCCAGAAACACGCAGGTCAGCAAGCCAGCCACGAGGACCGGCATGGTCACCGGCGCCATGCGCGTGAAAAATTCGATGAATTCCCAGCCGGCACGCTCGGCGATCAGCAGGTTCTGCGGTTCGCCAACCAGGGTGCATACGCCCCCCAGAGCGGTACCGACCGCGCCGTGCATGATCAGGCTGCGCAGAAAAGAGCGGAATTGCTCGAGCTCGGCGCGACGCTCTTCCTGGACTTCGTCATCCTGGCTGTGATCGTGATCGGACTGGTTGATGTGCTTGCCCGAGGCGACGCGGTGATAAACCGAGAAAAAGCCAATGGCGACCGATATCAGTACCGCGGTAACGGTAAGCGCATCGAGGAAGGCGCTCAGAAATGCTGCGGTGATGCTGAACAGAAACGACAGGAAAGCTTTTGATTTGACTCTCAGCAGGATTTTGGTAAACGTGAACAACAGCAGGTCGCGCATGAAGTAAATGCCCGCGACCATGAACATCAACAGCATAATGACTTCAAAGTTGGCGATGGATTCCGCGTAAACGGCTTCGGGACTCGCCATTCCCAGGATAATGGCTTCGAGGGCGAGCAATCCTCCCGGCTGCAGCGGATAGCATTTCAGGGCCATCGCCAGGGTGAAGATGAATTCCAGGATCAGCAACCAGCCGGCGAGGAACGGGCTGAAGTTAAAGAGTATTGGGTTGATGATCAGGAAAGCGACGATCGCCTGTTTGTACCATGTGGCTGAGTGGCCGAGAAAATTAGCCGCAAAAGCTCTACCTAGCGTTGTTACCATCTAAAAATCGCTCACGTCGAGTTGAAATCGGGTATCGGGGGTTCCGTGTCAGCCGATTATTTTGTAATTCTAATCTTGCCAGCTGCTAACGAAGAGTGTTGCACTTATTATCAACAGTACTATCGAAATTACAAGCAAGGCCTCGGCCATGGTGATTTCAAACAGCAGCAACGGGGAATAGCCACAGGCTGTCTGCACCTCGAATACGGCGGGAAACCATTTGTCGAGTGCGAACCAGGAGGGCATGCCGAGATTCATCGCGCAATCGCCGAACACCCAGCCACGCTCTACTGCCAGAACCTGCCAGCTGCGTTCCACCAGGCAGCCCATGATCAGGGTATTGAGTCCGTGGAATAGTCGCATGCCCGGCATCGAGCCAGTAAAGAAAATAGCCAGTATGCCGATGAGCACAAAGGACATCACCAGGATGCGCACGTGAATACACAGCACACAGGGCCATTCGTCGAGCACGTACTGGAAATACAGCGCCCCGCATTCGAGGGCGATGCCGACCAGGATCAACAGCGCCCAGTAGCGGCGCTGCCTGCTGAGATTGATCAACAGTGAATGCATTCTGTGCCGCTCCGGTTAGTTGATGATGGGCATTTCAGGAGCGGCGCGTTTGCTGAGCATTTCGGCACCGTTTTCGGTAATGACGATATTTTCCTCGTGCACCATCATCTTGCCGCTGGCGAACTCCATGCCGGGTTCCAGCGTAATCACCATTCCAGGCTCCAGCGGAGTCCGATCGCTCGCGGTCAGCGAAGGCCATTCGGTGAGTTGCGCACCCAGGCCGTGTCCCATGCGGCCGACGTCATTACCCAGCGCACCGCCCGCTTCGAGTACCGACCACATGGCTTGCCAGACATCTGTCGTGGTGGCGCCGGGCCTGGCCGCGGCGAAGCCTGCATCGGTACTCTGATAAACGGTTTCGTAGGCGCGTCGGGCCCGGTCGGAGACAGGACCGAAGGCATAATTGCGGTCGAAATCGCAGAAATAGCCATCGTACACGGTACCGGTATCGATGATCATGACATCGCCTTGCTCGAGAATTCTATCGCCAGGCCCCATGATGATATCGCCATAGCCTTCGGCTCCGGAAGCCGACACGATATAGGGAGTGTGATCGGCGCCACGCTGCAATAAATCGATACGCATGGCGCGCAGTATATCGCGCTCGCTCTGTCCCGCGTGGATGATTTCCGGCAAGGCATTGAAGCTGTCGGATGCCAGTTCGCAGACGTAGCGAATTTTCTCGATTTCGGCGTCCGACTTGACGCTACACAGTTGCAGCATCAATTCGGCGCAATCGACAAATTCAGTGTTGGCAAGTTCGTGTTGCAGGTGCTGAAAATCACGCACCGGCATGCGCAGGATACTTTCGTTGCCAAGGGTGGCACCAAGCCTGCCGAAACGTCGTGGAAGCTCGCGAATAGTCGCAAGCAATAGCGATATGCCATCATCGTCGGGTTGCGGTGACGACCAGCTGCGGATATCGTCAATCCAGCTAAGCCGCATTCCGGCAACTCCGATCGTCGGGATCACCGCGATGGGTTTACCTGCAAGGGGTATCAGCAAAAACCAGGGGCGCGTCGGGCTTTGCCAGAACTGGGTCAGGAAACCGCTGAAATAACGCACCTGCGGTTCGGTAGTCAACAGCATTGCATCGATTTCAAGATCGCGCATATGACGCTGTGCGCGTTCAGTACGCGCTTCGAATTCGGATTGCGCAAATCCGCGCACAGGAGGGGCTGGAGTCAGGCTCACTGCGATATCAACCTCTGGTAGAGTTCTGGGTCGGTGGCGCCTTCAGTTCCGATCACGAATATCCTGCTGCATGAATCGAGCCCTAACTTGCGCGACATTTCCGCGTCTTCACGTGCCGCTATGGCAGCACCGAGGCCTGCCACCGCGGATTCGCCCGCCTCGATGGGCGGCTGCGATTGCAGTAACAACTTCATGCAGGCCGGGACGGCATCTTCGCTGATGGTTAGAAAGTCATCTGCGCCAGGTTTCAGGATCTCCCAGGCGAGCAGCGACACTTCGCCGCAGGAAAGTCCGGCCATCAGGGTTTCCAGATCACCGCTAACTGTCACCGGTTCACCCCTGGCGGCGGACTGTTGCAGGCAGTTTGCCTGTTCCGGTTCGACCACGATGAAACGCGGTCGCTTTGTACCCCAGAGTTCCCAGAAGTAAGCGCAGACCGCTGCCGCCAGGCCGCCGACGCCGGCCTGGATGAAGACATGGGTGGGAATCGAGGCGCCCATTTGCTCTACCGCCTCGGCCAGCATCACGGTATAGCCGAGTGCAACGTCCTTGGGAATTGCGGTGTAGCCGGGATAACTGGTATCGGAAACGATGATGCGACCGTGTGCAACTGCCTCGCTATCCGCCAGTTTGACAGAGGCGTCGTAGTTGCCGTCAATGCGGATGACTTCCGCGCCGAGTGCCTGCATTGCCTGCATGCGACCTGCGGAGACATCACGGTGGACATAAATGATACAGTCGCAACCGAACATCTGGCATCCCCAGGCGACCGAACGCCCGTGATTGCCATCGGTAGCGCAACTGATCACGATATCCTGCACGATTGAACGATAACGGCCACTCGTCAGGTCGTCGATCGTGACGGCTGCGCCAGTCTGTTGCTGGATCTTGTCCTGTAGCTGGCGCGCCACGGCATAGGCTCCGCCCAGCGCCTTGAAACTCTTTAACCCGAAGCGCTCGGATTCGTCCTTGTAGAATATTTCGGCGACATCGATTTGCGCCGCCAGTTGCTGCAGTCGATGCAGTGGACTGGGCTGGTAATCCGGCCAGCGGCTGATGTCGGCTCGAGCCTGCGCCGCCTTGTCGAGGTTTGTGATATCGCCTAAGGATGGCGGGTAGCTATCTCCGGGGCGAGCTGCAGGGTTGGCAAAATGGCTGAGTGTTGCTTGTAGTACAGGCATAACGAAATCTTTGCTGAAGGAGCGACAAGTCTACCGAAATGCGACCAGGAATAAAGTAGCAAGTGATGCTGTCGGCAAATCCGGTCTTCTCAGGCCTTCACAGCCCGCGCCGATTCCACGGGCGCAGGGAGGGCGCGATGGAGCACCGATCAGTCGCGGGTCAGGCGGATACGTTGGAACCAGACGCGCCGTAACGGGCTAGCTGTTCGGCATCGTCAAAGCTGGGCTGGCTCATGACCCGCCGTAGAATCGGCACGAAAAACTCCAGTGATTCCGAATCGTAGTCGGGGTCGAAGCAGTTCTGGTCATAGTTGTGACAGAAATCGATGGCGTCCTGATACCAGACGTGGTCACGGTAGATTTCACGGCAGTTGCGATCGCCGCCACAATGATGCGCGTAGTAATACATTTGGAACACGCCGTGATGTTTGACGATCCAGTAGAGTTTTTCAGAGACGAAAGGTCGCAGTATCGCGGCGGCCATTTCGCTGTGCGAATAAGTGGCCAGTTCATCGCCAATGTCGTGCAACAGTATCGCGACGATCATTTCGTCGGATTCACCGGCTCGATGCGCGCGCGTGGCCCCCTGCAGACAGTGTTCGAGACGACTGATGCGATAACCCGCGAGGCTGTGTTCAAGCTTGCGCAGGGCGTTGATTATACGCTCAGGCAATCCGCTCTTGTACTCGTCTTCCATGCGATCGAGGAATTCGTAATCCTCGCGGGTGCCGTCTTCCATACGGGTGAAGTTGACTGTTTGCATCGTTATCTCCGCTGCTGTTGTTAACTGGCGCGATACCAGTGATTAAACGCTGCTAGCCACGCAGCAGTTCGTTGCCCGGATCGTAGGCGGCGTCCATTTCTACATGGGCATTGCGGCTGCCGATCGATGTGTCAATGGTGACTTCGAGTCCGACGCGAATGAGCTCAGGTTTGACATAGGCGAAAGCTGTACTCCTGCCAATACGGTGTCCGTAAGCGCCGCCAGTGGTCAGGCCGATCAAATCTCCATTATGATAAACCGCCTCGTTACCATAGCACTCGCAGGCCACGGCATCATCAAATACCAGGTAGGCGAGTTCGATTGCATAGCCATCCTGCTGACGCTGTTTGAGGTTTTCGCAGCCAATAAAATCCCTGCTGGTATCGATGA
Source organism: Gammaproteobacteria bacterium (assembly GCA_022340305.1). Lineage (GTDB taxonomy): Bacteria > Pseudomonadota > Gammaproteobacteria. Next base: position 18,045 of record JAJDOF010000099.1, read on the forward strand.
AGCGTCCCATGCCGGCCTCGTAACCACTGATCTCCTCGGTGAACTCATTGCCGTAGGCGCGATACATCTTTTCCATGCGCATCGAGTTAAAAGCATAGCCACCAAAGTTGCGGATTCCCAGAGGTTCCGCCCTGCGCCACAGCGAGTCGTAAATCGACAGCAACTGGTAAGAGGGCATGTGCAGTTCATAGCCGAGTTCGCCGGCATAGGAGACACGCAGTACGCGTACCATGGCGCTGTCGAGCTGAATCTCGCGTCCACACAACCACGGGTAGGCCTGGTTGGACAGGTCTTCCTCGGTCATTTGTTGCAGTATTTCACGCGACTTTGGCCCGGTAATCAACAGCGACGAGATATCGTCGGTGAGGTTGGCGATATTGACATCGAAATCGCCCTTGTTGGCTTGCATCCAGTGCAGGTCCTTGTGTTCGGAACCGACTGCCGAAACCAGGTAATAGTGGTTATCGGCGAGCCGTGTAATCGACATTTCGCACATGATGCCGCCACCCGGAGAGTGAAACAGGCTCAGGCCGATGCGGCCGACGCGCGGTAGCCTGTTGCAGGACAGGCGATCGAGGAAGGCCGTGGCGTCGGGGCCGCTGATGTCGTACTTGGCAGCACCCGAAATATCAATAACGCCACCGGACTCCTGTACCGCCTTGCATTCCTCGGCGACCACGAAGTGCGCTTCGCTGTGCGACCAGCTTAAACTCTCGCGCCTGACGGTGTCGGTTTGAAACCATAAGGGCTTTTCATAGCCCTGGACTGCCCCGTGCACCGCGCCGTGCTCGAGCAGGCGGACATACAACGGACTGGTGCGCATCGGCCTACCGTGCGGACGGTTATCGTTGGGAGCGCCCACCGCGTACATCGCCTCGTAGGATTCGATGGCCTTGATGGTGCAGTACTTGCTGTCGGCCCAGTCGCCGAAACGACGCGAATCGAGCGGTGCCATGTTGATCTCGGTCTGGCCGTATTTCATCCATTGCGCCATGTACTTGCCGATACCACCCTGGGCGATACCGATGCTGGCGCCACAGAGATTCCAGAAGTTGCGCAATCCGGCAACCGGCCCGGCGAGAAGGTTGTCGTCCGGGGTATGCGTAATCGGGCCGTTGACGACCGATTTGACCCCGACCTCCTCGAACTTCGGCGTCAATTCGAAGCAGCGTTCCAGGAACGGCATCAGGACTTCGAGGTTGGGCTCGAACAGTTCGCGGTCGAAGGACCAGTCCATGCCGTCGAGCGCCCAGGGACGTGAACCCCACATTTCGTAGGGTCCGACCAGGAAGCCCTGTCCTTCCTGGCGAATATAGGCGGAGCTGTAGGAATCGCGACAGACCGGCAGTTCGAAATCCAGCGCCGCGACATCCGGGTGCGTTTCGGTGACCAGGTACTGGTGTTCCAGGTTGATCAGTGGCACGTTGATGCCGGCCATGGCACCCACTTCGCGTGCGAAGCAGCCGCCGGCATTGACCACGTGTTCGGCGACGATGTTGCCGTTTTCGGTAACGACTTCCCATTCGCCCGAGCGCAGTTCGTTGATCCCGGTTACCCGGGTGTTGCGGTAAATCTCGGCGCCGTTGTTACGCGCCAGTTTGGACAGCGGCATGACGACCGAGGTCGGGTCGACGTGGCCGTCGTTCGGCGTGCTGACGATGATGCGAGCTTTATCGAAGTTCATCAGCGGATTGAGTTGTTGGGCTTCCGCCTTGCTGACGATATTGAACTCGAAGCCGATATTTCTGGAACGGCTTTCGAGATTGCGAAACCATTCTTCTTCGACTTTGCTAAACCCCTGGCGAATACTGCCGCACTGGTGGAATACGGATTTCTCACCGGTCTCCTCGGGCAGGATTTCATTATAGAGCCTGATCGTATAGTTATGGATCTGTGCGACGGTGTGATTACCGATGAAGTTCGAGCAGAGCCCGGCCGCATGCCAGGTGGAACCGCTGGTGAGCTCGCCTTTCTCGACCAGTACCACGTCGGTCCAGCCTTCCTTAGTCAGGTGGTAGAGCAGGTTAACCCCGAGCGAACCACCCCCGATAATAACGACCCTGGCATGACTTTTCATAGTATCCAATCCTGTTAACTTGCCACACTATCGACATCGAATTCCGCACGGCCAAATGCTGCTCGCGGTAAGAAAATTTTAAATTGCTCGCGAATCTGCCGGTCCACCTCATCGCTGATGTGGTTGGGAAAATAATTGTCCAGAATTTCTTTCTTGCGTGCGAGCGCCTTGTCCAGCAGTACCGGCTTACCCTGTTCGGCCCATTCGTTCGGGCTCAGGCGATCGCCGAGTTCCGGGTAGAGATACTCCGTCTGCATTACTTCCAGGGTCTGGCCGGCACCGAGATAGTGGCCGCGGTTGCCGAGACAGACATCTTTCAGGACATCGAAGGAAAGTGTCTTTTCATTGACCTCGATACCACGGGTAATACGCAATGCCGCGCCGATCACGTCATTGTCCATCAACAGGGATTCAGGGCAGGCGCCGAGCAGACTCGCGTACATGCCGGCTGATTCATAGATGATGTTGGCGCCCGAGGTGGCGGCACAGGAGAGCGTATAGGCGCGCTCGGCACCAGCCTGAAAGTCGGGGAACTTGGCATCGGTCATGCCGCAGGCAGTACCCGTCGGCAGGTTGAAGTGATTGCCCATCTGCGCACAGGCAGAGGACAGGATCGCCTGTTCCGGCGAGCCGCCACTCATCGCGCCGGTGCGCAGATCCGAGACGAACGGCCAGGTGCCGAGAATGGCTGGCGCCCCGGGTTTGATGGCGTTGACGAATACCAGGCCGCCCAGACACTCGGCCCAGGCTTGCGCTACGGCGCCGGCGAGGCAGGCAGGCGCCGTGGCGCCGGATTGACCGGCTGACAACAGCAATACCGGCATACCACCTTCGACCGCAACCTTTATGCAACTGAGTGCCTCGTCGGTGAACTTCATCGGTGGCACGACATGACAACAGGAGATACTCATGAACGGACGTTCACGCCACTTGTCTTCGCCACCAGCGATGAGGTGCAGCATCTTCAGCGTATCTTCGAGGTGGTGCGCCTCGGTCCAGCTGGCACCGATGTGCTTGGTGGTGCCCATCACCGCGTTGTAGGCAGTGTTGATATCCATGTCGTGGTTATTGAGGATGTCACGCAGCACACAGGTACGCTGAAACATATGGATGTGTTCGCAGTTGTCGGTAATACGCGCCATGTCGTAGAGATCCTGGGCGCTGGTCTCGCGATACTCGTTTTTAACCGGGTCGGCGATCATCACCGCGGCACCGGCGGTAGAAAAATGTACCCGTGAACCGGAAAGCTCCAGGTCATGTTTCGGATCCTGGCCGTGCAGGATCAGGTCGCGCCGGCATTTGGACAGGGCGTCGTCGACCACGGCGCGCGGAAAGCGCAGGCGCTTGTCTTCACCATAGGTGGCACCGACCGACAGGCAGGTTTCAATGCAGTGCTGGTTGGCGTCGGCGAAACCGATTTCCTCGAGAATCCGGTACACCGTCGCCTCGATCTGCTCGATATTGGCCGGCGTCAGCGGTTTATACTGGCCGCCTGTTTCGCCGGGATGAACCGGTTTCAGGTTTTCGGCCAGTGCGGCTTTACGTAATGCGATCTTTGCTTCGCGTGCGTTGGAACGTCGTGCCATGTTGATTTGCCTCGATGGCGGTTGGAATCAGGAATCAAATACCATCCGGCATTTTCGAGTCTGAATAAAATGGATTCAAGCGATTATTTTTTATAGTATGCATTAGATTAAATAATCCATAGGGGAGTGCCGATGGGCCGCCGGCTGCCACCGCTGAACAGTTTGAAGAGTTTTGAAGCCGCGGGTCGATTACTCAGCTTTACTGCTGCCGCGAATGAGTTGAGCGTCACGCAGGCGGCGATCAGCCATCAGATCAAGGTTATCGAGGATTTCCTCGGCGTAGCTCTATTTGATCGCTACCCGCGACGACTGGCTCTCACCGAGCCGGGCCGGCGCCTGCTGCCCGAGGTAATCGAAGCCTTCGATCGGGTATCGCTGGCGGTTGCTGCCATCAGCCAGGAGCAGTACTCAAATGTCCTCAGCGTGCGACTGGCACCGTCGTTTGCGGCCAAGTGGTTATCACCACGCCTGAAATACTTCTGGTTACAGTATCCTGAAATCGACCTGCGCCTGTATCACGCACATGCTGCGGTCGATTTCGAGCGCGAGGAAATTGATATTGCCGTCACCTACGGTAAAGGTGACTGGCCGGGGGTGATTGTTGAGAAACTTCTCAGCCTGGATTTCTTTCCGGTGTGCTCGCCAGCATTTCTGAGTAATGACAAACCCCTGACCGATGTGGCCAACCTGCGTTACTACGCGTTACTGCACGATGCCGATTATGAATGCTGGTGCGACTGGCTGACTCTCGCCGGAATCGAAGACATCGATGCCAACCGGGGTACGGTTATCGACGATACCAACGTCCTGATACAGGCGGCCATTGACGGGCAGGGCATAGCCCTGGGGTCGACCACATTCGTCGAGGATCTGCTCGAATCCGGGCGTTTGGTTAAACCTTTCGATGTCAGCCTGGTCAATGAGTTCGCCTATTACGTGGTATATCCCGAGGCCCATTTAAAAAATCCCGCGGTGCGGGCGTTCAAGGAATGGCTTCTCAGCCTGGTCGATTGACCTGCAGATTGCAACGGAAAGGGCGGGCGACTGGTGCGATACACAGGTTGACAGTATCATGCGCGACATAAATCTGCGGAGGCAGGCATGTACAGCCACGACGAGATGAGGCAACACAATCGCAGGCGGCGTGCCGGGCTTACGCCGCAACAACTGGCGCAGGCCAGCCAGGCGCTCGCGCAGAAAATTTTCGCACTCGATGTCTATCGCCAGGCGCAGCGAGTGGCGGTTTACTACGCGGTCAATGGCGAGATTAGCCTGGATCCGGTGATCGATCACGCGCTGGCCGCCGGCAAGCAGGTTTATCTGCCAAATCTGGATCACCAGTCGCTACGTTTTTCGCCGTATTTTCGTGAGCAGAACATGCGCATCAACAGCTTCCGCCTGCCAGAACCCGATGTCGGTGACGACGAAATGTTGCAGCCCGCAGAACTCGATCTGGTGCTGGCGCCACTGGTGGTGTTTGATGCCGGCCGCAATCGAATCGGCATGGGTGGAGGCTTTTACGACCGCAGTTTCGCGATGCGTAAAGATGCTGCGGTTTGCCGACCACAACTCATCGGTGTGGCGCATGAATTGCAGCAGGTCGAGCAAATTATTCCCGAGAAATGGGATGTGCGCCTGGACATGGTGGTTACCGATCAGGCGATATATCGCTAACCTTTAAATTGTCCTTCTGGCGTAAGCAAGGATCTACCAACGCACCACCGATACCAGGTCCCCGCTTGCGCGGGGACGACATAATCGGTTTCTATTTAGAAATTGTATTTGCCGGCGGAGTAGAGTTTGGCCGCCTTTTCCCAGATCGGCCCGGGCTTGCCGTCGCCCACCGGTTTGCCGTCGAGCTTGACCACGGGTACCACTTCCTTGCTCGAACTCGAAATCCAGACTTCGTCGGCGTCCCAGACCTCGTCCATGGTGATTACCCGTTCCTCGACCGGAATGCTGCCGTCGGCTGCCAATACGCTGAGTAACAACAGGCGCGTAATGCCGGGCAGGATCTGGTTGTCGAGCGGTGGAGTCGCGACCACGCCATTCTTGACGATATAGGCATTGCAGGCCCCGCATTCGGTGAGCTCGTTATTACCGTTGTAGAGCAGAATTTCGCCGTCGCCCTTGCTGTGTCCCTGCTGGTAATGCAAAACATTGCCAAGCAGTGAAATCGATTTGATATTGCAGCGATCCCAGCGCATGTCGAGGCCGGTCGCACAGGTAAAAGGTTTAATCTTGTCGCGATCCGGAATGGGCGGCGGTGGAATCTCGAAGGCATAGCCGAATACGGTCGGTTTGATACCCTCGGGGTAAGCGTGATTGCGCTTGGTATCGGCGCCACGCGTGACGTGCAGGTATACACCGAGATTACCGTTGCCGTTCTTTTCGAGCAGCGAGGTACACAGTTCCTTCCACTGTTCGTCGCTCCAGCCATGCTTGATTTCGATCGCGTCGAGTCCGGTTTGCAGACGCGCAATGTGCGGGCCAAAGCCGACCATTTTGCCACCGTAGGATGGAATGACTTCGTAAATTCCATCGCCAAACAGAAATCCGCGATCCATTGGCGATATACGGGCTTCTTCGAGAGGCAGGAATTTTCCATTTAAATATGCAATCGTCATAGTGACCTCAGATCGTTAAAGCTGCCGTGAAAAGGGCGGCAAGTTAAGCAGAAACAGGACTTTCAGGAATAGAGCCAGTACTCAGAAAACATTATGCCAGTCGCTTCGATAAAAGGGAAAGGTTCGCCGTTATGACTGAATAAACCCGCAAGCCTGGCGGAGTTCGCGTAACACGGACTCGCCTTCGCTCGGGTCGAGGCCGTCTTCGGTGAGCTGGTTGATGCGAGTGACTCCGTCGACACTGCCAAGTTCTGAAATGTAACGCAAGCTGTCCAAGGGTACGATCTCGGCCAGCAGATCACGCTCGCTCCACACCGAGAGGAATGAAATCAGGCCGTAGGCGCCCCAGTTGGACACATCGGCGACGATCAATTCGTCACACCTGGTGATCGCCGGCACGATGTTCAGATCGCGTAGCGCCCCGGTGACATTACCCATGCCGATTTCGTTACCACCATCGCCAATGGCGATGGTGGGGCACTCGCTTTGATTCATGAAAGTATCGAAGCAGGCCGTATGTTCGCTGATGCTCTCGCCGCGCATATTGTAATAGCCACCATCGGCTGCCTGCCCGGGGCGTTCGATGGAGATGATTGCCTCGGGCTGAAATTGTTCGAGGGCATCGCGCGCCTCGTGCTCGCGTCGATCGTGGTCACCGACGCGTATTTCGTGGATCCGGTATCGAGCCGCGAGCGCCTGTGACAGAGGCCGACCACAGACGATGGTCGGCGTAGCACCGAGCTTTTCAAAGGCCTCGTACATCGCAATCGCCCCGACCGGGCCATCGGTTTCAAAGGTTTTGACCACGGGAAAACCGGTGCCGATCAGGATATTGCCGCGGCAGTGCTGCAACAGGCGCGCGGCCCGCAGGCAGTAACCGGCCTCGAGGTGCGCTTGTACGGTTTTCATGCCACGCAGATTGCGGGCCACTAAAATGTCTTCGATATTGCGACTTAGCGCCAGTTCTTCGATTGCGTTCATGGGTACTCAGCAGGGAAGTGGGGTGCTGCGCTGGAAACGGGCATGCGCAAGACAGTGTATGTTATGGGCCTGTTCGATACTGATCGCTTCGAAATTCACATGAAATCCGGGTGACAGCTGCGCCAGTCGAGGCGTGTCCTCGACGATTACCGAGCCAATTTTCGGATAGCCGCCAATGGTCTGGCGGTCATTCATCAACACGATCGGCTGGCCGTCGGCGGGAATCTGGATTGCACCCAGGCAGATGCCTTCAGACAACATGCCGACGACTTCAGAGTGCACGCTTTCACCCTCGAGACGAAAGCCCATGCGATCGCAGCGATCGGTAAGCTGGTATTCGGAATTAAAAAAGCGCCATTGCTGGAGCGCGTTGAATGCCGACTGTTGATAACCGCTGACGACTCTGAGAGTGGCCTGGTCGCCGTATACGGGACGCTCCCGCAGAGGCAGGTAGCAATGTTTAGACAGCTGGGCAGGGGTGCAGGGCAGATAATCCCCTGCCTGTAGTTTGTCGCCATTCAAGCCGCCGATTTTTTCACGCAGCACCGTCGAACTGCTGCCAAAACTGGGCGTGATGGCGAAGCCTCCAGTGACCGCGAGATAAACTCGCGTGCCTGCGCTGGCAAAGCCGATTTCGAGTTCGTCCCCTTTTTTTATATCACGAGTGTGCCATTGCTGGATGTTGTCGCCGTTGAGCTTGCAGGACGCGGTTGCGCCGGTGATAACAAGGCTGGTGTCGATATCCGCCTGCAACTGCAGGCCGCCAAAGCTGATCTCGAGGCAGGTAGCGTTCACGTGGTTTCCGAGTAATCGGTTGGCCCAGTCGAAAGCGATAAAGTCGAGTGGCCCGCCAGTGGTCAGGCCCAGCTTGTGCGCGCCGTAACGACCACGATCATGCAACAGGCTCAGCAAGCCAGGCTGCGTTACGGTAAACCCGCTCATAGTTCACCGCCCAGTTCCAGGAAGCGCGCACGCTCGATTGCGCTAAAACGAATTCGATCACCCACCTTGACCGGCATGCTGGGATCGCTTGCCGGATCGAACATACGGGTCGGGCACAGGCCGATCAGGTTCCAGCCACCGGGAGAGACTGCCGGGTAAACGGCGGTCTGCCGATCGGCGATCGCCACTGCGCCACGCGGCACCTTTTGTCGCGGAGTCGCCAGGCGTGGCGCGGAAATACGCTCATCGACTTCACCGAGGTAGGCGAAGCCGGGTGCGAAGCCGATCGCGTAGACGCGGTATTCCTGTTGCTGGTGAATGTCGATCACTGCTTCGACACTGAGATTGCCGCGTTCGGCTATCACCTCCAGGTCGGGGCCGGATTCGAGGCTGTAATAAACCGGAAGCGTCACCAGGTCGCCCGCGCCGCCGTCGACACTGTCGAGCTCAGCCAGTGCGACGCGCAGGCGTTGACGCATCGCGAAAGGATCGCTGCGATCCAGATCGAAGATCACCAGTAACGAAGCGTAGGAGGGCACGAGGTCGACGATACAATCGGCCATATTGGTGAGGATATTATCGACAGCCGCCTGGATTTTCGCAGATACTGCGGCGCTGGTTTGATCGGCAAAATAGACGATAAACGCATTCTGCCCGGCAATTTCGATTTTCATCGTATCGCAGAGGCGTGAATGATCTGGCGAATTTCCTTGATCGCCGCGACGCCCGCGTCGTTGTCACCGTGTACGCACAGGGTATCGGGTTGCAGGTCGAGGGTATGACCGCTTACCGAGGTGACCGTGCCTTCGCGGCAGATCTGTTCGACCTGGGCGAGCATTTTGTCGCGGCTGTGCACGGCGCCCTCTTTGGCACGAGATAACAGTTTACCATCGTCGTCGTAGCAGCGATCGGCGAAGGCTTCAAACCAGAGTTCGATACCCAGGGCCGCGGCTTCGCTGCGGTGCTGGTCGGCTTGTGGCGTTGCCTGCAGCATCAGGCGAATCGGCCGGTAATAGCTGGCGACAGCCCGCATGATCGGGGACCGCACTTCAGCACGCGCCATCATGTCGTTATACAGTGCTCCATGCGGTTTAACGTAGGCCAGGTCGAGGCCCTGGATGCGCGCCATGCCGTCGATGGCTGCAACCTGGTAATGCACGAAGGCTGAAATTTCATCGGCGGAGCAGTTCATCGAACGTCTGCCGAAACCGACCAGGTCAGGGTAGGCCGGGTGAGCGCCGACCATGACGCCATGCTGTTTTGCCAGCGCCAGGGTGTTCTGCATCACCAGTGGATCGCCACCGTGGAATCCACAGGCGATGTTGGCCTGATCGACGTGCGCCATGACCTGGTCGTCGCGCCCCATTTTCCATGAACCGTAACTTTCGCCAAGATCACAATTGAGCATCAACATGGTTAGTTCCGCCTACATCACGGCAAGGTGGCTGTTGGGTAAATCCGTAACCAGCATGCAGCCGGGTGAATGGGTTATGCAAAACGGGGGTCGCGCCTGTTCGACGGCAACCTGCGGGGTTACACCACAGGCCCAGAACAGAGGCACTTCTCCAGGCTGAATGGTCACCGCGTCGCCGAAGTCGGGATGGTCGATGTCGTTTACCCCGATCGCCTGCGGGTCACCGAAATGTATCGGCGCACCGTGAACCGCCGGAAAACGGGTGCAGATCTGGATCGCGCGAATAGCATCCCTGGGATTCATCGGGCGCATGCTGACCACCATCTTGCCGGAGAAACGACCGGCGCTGGTGCAGTCGATGTTGGTGCGATACATGGGCACGTTGACGCCTTCACTGACATTACGCACTTCCAGGCCGTCGGCGATCAATGCCTCCTCGAAGGAAAACGAACAGCCGAGCACGAAGGATACCAGGTCGTCGCGCCACAGATTGCTGACGTCGTTGACCTCATCGACCAGGTTGCCGTCTGCAAATACGCGGTAACTGGGTATGTCGCTGCGGATATCGAGGTCCTCCCCCAGCTTTGGAATGCGATAATCACCGGGACTCGAGGCCATTCCGATCAGCGGGCAGGGTCGTGGATTGGCCTGGCAGAATTGCAGAAACTCGTTGGCGTAGTCGGCCGGCAGTATGCACAGATTGCCCTGCACGAATCCCGGTGAATAGCCGGAGGTATTCGAGGTGAACTCGCCACTGCGGATCTTATGGCGTAGTTGGAGTGGTGTTATGTCGTGATTCATGGCTGCCTAAGATACGGTTGAAGACTGTTGTTTACAACTGTTTGGCGCGCTCACGCAGTACATTTTTCTGTATCTTGCCGGTCGCGGTCTTCGGCAGTTCGCCAAACACGACTTTTTTCGGCCGCTTGAAGCGCGCCATGTTGTCGGCACAAAAATCGATCAGCTGTTGCTCACTGGTTTTTGCGCCGGGTTTCAGCTCGACAAAAGCGCAGGGCACCTCGCCCCATTTGTCATCGGCAAGCGCGACCACGGCGGCGTCACCGACCGCCGGGTGACGGTAAAGTACGCCCTCGACCTCAACCGACGAGATATTCTCACCACCCGAGATAATAACGTCCTTGGCGCGATCCTTGACCTGGATATAGCCGTCGGGGAATACCACGGCAATGTCACCACTCCTGAAGTAACCGCCTGCAAAAACCTCGGCGGTGGCTGCGGGATCTTTCAGGTAACCCTTCATCACGGTGTTGCCGCGAATCACGATTTCACCCATGGTTTCGGCATCCCAGGGTACCGGCCGGCCGGACTCGGGGTCGACGACGTCGACTGACTCGGTCATCGCGAAACGGACGCCCTGGCGCGCCTTCAATTCCGCCTGGCGTGCGATCGACTGTTGCTGCCAGTCGTCCTGGGGAGCGGAATGCAGGATATGACCATAGGTTTCGGTGAGTCCATAGACGTGCATCACTTCGAGATTGAATTGCGCCATGCTCTCCAGCACCCTGGCCGGTGGCGGAGCGCCAGCGGTCATTGCGTGCACGGTGTGCCTGAATTTTTTCTGCACTTCAGGCGGCGCCAGCGCAAGCATGTTCAATACTATCGGGGCACCACCGAAATGAGTGACCTCGTGTTCCTCGACCAGGTCGAAGAACAGCTTTGGCGCGAAGGCACGAATACAGACCACGGTGGCGGCGAGTGCGGTCATGGTCCAGGCATGGCCCCAGCCATTGCAATGAAACATCGGCACGGTATACAGGTAACGAGGGTGTGGCGGTAACGCCCAGGAAACCACGGTGCCCATGGTCATCAGGTAGGAGCCACGGTGGTGATAGACCACGCCCTTCGGTCGGCCAGTGGTACCCGAGGTGTAGTTCAGCGTTAATGCCTGCCATTCGCTTTCAGGTGGGCGCCAGGCGAAAGTGTCATCGCCGCGATCAACCAGGTCTTCGTAAAAGCTGAACTCGATGTCGCTCGGTAATGGCGGCTTTTCGATCGCATCTACATCGTCGATGATGACAATTTCCGGTTGCCTGCTGCAGGATTTGAGGGCGTCCTCGAGCACTGGCCAGAGTTGCCGATCGCAGATGAACATACGCGATTCCGCATGATCGATGATATAGGCCACGGTGTCGGCGTCGAGGCGGGTATTGATCGTGTTCAGCACGGCGCCCGCCATCGGGATCGAAAAGTGACTTTCGAACATTTCCGGGGTGTTGAAGGCGAACACCGAAACCGTATCGTTTTTGCCGATGCCGCGCGCAGCGAGACTGGAGGCGATGCGGTTACAGCGACTGCGCACTTGCGCCCAGTTATAGCGGCGCTGGTTGTATATCAGCGCTTCGCGTTGCGGATAGATGTCTGCGCTACGCTGCAGAAAGGACAGGGGTGTCAGCGCGACAAAATTGGCATCGTTGGGTTCAAGCTGGTCATATTCTATCGTCATATTGCACCTGTACTAGTTACGAACGGGAGATCCCGCGTCGAGCATGCTGTTGATGCGATCGCGCGTGGCGCTGCCAGATACCAGGCTCAGGAATGAACGCCGCTCGGCATCATAGAAATCCTGCTCGCATAAAATAGTGCCGGGCTCGATGTCTCCACCGGTCACGATTCGCGCCATTTCGGTGCCGACCTTGACGTCATGTGGCATGAACAGGCCCTTGTCGCGAGATTGTTCGAGCCATTTGACCATTTCCTGGAAAACAGGTCTACCGGGCATGGCCAGCTCCGGGCGTTCAAAGGCTAGCTGGCCGGCAGGGTCATCGATCGCCTTGATGGCTTCGCCGAGTATGCGATCGCGATTGATGACAAAACGATCGTTGCTGCGCAGCATGGCCTGTTGCAACGCGATGACGGGTGAGGTTGCTGTCCTGCCGTAGCCGAGATTCATAAATGCTTTCCAGCAGGCTTTGGATATGTCCTCGCCGCATTGCAGGAGATCGATCCAGCGGTACAGGGTTTCCTTGCATCCGCCACCACCGGGGACCACGCCAACCAGGGACTCCACCAGCCCGGTTACCGAATTGGCATGGCAGATGACCTGTTTGGCATGCAGGACGACTTCGAAGCCGCCGCCGATGGACATGCCGACCGGGGCCGCGACCACGGGGAATGTCGCCGTCTGCATTCGATGCACGGTGTTCTGGAAATCAGCCAGAAAGCGATCCAGACCGTCCATGTCCTCGCGCCGAAAGAATTCGCGCACCTTCTGCAGATTGACGCCACAGGAAAAGTGCTGCGCATCGTTATGCACGATCAGGCCGCGCATAGCACCCGTCTCAACCTGGGTCAGGGCGTCGTCGAGGATCGCCATCGAATCGGCATCGAGGGCGTTCGCCTTGCTGTGAAACTCGACCAGCGCAATGCCGTCGAGATCGTACCAGCTCGCGACCGCGCAGTGATTGCGCGGTTGCAGGGTCTGTCGTTTTTCGCTAAAGCGGATTACGCCGGCGGGGCGTTCGATGGTCTGCCATTTACCGCCATGATGTCGTGCCTGCAGTTCACCGTCGGCTACGCGATAAAAACTCGAGCCCCTGGCCTCGGCAAGAAACGGCGGAACCGCCATCTGCTCGGCTTCGAGGCGCTCGATAAATCGATCGACGCCGATCTCGTCGATCAGTTCGAAGGGGCCCTGGATCCAGTTATAGCCCAGCTTCATCGCGTCATCGATGGCGACCGGATCGTCACCGACCTCGGGGATTAATGCCGCGGCATAACTCAGGCTGCGGGCCAGCACGCGCCAGGCGAAATCGCCATACAGGCTATCGTCATCGAGTAACTGGCTGACACCCTGCTGTTCGGCACGTTCGGCCAGCGGCAGGTTGAGGCGTGCTGCCGGACCGTATTCGGCGCTTTCGAGGTCGAGGACTTCGCGTCCCGCCGGGCTATCGCGATAGAATCCCTGGCCCTTTTTATTGCCCGTTTGCCCGTTGGCTATCATTTGCGTCATCAGCGGCAGCACCGCAGCCTCGGCGTGAAAGGGGTCGTCGGCTGGCAGGATATTGACCAGGCTCTGCACCACGTCTGACATCAGGTCGATGCCGATCAAGTCGTAGAGTCCGAATACACCGGTCTTGGGTATCCCCATCGGTCGGCCGAAAATGGCGTCGGCCTGCAGCGGGGTCAGTCCCAGTTCAAAGGCCGCCTGGAGCGCACACTGTATGGTGAACACGCCGACCCGGTTGCCGAGAAAACCCGGCGTATCGAGGCAGGGCACGACACCTTTACCCAGCTGTTGCTCACAGAAATCTGCCAGCAGGTCGATGACCGCGGGAGCGGTGTCTTCACCACGAACCAGTTCCAGCAGGCGCATGAAGCGCACCGGGTTAAAAAAATGAGTGATGGCGAAACGCTGACGAAATGCCAGCGGCATGTCTTCTACCAGCAGGCGGATGGGGATAGTCGAGGTGTTCGAGGTGATGATCGCCTGCGGCTGGCAGACGCTGTCGAGACGGCGGTAAAGATCCTTCTTGATCTCCAGGCGCTCGACCACGGCCTCAGCGACCCAGTCGCAATCCGCCAGCTGCGCAAAATCATCACGCGTGTTGCCGAGGTGGATAAACGCCTCGGCGTCCTTACTGATCAAGCCGGGTTGATCGGGATCGCGCAGGCGTTCGAGGCCGCGTTGCGCGAGCGCATTCGGGTTGCTGTCGCCGGGCAGGTCCAGCAACCAGACTTCGACACCGGCATTGGCGACTTGTCCGGCAATGCCGGCGCCCATGGTGCCGGCACCGATGACGGCGACTTTGTTTATGCTCATGGTTATCCTCTAGCGGCTGCTTTCAAGCGCGCCGATCAGTTCGCGCAGTATCTGTAGGGTCTGTCGAGGCGCTTCGATCGGTAGCATATGTCCGTAGCGCTCGATGATAGTGACGCGCGCGCCGAGTTCCTCGGCAAATGCCATGCCTGCCTTGACGGGGGTGAGGCGGTCTTTGCGCGCTAGTATCAGTTGCGCTGGCACATCGATCGTTTTGGCGACCGCACTGCCATTCTGGTAGGCGCCGCAGGCAACCAGATCCGCGTACAACGGGTTGCGCGCCATGATCTGTCGGCCGATCGCGATCGGTTGCATGCCAGGTACCGCGCTGATGCCGTACTGGGCATCGGGGCCGAAACCCCAGAGCAACAGCATTTCGGCTGCAGCGCCCGCGCTACTTTTGGCGGCCTCGATCAACGCCGGATTAACGGGTATCGCACCGGCGGTGCCGATGCCGGTAATCGACTTCAACAAATCCGGCGCCTGGTTGGCCAGCTCCAATACGTCGAGGAAACCCTGTGAATGTCCGACGGCGTGAACCTTGCCGGCCCCCGAGGCGCGAATAAATTCGGCGAGCCATGCGCCCATGTCCTCGATACTTTCCAGCGCATCGCCCTTCGACAGGCTGTGTCCGGGCAGATCCGGGGCGAGCACCGAATAGCCGTGGTAGGCAAACCAGCGGGTTTGCAGCGCCCAACTGCGATGATCCAGTCCGCTGCCGTGGACGAACATGACCGTCGGCAGGCTGCTGTCAAATTCCTTACCGCCAGTCGCTGCATAGGTTTTACTGCCGCGTACTTCGAAATACATCAGGCGGCTCCCGCGACACGTTGTGCCGCCTTGAAGCCGCGCGCAAAGTCAGCCTTGATGTCGCTGATGTCTTCAATGCCGACCGATACGCGAATCATGTCCGGGCTGATACCGGCGGCCTGCATGTCTTCGACTGTCAGGCGCGAGTGCGTGGTGCTCGCGGGGTGCAGCACGAGGGTACGCGCATCGCCGACATTGGCCAGGTTCGATGCCAGTTCCAGTGAATCGATGAAGGCGGCACCACCCTTGCGGCCGCCAATCACGCCAAAGCACAGCATCGACCCGGCGCCATCCGCAAATAGCGTTGCCGCCAACGCATGACTGGCGTTGGATTCCATGTCGGGGTAGTTGGTCCAGGTCACCGCATCCTGCTGTTGCAGCCAGCCGAGCAGGGTTTTCGCATTAGCGACGTGTTGCCTCATGCGCAGACTCAGGGTCTCGATGCCCTGCAGGATCAGGAAGGCGTTGTGCGGACTCATCGCCGCGCCGACGTCACGCATCGACTCGGCACGCATTTTCATCGCCAGCGCCGACGGACCAAATTCTTCCCAGAACCGGATGCCGTGAAACGGCGCATAGGGTTCGGTCAATTCCGGAAAACGTCCGCTCTGTTCCCAGTCGAAGCGACCACCGTCGACAACGGCTCCGCCAATGGCAACGCCATGACCGCCCATCCACTTGGTGACCGAGTGCACCACGATATCGGCACCGTGATCGATCGGCCGACACAGGCAGGGCGTAGCAAAGGTCGCGTCGACCACGACCGGAATCCCCGCTTCATGCGCGATGGCGCTGATGCCGGGGATGTCGGAAATTTCGAGCCCGGGGTTGCCAATGGATTCGCAAAATACCATCTTGGTGTTGGCTTTGATGGCGTCGCGCAGCGCCTCCTTATCGTTGACCGGCACAAAGCTGCAGTCGATGCCGAGGCGTTTGATGGTGTGCTTCAGCAGGGTGGCGGTGGAGCCATAAATCTGGGTCGCCGAGACGATGTGGTCGCCCGCGGAACACAGTGTAATGAAGACGGTGAACAGCGCGCTCATGCCCGATGCGGTACATATCGCGCCACTACCACCTTCGAGCGCAGCGATGCGCTGTTCCAGCACCGCGACCGTGGGATTGGTAATGCGGCTGTAAATGTGACCGCCCTGTTCGACATTGAACAGCGAGGAGCCCTCACTGACACTTTCGAACACGTAGGAAGTCGTCTGGTAAATCGGTACTGCACGCGATCCATGGTCGCTTTCCGGAACATAGCCGCTGTGCAGCGCCACGGTATCGGGTTTGAGATAGGATGATCGGCTCATGCAGGCCTCCCGGCGTTAACTGACGGCATCGAAGGTGAACGGCAGGTCGACGATGTTACCCAATTTACCGCCGACCGTGACGCTGTCGTTGCTGGCGAGGAAATCGCGCTTCATCATCACCAGGGTAAGAAACTTGAGATGACCGGGCGACCATACCTGCGAGCGCACGTCGCCGACCTGGACACCGTCCACCTCGATCTTGAAATCATTGAACTCGACGACCGCATCGAACACGATCCCTACCAGTTGATGAACGTGCTTGCCGCGGATCGCGCGCAGCGCCTGTAGACTCATGCAATCGATGTCGGCATCGATGTCCATGTAATGGTCGAGCCCGCATTCGAACGGGTTGTGGGTGAAGTTCATGTCGTTGCCGTAGGACAGCAAGCCACTCTCGATACGCTCGATCAGGTTCGGGCCGCCGGCGCGTACGTTGAGATCGGCGCCCTGGTTAAACAGTTCGTCCCACAGCGGTAGCGCCAGCTGCAGATCGTTGAGATAGATTTCGAAGCCGCCCTGCTTACTGTAACCGGAACGCATCACCATCATTGCGGTGCCGCGAAATTCGAGCATCTTCGAGCGAAAAAAACGAATGCTGCGAACCTCGTCGCCGAAAACCCGGCTCACCAGCTCTTCCGCCTTTGGCCCCTGTACCGCCAGCGGCCAGATATCGGCTTCGCGCACCTGCACATCGAGACCAAGCCCGTAGGCGATGCCGCGCGCCCACAGGCGAACGTCGCTGTCGGCGATGGACACCCACCAGCGGTCGGTTGAGAACTTGATCAGAATCGGGTCGTTGATCAGCAGGCCGTACTCGTCGCACAGCGGCGCGTACAGGCCCTGACCTATGACCGCCCGGGATATATCGCGCGGCGTCATCAGCTGGATCAGGCGTTCGCTGTCGGGCCCGGAAACCTCTATCTGACGCTCGCAGGAAACGTCCCAGACCTGTACGTCCTGGCACAGGTGCCAGTAATCGGCTTCATTGGTATTGAAGTAGGTGGGCAACAGCATGTGGTTGTACACGGTATAGCCTTTGACGCCAGCAGCTTCGACACGGGGGGTAAAAGGGGTTTTGCGCGTGCGCCGCGAAATGCTCAGGATTTTGTCAGCCAATCTAGTATTCCATTCGGGTTAAGCCGGCAGAGTTAAGCCGTGCTGTTGTTGGTAAATGGTTGCAATGCTATGCCTTTTTGATTTGTCTGACAAATAGCTAATTAGCTGAAAACTACCTGTAGTTACGCGATTACGACGCCTGCGGGTAAAGCGGGTCGCTGGCCTCGATTGCGGCGACCCGCGGCCCATAGTGCAGAATGCTCGATTCGAGTTTGCCGTACATCCCGGGACTGGTTGAAAATCCGAGTATCGCCTGCAGGCGCTGGCGCTTGCCGACAACTGGCGTGACTCGATGCAGCGAATAGTGGCCGCGAAACAGCGACAGGGTACCGGCGCGCAGGCGATTCTGCATTACGCGATCGCTGCGACCATCGAGCACAGCCTGCACTGCCGTGAAGTTCTCGTCGGTCTCCGAGCGGATTGCGGGCGCGTATTCGAAAACACCACCTCCCTCGGGTTCCTGTAACAGCAGCGTCGTCACCATGTTGCCGCTGTCAAAATGCCATTGCTGGCAACCGCCTTCATCCATTACCGAGATATTCAGCGACTGGTAGGGGTCGCAATTCCGATAAACCGGTTGTTGCAAAACCGAGCTGAGGAAGTCGATCATCAGCCCGCTGCGATGCAGCTGGCTCAACAACGAATCGGTTGGTATCAGGTCAGTTGCAACCTGGGCCAGGCGGCGCTTGCCCTTGCGCCTTAGTGGGTGGCTATCCGGCAAAGACTCGCCTTCGCCCAGGCGGTAATTGAAAAAATAGGGGGTTACCTCGGTCGGGCCGGGATAGGCCAGGTGGGTGATGCTGCGTGCCTGTGCCGCCATCAGTTGCAGCGCTTGTGTGGTGACGAAATCGGGCAGAGTGCAGGATCCATCCCGGTGCAAGCTGGCTCGCAGCTGGTTCAGCCAGGTTTCCCCAACTTTCGAATCCAGGCGATCCAGCGGATAGCGCTCAGTATTGACGATCTGTGCAGGCATGCAAACGAAAATACCGAAATTTTCGCTTCATGCAAGCCCTTATTACTTGTGTCGATCGGGCGCTCTCATTTAGTCTTGCTGAATTATGATACATACATTCCCGGTCAGTCATGTCGAGCCCGTGTTTCGCCCGCCAAGCGAGGCGCGCTCACTCATTTTCCAGGTCACCAACGGTTGCAGCTGGAATCGTTGCAGCTATTGCGAAATGTATACCGATCCGCAAAAAAAATTCAGGGCGCGCGCCGAAGCGGAGCTGCTGGCTGAAATTCGTGCCTGTGGCGAGCAGGGGGTCGCAGCGCGCAGGGTGTTTCTCGCCGATGGCGATGCGCTGGTTTTATCGATGCGCCGCCTGCGTAACATTCTTGGCGAGATCCGCAGCAGCCTGCCATCGGTGAGTCGGGTTTCATCCTATTGCCTGCCGTCCAACCTGAAAAACAAGAGTGACGAGGACTTGCAGGAACTCGAATCGCTGGGCCTCAAGGTGATCTATGTCGGCGCTGAAAGTGGTGACGACACGGTGTTGCAACGTGTTGGCAAGGGCGAAACCTACGCTACCACGGCCAATGCCCTGCTGCGCGCCCGGGCTGCCGGCATCAAAACCTCGGTAATGATCCTCAACGGCATCGGCGGCAGACACTACAGCGAACAGCATGCGCTGGCCTCGGCAAGGCTCGTCAATGACACTCAACCCGACTACCTGGCGACCCTGGTGCTGACCTTTTACCGCGGAGCAGAGCGTTTTATTGCCGGCTTCAATGGTGAGTTCGAGGAACAGAACACCGTTGAATTGTGCCGTGAGATGAAAACTTTTCTCGGCGCTACCGAACTCGCCAATACCATCTTTCGTAGCGACCATGTATCCAATCATTTGATATTGAAGGGCGTGCTCGGTAAAGACAGGACACGCCTGTTGCAACAGATAGACGATTCGATTGTCTACTTTAACAACCACCCGGAATTCGAGCATGGCAACTTACAGTACTGATGCGGCGGCGCAGGGCCGCGTCGAGTCGCCCTGTATTCGTATGTGTACCCTGGACGACGACGATATCTGTGTCGGCTGTTTTCGCAGCATGGCTGAAATCTGCGCCTGGGGTGATGCCGCGAACGAAGAGCGCCGGCGAATACTGGCGCTGACAGAGCTGCGCCGTAAAGCGCAAACCAGGCGTGCCTGATCTCGATTCTCTGACCCTCGAGCAGATACGTGCGCGTCTGCACGCGCAGGCCGATACCACCTATGACGTCCCGCCTGAACTGCTCAGTGACGCTGCTCGTGAAGCCGCCGTGCTGGTACCTTTTGTGCGCATCGACGATGCCTGGAACATCCTTTATATCCGCCGCACCAGCTTCGAAGGCGATCGCCACAGTGGGCAGGTAGCCTTTGCCGGCGGCAAGCGCGACGATATCGATAATTCGCTGTTGGCCACCGCCTTGCGCGAAGCCGAGGAAGAAATTGGTCTCGCACCCGGTGACGTCGAGGTACTCGGCTACATCAATCATCACCACACGATCAGTGAATTCCAGGTGCGCCCTTACGTCGCCGCGATACCCTGGCCATATGACCTGATTCCCGACGGGGTTGAGGTGGCGCGAATTTTCAGCATACCGCTGCGGTGGCTTGCCGACGAATCCAATTATCGTACCGAGCAGCGCCAGCACCCGCAATCGCAACGTCCCTGGCCGGTGGTCTACTACGACCGCTACGACGGCGAATTGCTGTGGGGGGCTACCGCGCGCATGACGCTGTCGTTGCTCGATGTGTTGCGGGGTAATTAGTTGAAGCGCGACCTGATCCCGCCACTATGCAGGCTAGCCCTTCCACTCCCCGGGGCAAAGCGTGAACATACAACCCCTCGGATCCGGTGTCGACAGATCAGTTGATACTATGTCCCGAGATTTGCAGCCATGCCGGCAGTGGCGTGGTCTCCATCTGCGCCAGCCGATGCTTTGCGGCGAACCGATCGATCATGGCGATGCGCTGATCGTGTAACGGGTGGGTACTGAACCATTCAATCGGCGCATCACCCTGGTGCCGGCGCAAGTACTGAAATAACTGGTCGGCCGAAGCCACGTGGCCATAGTGCTGTAACAGCAATTCCAGTGCAGCCTGATCCGCGGCAGTTTCGGCATCACGGCTAAAGCGTAAACCGACCAGTAAGTTAACCTCGCCGAGAAGCTGCTGTGCCATGGCGCCATCACCGTTACCGGTAATACACATCAGGGCGAGGCCCACGGTGAGACCGCGACCCAATGCGACGATCGGATCCCGATGCTGTACGTGCGCAATCTCGTGCGCCAATACCATGGCCAGAGAATTTTCATTCGGCAGGATGGTCAGCAATCCGCGCGTGACAACTATGTGCCCGCCCAGGGTTGCAAAGGCATTTATTATATCGCTGTCGATATAGTGCAGCGCTACCGGCAACGGCCGTTTGGAATTCTCCAGCAAGTGATTGCCGAGTTGTTGCAGGTAAGCCTCGACCCTGGCGTTATAGACTTGTTTTTCAGTGTTCGATTGAGCGAGTGCCTGCTCGTCATCCGGCAGGGTTGCAGCGGCGCTTTCCTCATCTGGCGAGTCAGTTTCAGGTAGCTGCAGCTGCCATTGCCCGAGGTTTTCGGTCAGCGTTTGCTCCACTGAAAATGGAATAAATCGCACCAGCTGCCCGGCAAACATCGACAGCAACAGGACTGCCAATACCAGCGCAAAACTGATAGCGGATAACATGAGGAAAAAATCCTTGAGCGGGTGCTCCGCGGAAATATTAATTCCCTCAGGAATTTGCGGATTGGAATACTCCGTCATGGATTACCGGGTTTGCTCGATCAGGTCGATTGCGGGATGAGCGCGGTGCCATAGGCAAAGACCTCTACGGAGCCGACCTGTTTTCCGTATCCTTTGGAAATGGACGCCGTTTCCAGTTTGACATTGATCACGTGACTGGCACCACTATCAAAGGCCTGTTGTTTCATGCGTAAAATCGCCTCGCGCCGGGCACGCTCGAGCAGCGATTCGTAAGCCGTCACTCGACCCCCGAGCAAACTTCTCAAGGCGGCTGATATGCGCTTGAAATAATCGACCGAAATAACCACGTTGCCGTCTACTAACACGGTCTCCAACGGGCCCAGTCCCTGCGGAGGAAAGCGACCGCTAAAGGTTAACAGGCCGCGTAACAGTTCTTCGCGCTCAATGATAGAAGCAAAGTGCTTTTTCTCTGCCCAACGGCCAAAACCATAACCGAGCGCCAGTAACACCAGGAATATAATTATGTCTAGCACGAATTACTCCAGCACAACGGCGGTACCGTAGGCAAACAGTTCCGCGGCACCGGCCGCCACCGAAGACGTCGAAAAGCGCACATTGATGACCGCATTGGCGCCTATCGACTCGGCTTGCCGTACCATGCGCCCGACTGCCTCTTCACGCGCTTCGGTCAACAGCTCGGTGTAGCCTTTGAGTTCGCCACCAAAAATATTTTTGACGCTCGCCATGATGTCACGGCCGGCGTGCTTGGCGCGCACCGTATTACCTTGAACCATGCCCAGATGTTGACGAATACGCTTGCCCGGAATTATTTCTATATTACTGACTAACACTGCAGGCTCCCCGAGGTTTGGATGCATTGATTAACCGAATTAAGTCAATAGTATAGCTGCAAATGTCGATACCACTGCGCCAGGCCGGCAGCACCGGGGGCCAGGGTTGGCCATGAGGTGTGTGACCGGTTGCGCTCGGCCATGCGGGTGACGCTGGTGGGGAACGGGAAACCAGAGATTTGGCGCTGTGCACAAAAGCAAGGCTGAATCACCGCCTTTACAGGGACTGGTTAGTGGTACTTCTCGGTGGTGAAATGGCCGGGATCGCGGCGGCGATGTTTTTGCATACCGCGCGCCTCCAGTGCGGCGCTGACATCGGTAATCATCTCGGAACTGCCACACATCATCACGTGTGAATTTTCCGCGTTGATTGCCAGGCCGGTAAATTGTTCGAGGCTGCCGTTCTGCATCACCGTCGGAACTCGATGGCGGAGCCCGCCGGTGAATTCTTCGCGCGTTACGATCGGCACAAAACAGAACCGATCGCCGTGAGTCTGTTCTAGTTCGGCGATCAAATCCCGATAGGCCAGTTCTTCGGTGTAACTGACCGAGTAGCACAGGACCGCCTTTGCGAATTTCTGCCAAACGGCATCGCTTTTCAGAATCGCAAGAAAGGGACCGATGCCGGTACCGGTCGCGATGAGCCACAAATGGGGAGCCTCGGGTACTTCGCTGATGGTAAGAAAGCCCGATGGACGATCCGACACCAGAACTTCATCGCCTGCCTGCAATGCGAACAGGCGCGGCGACAGGGGACCTTCTTCGACGATATTGAAATAGACTTCGAGATGTTTTTCCTCGGGACTATTGACCAGCGAATAGGGACGCGCGATCACATCGTCGCCATCGCGTACACCGATGCGTACGAATTGTCCGGCCTCGTAACCGTTCAGATCGACGTCGATGATCAATGATGTGAGGTAATCGTTCAGGCGTCGGTTGTCGACGACCTTTCCTGCGAGCCAGTTAGCCATAGTGCCCCCTACGCCGCCAGTTGATTAAGGCTGAAAGAACCGTTCTTTTTCATTACGGCCAGGTACAGTTTCTCGAAATCGTCGACTACCGATTCGCGTACCTCGGGCAGGGCGAGCAGGCGCTCTGCCCAGGCCGTCACTTTTGGCATGCTGGCAGGATCGATCACCGACAGGCGATTCTGCGACACCGAGTTCTGACGAAAAAACGGTGCAAAAGCGGTGTCGGCCAGTGAGAACTCATCGCCGTTAAACCAGGGCCCGTCACCGAGGCGCTTTTCAACGCGATGCAACTGGTCGACCAGGGTAGCGCGATACTTGTTGTAGCGATCTTCATCCTTGCTCATTTTCATCATGTAGAGATTGCCGAGCATATTCGACGCAAATTCCACCCAGGCGCGATTCTTGGCGCGCGCCAGCGGATCGCGAGGCTGCAGGTCGCCCCCGGTTATCTCATCGAGATACTCGTTGATGACGGCGGACTCGAACAGGACTTCATCGTCGACCTTGAGCACCGGTACTTTTTTCAGTGGCGACAATTCAACAAACCAGTCAGGTGGCTCGGCAAGATCGATGTAGGTGATGTCGTAATCGATATGCTTGTGCTTGAGCGTTATGACGGCACGCTGCACGAAGGGGCAGGTTTTAAAGCTGATCAAATGTAGCTGCATGGTGTTATCCGCTGGGTCGAGTCAGTATAATACTGCAAGGCATAAGGTATGGGCCTGAAACAGCAATCTCAACCCCAAATAAATCAGGGCTTTTCGCCCACCGTCAACGCAAGGAGAAATGTCATGGGCGCATCATCGCTGGGTCTCGACGCTGCACTGCAAAGTTATCTGCTTGAGGTCTCGCTGGATGAGCCCGAGGCATGCCGGCGTCTGCGCGAACACACGCAGACGCTAAGCCAGGCGATGATGATCAGTTCTCCCGAACAGGTGCAGATGTTGTTGCTGCTGTTCAAGCTGCAAAATGCCGGCAAAGGGCTCGAAATAGGCACTTTCACCGGTTATACCAGCCTGCGACTGACGCTGGGTATGCCGGCACTGCAGATGATTTGCTGCGATATCAGCGAAGAATTCACCCGTATCGCGCGTGAGCATTGGCAGCGCGCCAATGTCGCTGGGCGCATCGATTTGCGGCTCGCAGCGGCCCAGCAAACCCTTGACGGCCTGATTGCCGACGGCCAACAGGGACAGTTCGATTTTGCCTACATCGATGCCGACAAGGGTGGCTATCGCGGATACGTGGAATCCTGCCTGGAACTGGTGCGCAGCGGCGGCCTGATTACGATTGATAATGTCCTGTGGAGCGGTTCGGTAGCCGATCTCGAAGACCAGAGCGAAGATACCGTCGCATTGCGCGATCTCAATGCCTGGTTACACCAGCAGGCGCCCGGGCGCTTCGATCTTTCGCTGGTACCGATCGGCGACGGGCTGACGCTACTGCGTAAATTCTAGTCCGAGTATCCTACCGATTTCCTGCTCGGCAACGGCCCGGGACGCCGCGGTGCCGCGGTGCTCTACCTGCGCCAACACTGTCCGGAATCTTGATGATATCCCGGCCAGGCGGTGACCTTGAACAGATTTACCAGATAGCGGCAGTAGACCGGGACTCGAGTTACTCTGGCTGCCTGGAGTTCTGCTTTGCAAAAGCCTGTGCCAGGCTTTTTTCGGACGCACCAAAAATACCACGCTCGGTGATGAGCCCGCTTACCAAACGGGCCGGAGTGACATCGAATGCATAGTTGGCCACAGCTGTCGCGTCGGGTGCGATGGATACCGTCGTCACCTTGCCACTTGCCAACTTCCCGCTGATCTCACTGACTTCGCGACCGTCGCGTTGTTCGATCGGGATTTCGCGTATGCCGTCACTGCAGTTCCAGTCGATGGTCGTGCTCGGCAGGCAGACGTAAAAAGGCACCTTGTTATCTTTAGCGGCGAGCGCTTTCAGATAGGTGCCAATCTTGTTGCAGACATCGCCGTTGCGAGTGGTGCGGTCACTGCCGACCAGGCACAGATCGACCATACCGTGCTGCATCAAATGTCCGCCGAGGTTATCGACGATCAGACTGTGGGGCACGCCGTGATGGCCGAGTTCCCAGGCGGTCAGGCTCGCGCCCTGGTTGCGCGGACGGGTTTCATCGACCCAGACGTGCACCGCGATGCCGGCATCGTGAGCAAGATAAATCGGTGCGGTCGCAGTACCCCAGTCGACCGTTGCGAGCCAGCCGGCATTGCAGTGTGTCAGGATGTTGACGGCCTCGCCGGGGACCTTGCTGGCGGCGATTTCCCGAATCAGTTCGAGTCCATGAGTACCGATGGCACGATTGATCTCGATGTCGAGAGCGACAATTTTTTCTGCCTCGGCAAAAGCGCGCGCAGTACGCTCGTTGGGTTCAATTTCTCGCAGCGCGCTGTTTAATCGCTCTAGCGCCCAGCGCAGGTTGATCGCGGTCGGTCGGGTCTCGTACAGCCGTTGGTAAGCCAGCTGCATACCCGCCGTGGAGGGATCCTCGCGCATCCCGAGGTAAAACCCGTAAGCGGCCATGGCGCCGATCAGGGGTGCGCCGCGCACCTGCATATCGCGGATCGCGGCACAGGCCTGCGCCAGCGTCGTCAGGTTGTTGATCGCAAATACGTGGGGCAGGCGAGTCTGGTCGATAATGTCGATCGACCAGCCGTCCGCATTGACCCAGATGCTGCGATAGGCGACACCGTCGACATTCATGGTTTTATTGAGCCGCTGTCGGTTGTTTGCCGTAACCCTGGAATTGCACCAACACCTCGTCCATTTGCGCCGGCGACAGGATTACCGGGTCACCAGCCTGGCAGGCGTGCCAGTATTGCTTTGCCAGGGTCTCGATCTCGACGCCGAGCCATAACGCCTTGTCGAGGTTGTCATGAAAACAAATCATGCCATGGGTGCCCAGCAGGCAGGCACGCCGTCCGTCGAGAGCCACCAGCATGTGATCGGACAGGGCCTGGGTACCGAATAACGCGTAATCGGCACAGCGGATGGAGTGACCGCCGGCCACCGCTATCATGTAATGAAACGCCGGTATGTCGTTGCGCAGACAGGACAGGGCAGTGGCGAAGGTCGAGTGCGCGTGCAGCACCGCACCCGCCTCCGCACGGTTGGCGTAGATATCGCGATGCATGCGCCATTCGCTCGACGGATTCAAGTTATCCTGGCTACTGCCGTCAAGGTCTACCAGCACGATGTGCTCTGGCTGCAGGCGATCGTAGGCCATTCCCGAAGGGGTAATCAGAAAACCGTTCTCGAAGCGCACCGAGATGTTACCGGCGCTGCCCTGGTTGATGCCGCGCGCATTCATCGCCAGGCAACTATCGATAACCTGTTGCGACAATTGCGCGCGTGAAGGAGCTCTGGATTGCATGGCCGGGGTGCTAAACGTAGAAGTGATAGCCGCAGTATAAAACAGTTAGTGGCTGTTCTCCCACAATCGACCGGGGTTATTTAGCAATTCTTGTGTTGGGGAGCCTGGTTAGCGGGACGCTAACCAGGCATCACGCGGCCGTAAAAATCTTCAAAGCGCACGATGTCGTCTTCGCCGAGGTAAGATCCCGACTGGACTTCGATGATATCGAGCGGTTCGCTGCCCGGGTTCTCAAGGTAATGGGTTGCGCCGAGCGGGATGAATACCGATTCGTTTTCATGCAAATCGAAAATTTCGTCATTGCGGAACACGCGCGCCGTACCGCGCACCACGACCCAGTGTTCCGCGCGATGGTGGTGCATCTGTTTTGACAGGCGTGCGCCTGGTTTCACGCTGATGCGCTTGACCTTGTAACCCTCACCCTCGTCGACCGAATCGAAACTGCCCCAGGGCCGATAGACGATACGGTGGAAGTTTTCCTCTTCGCGATTTTCCGATTTCAGGCGTTCCACGATTTGTTTCACTTCCTGCGCCTGCGACTTGTCGGCCACCAGCACTGCATCCTGGGTTTCGACGATAACCAGGTCGCGCACCCCGACGGTGGTGACGAGGCGGCTTTCGGCGTGTACGAACGATCCTTCGGTATCGGTCATGATCACGTCGCCGTGCGTGGAATTGCCCGCATCATCCTTTTTACCCTGCTCCCACAGCGAGGACCAACTACCGATATCGCTCCAGCCGGCATCCATCGGGATGACACAGGCGAGAGCGGTTTTTTCCATCAGCGCATAGTCGATCGAATCGGATTCGCAGGCGCCAAAAGCGTCGCTATCCAGGCGCAGAAAACCGATGTCCTCTGCCATGTTTGCGCTCGCCTTGCGGCAATTGGCAACCATTTCGGGGTTGAATTTTTCGAGTTCCGCAAGGTACCTTTGGGCACGGAACATGAACATACCGCTGTTCCAGTAATAGTCGCCACTGGCGAGGTAGGAATTAGCCGTTGCCTGATCCGGTTTTTCGACGAACTCGTCGACATCGAAACCCTGACCCACGGCTGTTCCGCGGCGAATGTAACCATAACCGGTAGCAGCCTGTGTCGGCACGATACCGAAAGTGATCAACTTGCCGGCCTCGGCCAGTGGCTGCGCCTGCTTGACCGACGCACAAAAAGCGGCCTCGTCGGTGATTTCATGATCGGCAGACAACACCAGCAGCAGCGGATCTTCGGCCTGCGTCAGCGCTCGCAAGGCGGCGACCGCAATTGCCGGCGCCGTGTTCCTGCCGAATGGCTCGAGGATGATCGACAAGTTTTCGAGGCCGATCTGGCGCGCCTGCTCGGCAACGATGAAGCGATGTTCGTCGTTGCAGACGATGATGGGCGACGCATGATCGACTCCGTCGAGACGTGACAGGGTCTTCTGCAACATGGTTTCGTCGTGCAACAGGCTGAGGAATTGCTTGGGATACATCTTGCGCGACAAGGGCCATAGCCGGGTACCGGAACCGCCGGATAGTATGATCGGAATCAATGGGTTACCTCAATTTCTGTGAAACAATTACAGTTGTAATTGCGCATATCGTTGTCCATTATAGTCGGCAATATCCGTTAAATACAGGCGACATGTGCTCTGAACCTAGCAGATCCGAGCAGGTTATTGGCGAATTCAAACAGCGCAAACTGGCCCGCAGTGCGTTATGCCGGATTCAGGAACTGATCAATGAGTTCGAGGAAGGACGTGCTTTCGATCGCTATCTGGCACGTATCGGCGTGATTGTCGTGCTGCTGCTGGTAACCGTTTCGCTCTACCTGCTGTTCAGCGGCGACAGCATAACGCTGCATTAGGCTTTAGCGGCGCTGGCCTGTTCGAATTTCTGCAGCAGGTAATCGAGCAACTCGTCCATACTCAGCTGCAACGCAACGGCGTCCCGCCGTTGCAAGTGATCGAGCATTTGCCGATGCAGCGAGATGATATCGCTGCGTTCGCGCACCACCGTTACCACCATGTTGGTGACCGGAATCAAAGCTTCGATCACGGTATACATCACGAAGCGCAACATGCCGTTGGCGGTAGCGTCGACCAGCGCGCGGTGAAACGCAACATCAGCCTGACAAAAGCCTTCATCGCTGATTTGCGGATCTTGCTGGCGCGCCAGCGCCACTTCGAGGTTTTCAATATGTTGCGCGCTAGCATGACTGACGGCAAGACCGACACAGGCGCCCTGCAGGGCCCTGCGCGCTTCGATGATTTCCTCGATATCGAGAGCTCCCATACCGACCAGTAAGGTGGCCGCGCCGCTCAGGGATTCAGCCAGATCGGCAAAACTCGGTTTGACGACGAAATTACCGCCGGTAGGGCCGCGACGGGCACGCACCAGGTTTTGTGCGGCGAGTAGCTTGAGGGCTTCGCGCACGCTCGGGCGGGAAACGCCATAGCGCTGCGCGAGTTCATCTTCAGTTGGCAGTCTTTCGCCGATTTTGAAGCGGCCATCGACGATCGCAGCACGTAATTGTTCGGCAATCTGTCTGGAAATGCTGACCTTCACGATTGCGGTTTCCTGCACGGCTCGACCTGGGTTTTGAGGATGCAATTTGGGGTCGATTACTTTAACATGAATCTGTTTTACAAATAGCCTTTTGTGGGGGGCGAATCCATGTCAGATCAGTTCCAGGCTTACCAGATTGGTAAGAATGACGAAGGTCAGCGTTGTGTGCTAACACAACTCGATGATAACGATTTGATGGAGGGAGATGTCACGGTTCGCGTCGAATACACCACGCTGAATTACAAGGATGGCCTGGCATTGACCGGCCGCTCGCCGATCATTCGCAAGTTTCCACTCACCCCGGGAATAGATTTCAGTGGAACTGTTCTCGAATCACAGCATGCAGATTTCAATGCAGGCGATCAGGTCATTTTGAATGGCTTCGGTGTTGGCGAGGTGCATTCGGGCGGGTATGCGCAAAAGGCCCGTGTCAGCGGTGACTGGCTGGTGCCGGTTCCCGATGGCCTGGATACACGGCGGGCGATGGCGATCGGTACCGCGGGATACACCGCGATGCTCTGTGTACTGGCACTTGAAGGTCACGGTATCAGGCCGGATGCAGGCGATATCCTGGTCACTGGCGCTGCGGGTGGTGTCGGCAGCGTCGCGGTCGCGGTACTCAGCAAGCTGGGTTATCGCGTGGTCGCATCCACCGGGCGCCTGCAGGAATCCGAATTCCTGCAGGGACTTGGCGCGGCCGAGGTAATCGATCGCGCTACATTTGCCGAAGCCCCGCGGCCACTCGGCCGAGAAATCTGGGCTGGCGCCGTCGATGTGGCCGGTGGTAACACATTGGCCAATGTGCTGAGCCAGATCAAACGCGCTGGCGCAGTTGCTGTCTGTGGGCTGGCCGAATCGATGAACCTGCCGACCTCGGTTGCACCCTTCATTTTGCGCGGCATCGCCATGTATGGCATCGACTCGGTGATGGCATCGATTCCGCGACGCAAGCTCGCCTGGCAGCGTCTGGCCTCCGACCTGGATTTACAATTGCTGGACGACCTGTCATTCGATCTTGATTTTGCGGATTTACCGCAGGCCGCCGCCGATATTCTCGATGGCAAGATCAGGGGCAGGGCGGTGATCAAGCTGCCCTAGCCGTATCCCGGCACAGGTTTTCCCGGTGACCCTGATGCTGTCACCCGATTTCGGAACCACCGATGGAACGTAGATACGGATACGGCGTTACCCTGGTCATTTTCGGCGGCGTGTTTCTCAGTACCTCTGGCATCCTGTTGCGCAGTCTCGAGTCGGCCGATGGCTGGCAGGTCCTGTTCTATCGCGGCATCGCATTTTCGCTAACCCTGTTCCTGCTGTTACTGATGCGCTACCGCTCTGGTATTTTCGGCGCCTACAGGGCAATCGGTATACCGGGCCTGTGCGCTGCGCTGGTGCTTGGACTGGGTTCAATCTGTTATATTTTTGCCATCCTGCTGACCACCGTTGCCAATGCAGTATTCATCATCGGCGCGTCACCGCTGGCGACGGCCTTCGTCGCCTGGATGGTACTCGGTGAGAAAACTTCTCGCTTCGGGGTCGTGGCGATGCTGGTATCGCTGGCCGGTATCGGTCTGATGTTTGCCGATGGTTTGATGGAAGGGCGTTGGGCGGGGAATATCGCTGCGCTCGGTGTGGTGGTCTCGTTCGTCGTGTTCCTGTTGATCATTCGTAAGCGGCGCGGGGTCGATATGTTACCGGCTACCTGTCTCAGTGGCCTGGTGATGGCGGGGGTTGCCAGTTTGTTCGTCGACTCCTTCGTGCTTTCCCAAAACGACTTTATCATCGCGATGCTGATGGGCTGCCTGCAGTTCGGCGTGGGGTTCTGGTGCTTTACGGTTGCGACGCGCTACATCATGGCTTCGGAGGTGGCGCTGTTCTCGTTAACCGAATCGATACTGGGTCCCATCTGGGTCTGGATCGGAGTTGGCGAGCAACCGAGCCTGTTGACGCTCCTCGGGAGTGCCATCGTGCTGGTCAGCGTCGTTAGCTATTGTGTTAGTGGGATACGTAGCGAAAGGCGGTTACTGCGCCTGCAGGCAAGTTCGCTCTGACTGCCCGGCTTGGTGGGCCCTGGATTGACAATATTGCAGCCAGGCGGAAACGCCTGGTGTGGCGGGCTTTGCTGGTGCGCAATCGCCCTGTACGCGACAGTTTCCAGGGTCACTGCGTTTGTAGCGCGTAACTGGGCGTGTAGATGTTTCCCGGCACCTTCATTCGCTGCTGTTGCACGAACGATTGCAGCAGCGCATCCAGCGACTCCATAATTACCGGTTCAGCACGGATTTTGAACGGCCCCTGTTGTTCGATTTGCGCTATTCCGTCTGCCTTGACGTTGCCGGCGACGATCGCCGAGAACGCGCGTCGCAGGTTTGCAGCAAGCAAGTGCAGCGGTTGATCCAGGCTGAGATCGAGCGCTGCGACATTTTCATGGCTGGGTACGAACGGCAACTGAAACTGGTGATCGATGTTCAGTATCCAGTTGAAATAATAGGCGTCTGCATGTTCGCGCCGGAAATTACGCACCGCTTCGAGGCCGGCGCACATCTCCTGGGCGACCTTGACCTGGTCATCGATGATGATGGTGTAGTGCTGGCGTGCCTGTTCACCGAGGGTGAGTTTGATAAAGGCATCAATCTGTTTGAAATACTCTTCCGAGCCGGCGGGACCGGTGAGTATCAGCGGAAACGGAATACCCCGGTTTTCAGGATTGAGCAGGATGCCGAGAAGGTAAAGCACCTCTTCGGCGGTACCAACACCGCCTGGAAAAACGATAATGCCGTGGCCAGCGCGCACAAACGCTTCCAGGCGTTTCTCGATATCCGGCAAAATAACCAGCTCGTTGACGATGGGGTTCGGTGACTCGGCGGTGATGATGCCGGGTTCGGTTAAACCGACATAGCGACCGCGGCGAATGCGTTGCTTACTGTGCCCGATGGCGGCTCCCTTCATCGGTCCTTTCATCGCTCCGGGGCCACAGCCGGTGCAGATATTGAGTCGACGCAGGCCGAGTTGATAGCCGACTTTCTTGCAATAATCGTACTCCTCGCGGCTGATCGAATGACCGCCCCAGCAAACCACCAGATCGGGTTCTACCTCGGGGATCAGGATGCGCGCGTTACGCAGAATGTGGAACACAACATTGCTGATACCTTCGCTGGTGCGGGTATCGAAAATCTGGTTCGAGGTAATCTTGTTCTTTACATAGGAGATATCGCGCAGCACGGCGAACAGCTGTTCCTGGATACCGGTTATGATCTTGCCATCGACAAAGGCACTCTGCGGAGCGTTCTCGATTTCAAGCTTGACGCCGCGCTCCTGCTGCACCACTCGAATTTGAAAATCCTGATGCTGCCGCAAAACTTCACGGGCGTCGTCAGTATGGCTATCGACGTTCAGGACCGCGAGTGCGCAGCGGCGGAAGGTGTCGTAGAGGCTGTCGTCATGGCTACCCTGCTTGAGTTGGCTGACTTCGAGTCGTGACAGAATATCCATACTGCCATGAGGTGTTAGACGGGTAATTTCAGTATTTTTTGGCATGTGATCGAGTGTTAAATTTTGGGCTATAGTATAGTCCAGCAGTTAGGGAAATCATGACATGAGTGATCAATTATACGAAGTTGCTTTTAGCGGCCAGATCAGCGAGGGCGCAGTCCTCGACGATGTCAAGGCGAAGGTCGCCAAAATGTTTAACGCAGATGACGCCAAGCTCGCGCAATTGTTTTCGGGTAAGCGGGTAGTTATCAAGAAAAATATCGATCAGGCCACTGCTGCCAAGTACCAGAGCGCGCTTAATCGAGCCGGTGCGCAGTGTGAAATCAGGCCGCCCGTCGCTGCCGCCGCGCCAGGGGCGCCTGCCGCGGTCGAAAAGCCTGCGCCCGCGGCGTCTGCGGTGCAAATTGAAACCGGTGATTACGGCGAAGTAGCGCCGCCTCCGGCAACCGACCCGCTCGGCATTACGGCCAATGATATCGAAGACCTTGCGGCATCCATCGCGCCGGTGGGCAGCAAGTTGCAGCAAAAGTACTCGGAAGCCGAGGCGCCCGAGTTCGATCTGAGCGGTTTTGATCTGGCACCGGTCGGCAGCGAACTCAATACCCGCGCAAAAAACCCCGATCCGCCGCCGCCGGATACCGGTGGCATCAGCTTGGCAGAAGAATAACGCAGTGCGATTAACCCGGGGAATCTCTGACAAGTCATCAACGAACTTCTTGTACCCGGCACAATCTGATACTTCCAGGTTTACTCAGCAGCTCCCTGGAGCATTTTCGAGGCGTAATCGGCCAAACACGTGAACCAGCGACGTTAATCAGTGTGATGTGCTGCCAGCGGTTGCAGCAATCGACCATACCGGGCCATGCCGGTTTTGGTCGGGTAGGGCGTATCGATCAGCTCAGCGTCGCCGGGCGTGAGCGATCATTTGCAGAATCTGGCTGAAGACATGATTGCTGAGGGATTCGTTCAGATCGATTGCGAGACAATGGCGATAGTAGGGTGTCAGGCTCAGGCCGACTCCGATACCGTAGATTTCGACCCCCGCGTCAGTATCGTATTTCTCGACCATGTGCTTCAGGTGGTTGTCGAGGTAAAACTCGTCGTTGGCAAGATTGGTGGCGCTATCCATCGGGCTACCGTCGGAGATCACCAACAATATGCGCCGTTCGGCGTCGCGTCCGAGCAGCCGACCACAGGCCCACTCGACCGCCTCACCATCCAGTCCTTCGCGAAAATAGGGTGTCTTTAGCAGCGCGGCGATATCGCGCCGGGATTTTCGCCAACCATCTTCAGCTTTCTTGAATACCAGGTGACAACGTTCGTTGAGGCGCCCCGGGTGTTGTGGTCGACCCTGTGCCTGCCACTGCTGGTAAACCCGGCCACCGTTCCAGTCGCCGGTGGTAAAACCGAGGATCTCACTGGCGATCTCGGCCTGATCGAGTGCGCGTGCGAATACGTCGACCAGCATTGCGATGTAGTCGATAGAGTTCTTCATCGAACCGGAGCAATCGATCAGAAACGACAGCTGGCAGTCGTTCTTGAAGCGGTACTGGTCTTTGCGGAACACGCGCCGCTCGCTCGGCGCGGCTACCAGTTGCGATAAGCGCCGACCATCGATTAACCCTTCCTCCTCGCCAAACAGCCAGCCGTCGCGTCGGGGTGTCGCCAACAATTGTGAAATCTGGCGCGCCAGTCGCGGTACGTTAATGCCCTGGTGGAAAATGCGCGTATCGAGATGCTCTCGAAACTGACGCAGCTCGGCCTCACGAACCTGCGCAGCGGCACGCAGTTCGCGGTCATATTCGCGGTTGAATACCCGGTAGAGCTGGTTTTGCGCGGCCAGCACCTTGCTGTTACCAGTGACGATGGTGGCAATATTCGAATCTTCGCTCTCGTCTGAAAAATCGAGTGCCAGGGTGATGCGCGACAGGGCTTTCTCGTTGTCGATACGCTGTGCATCGCGATCCTGGCCTGGTTCGCCCAGCAGTGATTCATCAACCACACGGGCGATTGCAAGCGCGTGCACGGCGAACGGTGCCTGGTGCAGTCGTTCACGGCGTAGCCCGGCGATATCCTTGCCGATAAACTCCGCGATACGGCCTCGCGTCACCTCGATCAGGTCATCGGTTTCGGCCAGCGTTGGATAGCCGCTCAAGCGCGACCAGGCGACCTGGGCGATGGTATAAATCAGTAACCCGAGTTCGGTGTCGGCATGACCGTCGTGGTGAAATCGCAGTGACCAGTCGCGAAAGCGTTGTCGCAGGTTACTGCGCATGCCCGGGTGTTCTGCCGATACCAGGGTTTCGACGCGTAACTGCTCGAGCATGTCGAATATCAAGCGCTGTATGGCAGCCTGCGGAGCAAGCCGGCGATGCAGTTCGCTATCGCTGTGCAGCAGGCGTAAGGCAATGCCATCGGCGGCCCCGCGCTGCGCGTGGAAATCATCCTGTAACGGATCGACTGCACTGTGTGGGGCGCCGCTGTGCACGCGTTGACCGCCGAGGAATAACGAGCGCCCGCGGTGGCGCAGTTCGCGCAAACCGGTCAACGCACGGACCGCGGCACCGCAGAGTTCGGCTGCCTGCTGTTGAGCCTTTTCATTGGGGGGTTTAGCCTGCATTGCTTACGAGCCTTGTCGGTGCCGATACGTCGTATCGGGACAGCACATCGCGCTGCATTGCTCTGCCCGCGAAACGCCGGACCGCCGGCACCCCATTCATGACATCCTTTCGCCGTCTTGCGACGAGGGCTGGCAAGCCATGCGGGCTATTCAGACTCACGCTCTACCACGTGCAGGTAGGAATCATCGAGTTCGGTATCGAAGCAACGCTGAAAGTACTCGGCGATGATGGGATGCTCGTCTTCCTCGCACTTGTTCAAAAAGGACAGTTTGAAGGCAAGCACGTAGTCATCGAAGATCAGGCTGTTTTCAGCCCAGGAAATGACAGTGCGTGGCGACATCAGGGTGGAGAGGTCACCGACTACGAAACCCTCGCGGGTCATGGTGGCCATGGCGACCATCGAGCGTAGCAGCGGGTTGCGCTCGGCGCCTGCAAACTCGGGTACCTGGGCCGCGACGATTTGCATTTCCTCCGCGCTCGACAGGTAATTCAGCGTAGCAACGATATTCCAGCGATCGATCTGCCCGTGGTTAAGCAACTGCGTGCCATGGTAGAGGCCGTTGCTGTTGCCCAGGCCAATGGTGTTTGCGGTGGCAAACAGCCGAAAACTGGGATGTGGTGTGAGTACCCGGTTCTGGTCAATCAAGGTAAACTTGCCATCGCGTTCCAGCAGGCGTTGAATGACGAACATCACATCGGGTCGACCGGCGTCGTATTCATCAAAAATCAGCGCGAT
Organism: Gammaproteobacteria bacterium; assembly: GCA_022340305.1. GTDB lineage: Bacteria > Pseudomonadota > Gammaproteobacteria. The sequence continues at coordinate 54,013 of JAJDOF010000099.1, forward strand.
CGGTCGTTGCAGCGACCAGGGCACGATGCCTTCCTGGAATTCGGTTACCTGGCGATCGTCGCGAATGACGATACTGTCCTTGCCAACCAGGTCGAGGCGACTGATGTGGCCATCGAGGTTGACGCGAATACAGGGCCAGTTCAGTCTTGCCGCCACCTGTTCGATGTGAGTCGACTTACCGGTACCGTGCAATCCCTGCAGCAGCACGCGACGGTTATGCGTAAATCCGGCCAGGATCGCCAGCGTTACCTCGGGATTGAAATGATAGCCAGGGTCGATATCCGGAACCAGTTCGCTGCGCTCGGCAAAGGCCGGCACCTGCAGCTTGCTGTCGATGTTGAAAACCTCGCGCGCGGATAGCTGCATATCCGGTTTGTCGGGCGTGTTTTCGCGCATTGCGGGTGCCTGCATGGTTATTTCCCGGGGTCTCGGCCAAAGCGCGCCAGTATACCGGAATCGGGTAACCTGCGATAAGACCAGATCATGTTTTTCGGCTGGCCACGCCACCGAATCCTGCGTAACATTTCGGCTTTGATTGCTGTCCAGGAGTTTGCATGAATTCATCAGGTCCACTCGACGGCTACCGGGTAATCGAATTGGGACAATTGTTGGCCGGTCCTTTCGCCGGCTGCATGCTGGGCTATTTTGGTGCCGAAGTGATCAAGATCGAATCGCCGAAAGGGGGGGATCCGATTCGCAACTGGCGTGAAATGCGCGATGGAACCTCTTTGTGGTGGCGATCGCTGGCGCGCAACAAGAAATCGGTCACCATTGACCTGAAAAGTGCCCGGGGTATCGAACTGGTGCGCCGATTAATCGATAGCGCGGATGTTGTCATCGAAAACTTCAGACCGGGTGTGGTGGAAAGCTGGGGTATCGGGCCAGAGGATTTCAGGCACAGCAATCCCGGACTGGTGTATGCACGCATATCGGGTTATGGCCAGGATGGACCTTACGCGGCGCGACCGGGCTTCGCGTCGGTGTGTGAGGGGATGAGTGGCTTTCGTTATGTCAACGGTCATCCAGGCGAGGCGCCGGTGCGCCCGAATCTCAGTATCGGCGATACCATTTCGGGGATTCACGCCGCACTGGGTATCGCGCTGGCCCTGCTCGAGAAACAGCGTAGTGGCGAGGGCCAGGTTATCGATGTTGCGCTGGTGGAATCGATGTTCAATCTGATGGAAGCAGTGGTTCCTGAATATGATGGTAACGGCGTGGTGCGTCAGCCCTCGGGTAGCACGGTTACCGGCATCGTGCCGACCAATACCTATCGGTGCCGGGATGACAGGTACATCGTTATCGGTGGCAATGGTGATTCAATCTTCCAGCGCCTGATGATCGCTGCCGACAAACCGCAGCTGGCGGAAGACCCGCGTCTCGCGTCCAACCAGGGAAGGGTCGAACACGAGGCCGAGATCGATTCGGTGCTCGCCGCATGGTGCGCAGCGCAGGACTCGAAGGTATTGCTGGAAAAACTGGATGAGGCTCGGGTACCGGCAGGGCCGATCTATAATGTCGAAGATATGCTGAGCGATCCGCACTTTAACGCCAGGGGGTTGTTCGAAACGGTTGAAATCGATGGTAAGCCGCTTAAGATCCCAGCATTGCTGCCACGTATGTCGCGCACCCCGGGAAGTACGCGCTGGCCGGGCGCAGATCTCGGCAGTGCCAATCAGGAAGTGCTGGGAGATTTGCTGGGGCTCGACGAGGAGCAAATGAGTGAACTTCGAGCGGCGGCGGTAATCTTATAAGCGGGTTTGCCTGATCCGGCAGCCGCACACGGACATGGGATGATTAGCATGCGCAATACACTGATTTTTTTGCTGGCTTTGACCATCACCAGCGCAACATCGAGCCTGGCAATCGCCGATGGTGGTGGCAGCAGCCGCGATTCGCGCCTGGCGCCCTGGCAAAAAATGATCGCTGCGGAAAAGTATGAAATGGCAATCGGGGAGCTGCAAAAGGCGTTGAGCAAGTCGCCTGACGATGCCGATGTACTCAATCTGCTGGCTTACAGCCAGCGTAAATTGCTGCGCTTTGACGAGGCCCTGGTCAACTACCAGAAAGCCTTGCAGATCGATCCAAAGCATCGCGGCGCCAACGAGTATCTGGGCGAGTTATATCTGCAGTTAGGGCAACTGGATAAAGCGCTGGAGCGCCTAAAAGTGCTCGATGACGACTGTTTCTTCGGCTGCGAGGAATTCGATGATCTCAAAGAGGCTATCGAACGCTATCGCAGTCAAAACGCGTCCTGAGACGTAAAAAGTTCACATATCAGTCACTTAGGCGGGTTTTGCCTTGGAGTTGCGCGAGTGGCAGGCATATACTCGGCGCACTTAACCCGAGAGATGACCGATGAAATCACATTTCCTGACCAGGCTGAACGCGACGTTGCTGGGGTTGGCCTTGCTGACGTTTTCCACTGCCGGTTTCCCCGCGGGTGGTAATTATTCATCCTCCGTTGATCTTGAGCCGATCATGGATTTGCTGGCTCAGGGCAAGTATCAAACGGCGATCGACAGGCTGCACGATGCGCTCGATCTTGATCCGGATAACCCGGACGTGATGTCGCTGCTGGGCTACAGCTATCGCAAAACGCAAAACTATGAGAATGCCCAGACCTTTTACGAATGGGCGTTGCGAGCCGAGCCCGATCACCGGGGCGCCAATGAATATCTCGGTGAGCTTTACCTGGAGACCAACCAGTTGGACAAGGCGGTGGAGCAGTTGCAGATACTGGATAATCTTTGCCGCACCAATTGCAAGGAATATTCCAAGTTGAAGCAGATGATCGATTCTTTTCAACAGTCTGCCAGTAGTTCGTAAGACGTATTTCGTGATACGCTCGCACGGTGATTTATTACCGTGAACTGAACCTCGATCGAGCCAGCGAATCACGCAAGAGCCCTCGCTGGATTGAACAACAATGGACGCGACAGCAATGTCGCGTCTTTGTTTTGAATAACGATAAAAGCCTGATGCGCTATCGTGATGGCGACCTTGTCACCCCTGAAGCCATGCACTTGCCGCAATCCCGGGTCAGCGACCTGGTCGATGAGTTCGAGCGCCTGATCTTCCTTGGAATCGATCCCCATGGCCCTTTATTTGCGCTCGATGTTTCACAGCATTCGGACGTTCTGTTGCAACCCTATCTCGGCGACGGTGAGTTTATCGATTTGCGCGACGTCGCGTGGCAGCTCGATGCGCAACAGGCGGCGCAACTCGCCTATGCGCGCGGGCTGGTGTTCTGGAATCGTCATCATCGCTTTTGCGGATTGTGCGGCAGTCCGACTCGGAGTGAATACGGCGGACATATGCGCCGTTGCAGCGACGAAAGTTGTGCACGCATGCACTTTCCACGTACCGATCCGGCTGTCATCATGCTGGTCGAAGATTGCTCTGACCCGCAACGGCCGCGTTGCCTGTTGGCGCGTAATTCGCGTTTTCCCAGTCGCATGATGTCGACGCTGGCGGGTTTTGTCGATCCGCTCGAAAGCCTGGAGGAAACGGTCGAGCGCGAAGTGTTTGAGGAATGCGGTATCCGCGTCGATCGGATCGAGTACCAGGCGTCTCAACCCTGGCCTTTTCCATCCTCGATCATGCTGGGATTTCGTGCGCGCGCCATAAGCCTGGACATCGTTGTCGACGGTGTTGAAATCGACGAGGCTCACTGGTTTGACGCGCAACAACTGAAGACGTTTGGCGAATGGGGTGACGGTGGGGATAACTACAGCCTGCCGCGGCGCGATTCGATTGCCCGTTTCCTGGTTAATAGCTGGATGGAAGAGGTGTTGCAGCGTTGAGGGATTGCAGCCATTGTTCGATTCCGATCTCGCGGCACCGGGCTCATGCGCGGTTTACCTGGGTGTATAGCGCTTCATCGATGGCGTTATCGATGACCGGATAATGGCTCGTGGTTTGCAGTAGTGGCAGCTGCAGGCGGTCCCTGGCCTGCGACTCGCGGCGCCGTCTGCTGCAACCGTTTCGCACGCGACTGCCGTCGAAATTCAACGACCACCCGGTTACCTCACCGCACAGGGCCGGGCCTGGCCAGGGTTATTGCTTTCCGCGAGTGGATCGTGCTCGAGTCGGCTTGCCTGCGTGCTAACTAGACCAGTTGCGACGCTAGCAACGGTTCATCTTCATCGATGACTGCAGGTCGATGATCCCTGGCGAAGAAGGTGTAGATAACCGGCAGTACAAACAGGGTAAACAGGGTGCCGATAGCGAAGCCGGAAACGATGGTAATGCCGATGGCCTGTCGACTGGCGGCCCCGGCGCCGGATGCGATGACCAGTGGCATGATGCCGATAATGGTCGAGAAAGACGTCATCAGAATAGGGCGCAGGCGTATCGATGCCGCTTTGATCACCGCCTGGCTCGGCGCAAGATTCTCGTTCTTCTGTATTTCATTGGCAAATTCGACAATCAGGATGCCGTGTTTGCTGACCAGGCCGATCAGGGTGATCAGGCCGACCTGGCTGTAAATATTCATCGACACCAGCCACAGGAACATGGGTACCAGGGCGCCGAACATGGCGAGCGGCACCGTGGTCAGGATGATCAGCGGATCACGCAGGCTCTCGTATTGCGCTGCCAGCACCAGGAATACCACGACGATCGCAAAACTGAAAGTCAGCGCGAGAACCGAACCCTCCTGGATCAACTGGCGCGACTGTCCCTGGTAATCGAAGCTGTAGCCGGCAGGTGCGACCTGGGCCGTGATGTCGCGCAGCACCTGTAGCGCTTCACCGAGCGGGACACCCGGAACCGCATCGATCTTGGCGGCGTTTTGTTGTTGAAACTGGACCAGTTCACGCGGTACCACCTTGTAGTCGATATCGACCAGTGTCGACAAATTTATTTGTTCGCCACGGTTCGAATAGACGAAATACTGGCTGATATCTGCCAGGTCTTCACGGTCGCCACGCCTTGCCTGTGGAATTATCTTGTAACTGCGTCCAGCCAGGTTGAAGCGGCTGACATAACCCTCGGCGAGGATGATGCCGAGCGTCTGCCCGATCTCGCGCATCGAAACGCCCATGGATTCGGCGCGTTTGCGATCGATGGTGACACGGATTTCCGGTTTGCTGAAATTGAAATCACTCTTGATAAAATAAAACTTGCCGCTTGCGCGCGCCTTTTCCAGCACCTGTTGTACCACGCCGAAAAGCTGGTCGTAGCCCTGTTGGGTCTTGAGAATGAACTCAACCGGGGTATTGCCGCTCGCACCCGGTAGTGACGGTGGGTTGAAGGCAAAGCTTTGTAGCCCCGGTTGCTGGTCCAGTGCGGCCTGAATTCGCGGTATGATTTCCATTGCGCTCAATTTGCGTTGGTCCCAGGGAGTCAACAGCATGCCGGCAAAGGACACCGTCGAACCACCGAATCCGTTGGCCATGAATGAAGATTTATATTCGTCCTGGTAGCTGCGATAGATGTCGATATAGGGAGCCGTGTACTTGTTGAGGTAATCGATATTGGCGTGATCGGGCGGCTGCGAAAAGGTGAAGATAACACCCTGGTCTTCCTCGGGCGCGAGCTCGGTCTGGATGAATTGAAACATGGCGGTGAGCATGATGACCACGGCGACCACGAACACGATCGTCACCGAGCGCGTTTGTAGCGAGTTGGCGAGGAAGTTTTCGTAGCTGCGTTGCAGTCGCTCGAAACGGTGGTTGATGAAACGCGCATAGGCATTGTCGTCGATCGTGGGTTTTAGCACGCGCGAGCACATCATCGGCGACAGGGTCAGCGCGACGATGGTCGAAATGATGATAGTGCCGACCAGGGTAAAGGCGAACTCCTGAAACAGAATCCCGGTGAGTCCACCGAGCAGGCCGATGGGCGCATAGACCACGCATAATACAATCGAAGTCGCGATAACCGGTTTTGCGATTTCACGTGCACCTTGCAGTGCCGCCTCCATAGGCCGCAGGCCCTCACCGATATGTCGATAAATGTTTTCTACCACCAGGATGGCGTCGTCGACCAGCAGGCCAATCGCCATGACCATGGCGAGCAGCGTCAGCAGGTTGATCGAGTACCCCATCAGCTGCATGTAAAACAGCACACCGATGATCGACAGTGGGATCGTGACCAGCGGAATCAGGGTCGAGCGGAACGATCCCAGGGACAGGAAGATGACGACGACAACGATGATCGCCGCCTGCGCCAGCGTGACGATAACCTCGTGAATCGAGGCTTCGATGAATTCAGTCGAGTCGTAGGCGATGGCGGCGTTAAGCCCCGGCGGAAATGATTTCTTCATCTTCTCCAGCTCGGCAGTTACCAGCTTGATGGTGGTGAGCGGGTTGCCGTCCGTGGTGCCGTTGATGCCGATGTAGATTGACGGTACGCCATCAAACATGATCAGCGAATCATAATTCTCGGCGCCGAGTTCGATGTCGGCAATATCACCGAGACGCACCACGTTGTCGCCTTCCTCGCGGATCACGAAGCGTTCGAAAACCTGTGGATCTGCCGAATCGGTTACCGCATTGACGTCGGTTTGCACCAGATTGCCGCGCGTCTTGCCTGCCGCGGACTGGTAATTGTCGGCATTGATGGCGTTGACGATATCGGCGGCAGACACCTTGCGGGCGGCCATGCGGACCGGATCCATCCACACTCGCAGCGAGTAGGTTTTACCGCCAAGGATTTCGGCCTGGGCAACACCGTTGACGGTGGACAGGGCTGGCTGGATTGTGCGCAGCAGGTAATCGGTGATTTCGACATCGGAGAGCGTTGCACTGTAAAAGCTGTAGTAGGCGAGGGCAAAACCCTCCGCGGCCAGCTTGGCGATCACGGGATCTTCCGATTCGGCAGGCAATTCACCGCGAATCGATGACACCTTGGTGCTGACTTCGGTGAGCGCGACATCGGCATCGACGCCGAGTTTCATGTGTACCTCGACGGTCGAGACGCTGTTGCTGCTGCTGGAGCGCAGGAAGTCGATACCCTTGGTACTCGATACCACCTGTTGTATCGGGGTGGTCACGAAGCCCTGGATCAGCTCGGCGCTGGCGCCCGGGTAAGCCGTGGTTATGGTGATTACCGAAGTTTCGAGTTCGGGATACTGGCGCACCTGGGTGTTGAAGAAAGCCTGAACGCCGAGCAACACGATCATCGTACTGATCACGAGCGACAGTACCGGGCGCTTGATGAAATAGTCGGTCAGCACAACGGGTTACTGCAGGGGGGACTGGTATTCGGCAACATCGTCGACGATGGTTACCCGTAAACTTGGATAGAGCTTGAGCTGACCGGAAGTGACCACCAGGTCGCCGGCCTTGAGCCCACTCCTTATGCCGGCGACACCATTTTGACGATAGAGTACATCGACCTGGCGGGCCGCCAGTCGATAATCGGGCTGCGCGGTCTCCTCAGCGCCGGGTTGCTGTTCCAGGATATAGGCGGCTTCGCCATAAATATTGTAGAAAATCGCCGTTTCGGGAACCGTCAATACTGCTACCTGTCGATACGAAATCAGGCTGATATCGGCAAACATACCGGGCGCCAGCAAGTTCCCGCTGTTGTCCACGACCGCGCGAATCGCCACGTTGCGCGTACTCCTGTCCAGTTGTGGATTCCAGGCTTCAACCCTGGCCTTGAAGAGTTGATCCGGGTAGGAGCGCACCTTGAACACCAGGGGCTGGTCGACGACCAGGTCATTGAAGTTGGCCTCGGGAAGGGTGAAATCGAGATAAAGGCGTTCCTGCGATAACAGGGTGACGATGTTGTCACCGGGCGCGACGTATTCCCCGAGATCCACCTGGCGAATGCCCAGTCTGCCCGAAAACGGTGCATAGATTCGTTTCTTCGCCAGCGCCACCTGGGCAATTCTCACCTCGGCTTCGGAAATATCAACCAGCGCCGCCTGGGTATCGATATCGTTTTTGGTGACGAAGGACTGGTCGCGCAATTTGAGCAGGCGTTTGTACTGGCTGGTATCCGATGCCAGGCGCGCACGTGCTGCCTCGAGATTGGCCATTTCGGTACGGTTGTCCAGCTCAACCAGCAGGGTCTTTGCGGCGATCTTTTGCCCCGAATCGAAATTTATCGAGGTGATGACACCAGAGACTTCGGTGGTTACATCGACCCCCTGGAATGCCACCAGGCTGCCGATTGCTGCGACCTGGCGGTCCCACTGCGCCGCTTCGGCGGTGGCTACGGTAACGCTGATCGGCGGGGGTGCCTGGCTGCCCTGGGCGATCTGTTGCTGTATTTGCAGGTATTTTTGATAGCCCAGGGCACCGACGATGGCGGCGACCAGCAAAAGCACGAACAATAACCTGAGCCACAGCCGGGGTTTACGAGTTGAGAGTTGTTCTGACACCTGATCCTGACCCTGATTTGCAGACCCGACGAATCAGGGCATGGACTGGCCCTGGAGCCTGGTTCATCGAGATTCGACACAAAGATTACTGCGGGCGGCTAGTGTAAATGATTCGCGTGCGCGACAAAACCCTAATAATGGTTTTAGTCGCCGGGTTGATTGTGAAATTTAATATTACTGTCACCAAACGACAGTTGGCGTGCGGCGACATCGAGTTCGCCGATTTTCTGTACAACGGCTATCTCTGCCAGGCCGATTTGCGCCAGGGAAACTCGCATCAGGCAGGTCAACCCGGTTGCAGTGCTGAATGCACCAGGCGATGAAAATGGTGCAAGGCATGTTCGCTTTCGCCCGGACTGGCTGGATTGACCATGTAGGCTCCCTGGTCGTAACTGAGCGATCGCAGGCCGCGCTGAACTGACTCGCACAGATCGATATCCTCGGGCGCCAGCACATTGGCTGCATATTCAGCTTTTGGCTGGTATATTTTGCCGTCGACGCTAAAGGAATGCCCGCCGAAATTGCAACGGTTAACACCAAGTGGTCGAACCACAAATACGCCGAGCTCATTCGAGCCGGGCATAACGTTAAAGGTGGTGTTGGGCCATAGATACCAGAAACAAGAGTGCTGGATACCGATGCCGGGATCGACTTCGTAAGCGGTATTTTCATATCGGATGTCGCCACCGAGCTGGCGCGACCAATGGGCAAAAACATCCGTCTGGTAGGTGTTCATGTCGATAATCGACGCAAAATCCTTATGTGCCGGGCGGCAGTGATAACATTCAACGTAATTGTCGACCACGACCTTCCAGCCTGCTTCAATACGGGTTTCACCGAGCATATCGGCGCCCACGTACTGTAGTTCATCGAGGTAGGGAATATGCTCGCGGATGTCCTGTTCGAGGTCGCCGGCGATCGCCTGCAGGCTTTCACATTGATCATCCATATTGATGAACACAAACCCACAAAAGGTTTCCAGGCGGATCCCGCGCAGGCAGAAGGCATTCTTATCGAACTCACTACGGTGCTCGCTAAGCGGCGCGCGTAGCAAATCGCCGCTGTTGCTGTAAGACCATGCGTGATAAGGGCATACGATAAGCTCGCGCAGGTTGCCGCCGCCTTGAAGTAATTCGTGCGCACGATGCCGACAGACATTGTAAAAAGCGCGCAACTGGTTGTCGCTGGAGCGAATGACGAAGAGGTTCTCGTCGCAAATCGTCAGTGTGAGGTAATCACCGGGGTCGGGCAGCATCGATTGATGCGCGACATACTGCCAGCTCTGGTAAAAAATCTGCCGCTTTTCCCGTTCGTAAATATCCTCTGACAGGTAGTACTCGGACGAGAGGGTAAATGAGGATTCGGGGCGCTCGTCTAAAGGTTTTTTTAGCGGTGGTAATGAAGACATAAAGCGAGTGCTCAGGAGCGAGTGTCCATGGCTTTCAGAATCAGCGACTGGTCGATCTCGCCGACGATCTGATTGTCGCTGTCGACCACGGCAAGGGGTCCGTTGGCAGCTATGGCGATATCGATCAGGGTATCCAGCTTGGCATTTTCACTGACCTTTTGTATACCGCTGGCAAGGGTAGCGTCGGACGCCGCGCGCATGATCTTGCCGACACTGAGCACCTTGTAGCGTGGCACATCTTCAGTGAAATCGCGCACATAATCGTCGACTGGATTGGCGACAATTTCCTCGGGCGTACCGATTTGCGAAATCTCGCCATCTTTCATGATGGCAATGTGATCCCCCATTTTGATCGCTTCGAGGAAGTCGTGGGTGATAAAAATCATCGTTTTCTGTACCTCGGACTGGATCTTGATCAGTTCGTCCTGCATTTCGCGTCGAATCAATGGATCGAGCGCGCTGAACGGTTCATCGAAGATCAGGATTTCCGGATCTACGGCCATGGCCCGCGCCAGGCCGACGCGCTGCTGCATGCCCCCGGAAAGCTCGCGCGGATAATGATCCGCCCAGCCGTGCAGGCCGACTTTTTCGAGTACCTCCGTGGCCCTCTGGCGACGTTCTTTTTTGGGTACACCGCGTATTTCCAGCCCGAATGAAATGTTGTCGATGACTTTGCGATGCGGGAACAGGCCGAAATGCTGGAATACCATGCTCATGCGAAAGCGGCGCAGTTCAGTCAACTGCGCATCGTTATAATTCATGATGTCTTCGCCATCGATGATCATTTCGCCCGCGGTCGGATCGATCAGGCGGGAGATACAACGCACCAGTGTCGACTTGCCGCTGCCCGATAAGCCCATGACGACGAAGGTTTCACCCTTTTTGATGGTAAAGGACACATCCTTGACGGCGATGACATGACCGGTCTGTTCCTGGACCTCGGCGCGCGACAGGCTGCGGTCTATGGTATCCAGGGTACGCTTCGGGTAGGTACCGAATATCTTCCAGATGTTGTTACAGATGATTTTGGGGCTATCGGACATTAGTAATTCTCATTATTTTTGCCGCAACTGGCGACTATCTTAGCCCGATCCCGAATGGCCTGCAATGGCGCAGACGTGTTGTTGCAGCGCCTCTAGATCGACGTTAAGCTAGGGCGATTGCAGGGAGGTGCACTGTTACATGAGCGCAGTAATCGACAACAGCCAGCCCGGCGGCTGGTTAAATAACCTGTGGGAAGAACACCGTGGCTGGGTGGTTAGCGTCGCGCTGTTTTCGCTGTCATTGATCATCTGGAAAATCTCCGGGGATGAGACCGTGTTTCCGGAAAACTGGAGCGCGGCTTTTCCGTTCTCCGAAAAGGTCGATGTGTTTGATGCCTGGATAAGACCCTATATTCAGCCGACCACGCGCGCCATCGCCGCGGGAGCCGTGTGGCTGTATGAAATCATGGTCGATTTCCTGACCTTTACCCAGTGGCAAGTTGTGTTCGTCATACTGGTGTTGCCGGCGTTTGGCTACGGCGGCCTGCGACTCGGATTGCTCGCTATCATCGCGGTCAGTTCCTGGCTGGTGCTCGATTTCTGGGACGAATCGATGGAAACCCTCAGCCTGATGAGTATATCGATTCTGCTGTCTATCGTGATCGGCGTGTTAATGGGTATCGCTGCGTCGCAGAACGACCGGGTCGAGGCAGTAATAAAACCCATTCTCGACACCATGCAAACCTTGCCCGCTTTCGTTTACCTGATTCCGGCTTTCTACCTGTTTGGTATCGGTCCACCCGGGGCGATCCTGGCAACCGTGATTTATGCATTACCCCCGGTGGTCAGGCTCACCAATCTCGGTATTCGGCAGGTGCCCGCCGGCATCGACGAGGCATCCACCTCGTTTGGCGCGACGCGCATTCAGTCGTTGATCAAGGTCAAGTTGCCGCTGGCGATGCCCTCGATCAAGCTCGGTATCAACCAGACTGTCATGATGGCGCTGGCGCTGGTGGTGCTGGCGACTTTCATCGGTTCGCCCGGTCTCGGCGACATCGTCTACCAGGGACTGGTGCGCCTCAACGTGGGCAAGGCGCTGGAGGGGGGACTTGCCATCGTGTTGATGGCGGTCATGCTCGACCGGGTTACTTACGCGATGGGGCATAACGATCACACCAGCGCGACTAACTACGATCATGAGTTTCGTCTGTTTCCGCAGAGTATGGACAACGTAAAACCGATCCTCTTCCTCGAGTACGGTATCGACTGGCTGTGGCGGCAGATCGCCGCGCTGGGCACCCTGGTTACTTCGCTGATAACCGCTGCAGTCTGTAAACTGGTTGCCCTCTACGATGCGGATTTCAGTGAGCGCCTGCGCGAAGTTCTAATGGCGCGCAGCTTTCTGATCGCGAGCCTGGTGTTGATCGGCCTGTTGTTGTTACTGGAAGCGTATAGCGATCTTTACGGCAACTTCCCGCGCGCCTGGGAATACCGCTTCCGCACCCCGGTTAACCAGTTCATGGATGAACTGGTTACCGATAAATTGTTTTATGCGATAACAACGGGGATCAAGGAAACGCTCTGGTATGGGCTGATCAACCCGTTGAACAGTTTTCTCAAAGGCTTGCCCTGGTGGTATACCACCGCGGTTTTTACCGTTGGCGCTTTCGTGTTCAGTGGCCGTGGACTTGCCGTCGTCACCTTTCTGGGGTTCCTGTTTATCGGCGCCGCTGACCTGTGGACTTTTGGCATGATTACCCTGACGACGGTTACCGTGTCGGTGTTGATCTGCTTCATCATCGGCGTGCCACTTGGCATATTGTCCGCTTATAACAAGACGGCAGACGCCATAATTCGGCCGATACTCGACACTATGCAGACCATGCCGGTATTTGTTTACCTGGTGCCGGTAATCATGTTGTTCGGTGCCGGCCAGGTGCCGTCGGTCATCGCCACGGTTATCTACGCGCTGGCGCCATTGGTGCGTTGCACCACGCTCGGCATCCGCGAGTTACCGGTGGAAATCAACGAGGTGTCGAATTCATTCGGCGCCAACCTGGTGCAGACGCTCACCAAGGTCAAGATTCCGATGGCGATACCGGCGATCATGGTCGGTATCAACCAGGGCATCATGATGGCGCTGGCGATGGAAGTCGTGACACCGTTAATCGGCGGACAGGGTCTGGGCCTGCAGGTTTTCGATGGTATGAATCGCGCCAGTATCGGCATTTCGCTGGAAGCCGGGCTTGGTGTTGTAATGCTCGCCATCATTCTCGATCGACTCTCGCAGGCCTGGACCAGAACTCAGCGTGAAGCGATGGGAATGGTCTAATTAAAGTCGGTTTAACGTGCCGTTTGATTCGCAGTTTGACCCTCGACAAGGGCCTTGCGGGGCAGTATCATCAGACGATTACGTTGAACCCGCCGTAAATAATAAACGCAATCCGAAGAGGAGAAATAACATGTCATTTAAATTAAAAACGGTGCTGGCATTTACTGTCCTGGCACTGAGTCTGGGCGCCTTGCCCTCGGCACAGGCCGCCAAGCGACTGACCGCACCCGATCCGGACTGGACTGGTGGCGTGGTCACCTGCCGCATCGCGGAGTACATCATGGAGAACGAATTCGGTTACAAGATAAAGACCATCACCATGCCGTCAGGCCCAGGTGTGTTTGAAGGCGTGCGTTCCGGCGATCTCGACTTCGCCTGCGAATCCTGGCCTTCCTACAATCCTGCCGGTGACAAGTATATTTCCGAATTCGGCGGCGACGGCTCGGTGGCCTACCTCGGTGCCACCGGTATTGTCGGTAAGAGCGGTTACTTCGTGCCGCGCTATGTGATCGAAGGCGACGCGGCGCGAGGCATTCCGGCTTCGGCACCGAAGCTGAAATCCTATAAAGACCTGAATCAGTATGGACATATGTTCAGAAGCCTGGAATCGGGCGATAAGGGTAACCTGATCGGCTGTCCCGTTGCGGCCTGGTTGTGTGAAGATCAGAAACGTCTGGACATGCTCGGAGTCGACTTCCACGCACAGGCTCTTGGCTCAGAAACGGCTCACTGGGCAGAAATGCAGGCCAAGTACAAGCGTGGCGAACCTTTCATCGCTTATGCATGGGCTCCCCATTGGATACATGCCGCGCTCGACCTGGTGGAGATTGAATTGCCACCTTACGACGAAGCCAAGTGGCCTGCCACTAACTGGGCCCAGGACATTACTCATTTTCACGGTAAAACCAGTCTTCCCGCCGAGCACCCGCAAGTAGCGACCCTATTGCAGAAGATGAATCTGACCAATGATATGCAAGCCGGTATCATCTATGAAATCGACGTCAAAAAGCGCGATCTCGATGAGGTCGTCGAGGAGTGGATGGTCGCCAATGAGTCGGTCTGGCGTCAGTGGTTGCCATAACCAGGGCTGCTTTACTAGCAAGGCATGAAATAAAAGGCTCCGTAAGGAGCCTTTTTTTGAGGTGCGTTTCATCAGAGTTACTGTGAGCCATTATGCCCAATAACCTGTTGATACTGATGTCGGACGAGCATACTCGTTCGGTCATGGGGGCCTATGGCAACAGCCTGGCGCATACTCCTGCACTCGATGGGCTTGCGAGCCGTGGCGTACGTTTCGATAATGCCTATACGCCTTCACCGATCTGCATCCCGGCGCGCGCCAGTTTTGCCACCGGTACAGCCGTTTTCGAACATCGCTGCTGGTCCTCGGCTGAACCCTATTACGGACAGCAGCAAAGCTGGATGCAGCGCCTGCGCGCGCGTGGCCATGAGGTGACGTCGATCGGTAAGCTGCACTACCGCTCGGCTGCCGACGACATCGGCTTCAGTGAGTCGTTACAACCGATGTACCTGGCCAATAGCGGTCGTGGCTGGGCGCAAGGTCTGCTACGAAAACCGATGACCGATTTTACCGATTCGGTCGAGCTCGCCGCAATCCTGGGACCCGGTGAAACCAGTTATACCCGGTACGATCGGGATATCACCGCCACGGCAGTAGCCTGGCTCAAGCGACAGCGACGGCAGGAAGAGCTGCCCTGGGTGCTGTTCGTCTCTTTCATTTGTCCGCATTTCCCGTTGTCGGCGCCGCAACGGTTTTTCGATCTATACCGTGACGTCGAACTACCACAACCGTTCGACCGTGATGACAGGTCGCGACTGAAGCATCCTGTGATCGATGCCATGCGCCGGTTTTGGGACTACGCCGATCACTTCGATACCGCCGGCGAAAGACTGGGACTGCAGAACTATTATGGGCTGTGCAGTTTTCTCGATGATAACGTGGCCCAGGTGTTGGCTGCTCTCGAGGCAAGTGGCCAGGCCGATAATACCCAGATTATCTACACCAGCGACCACGGTGACATGATCGGCAATCACGGCATCTGGGGAAAATCGTTTATGTACGAGGATTCAGTTGGAATCCCGATGACATTCAGCGGCCCCGGGATTAGCGCCTCGACTAACCCGACACCGGTGTCGCTCACCGATCTCGCCAGCACCATCGAGCTCGCGGTGGGCGCCGGGATCAAACCCGCAAGCGCAGCCTGGCAGGGCAGGCCATTGCAGTCCTTCGTCGACGTACCCGAACCCGAGCGTGTCGTGATCAGTGAGTATCACGATGGCGGCAGTCCCTGCGGTTTCTACATGCTGCGCAAGGGGCGCTGGAAGCTGGTCTATTTTGCCGAGGGTAACCCGCCGCTGTTATTCGATCTGCAGCAGGACCCAGGGGAGCTGAGTAATCTTGCCAACGATCCAGCACATGCAGCGACCTTGCAAGTCGTGACACAGGAACTGTATCGAATTCTTGATCCGCAAGCGGTCAACGAGCTGGCTTTCGCCGATCAGGCCAAAATGATCGCATCGCTGGGTGGAATGGAGCACATACTGGCGATGCCGAGTTTCAATCATACCCCGCTGGAATAGCCTTTATCCAGGCTAGAGCTTGCTTAGTTCACCGATGGCGATGCCCTGTTCGCCGACAATTGCATAGAGCAGGTATTTTGCTGATGCATCGCTGATCCAGTGGGGACAGCGGATCAGTGACGGTCCATTGATATTACCGCCAAGTAGCGCAAATGCGACAACATCGATGAGTGGGCGATCGGACCAGGCAGCTGAAGTCGAACATGACCTGAGCCAGCTCAGCGCTAGGTGGCGCGAGTTAGTTGGTGGCCCTGGCCCCTTCGGCACGCGCCTTCAACAACCCCGTTAGCCAGTCGGGGTCCATCTCGGGGACCGACGATAACAGCAATTCGGTATATTCGGGGAAGGGTGGTGACAGAATTTCGCTCTTCATGCCCTGTTCGACGACCCGGCCCTGAAACATGACCACGATCTGATCCGAGATCGCTTTTACCGTGGCAATATCGTGGGTAATGAAGATATAGGTCAGGTTGAACTCGCGCTGCAGGCGCAACAACAGTTCGAGGATGCCTTTCTGCACGATCTGGTCCAGCGCCGAGGTGACTTCGTCGCAGATAATCAGTTCCGGGTCCGCGGCGAGTGCCCGGGCGATGCAGATGCGTTGTTTCTGACCCCCGGAAAGTTCGCCGGGATAGCGATCGATAAACGATTCGTTGAGCTCGATCATCTCTACGAGTTCCATCAGGCGATCGTCACGTGCGCGGCCATGCAAGCCGAGATAAAACTCCAGCGGCCGGCCGATGATATCGCGCACCGTGTGGCGCGGATTCATCGCGGTATCGGCCATTTGATAAATCATCTGGATTTTCTGCAACTGGTCTACGCTGCGACCTTTGAGTGTCGGTGGCAGCGCCTTGCCGTTGAACAGGATCTGTCCACTGGAGGGTGGCAGCAGCCCGGTAATGGCCCGCGCGGCGGTTGATTTGCCTGAACCCGACTCGCCGACGATGGCCACCGTCGATCCGCGTGGCACTTCGATGCTGACGTCGTGGAGCACCTTGGCACTGCCGGTATAGCTGGCATCAATATGATCAACCTTGAGGATGATATCGTCCGAGCGCTCTTCCTTTTTGTCAATCGAGCGCACCGACCACAGCGACCGGGTGTATTCCTTTTCCGGGCTCGACAGCATTTTGCGGGTTTCCGCATCTTCGATGGTCACGCCGTAACGCAGCACCTTGATGAAATCGGCCATTTGCGCAACCACCGCGAGATCGTGGGTAATGTAAATGGCAGCGGTATTGAACTGTTCGACGATGCGCCGCATCGAAGCCAGAACCTCGACCTGGGTGGTCACGTCGAGTGCCGTAGTTGGTTCGTCAAAAATAATCAGGTCGGGCCGTGCCGACATGGCCATCGCGGTCATAACCCGCTGTAACTGGCCGCCGGACACCTGGTGCGGATAACGCTCGCCGATAGTATCGGGGTTCGGCAGTTGCAGGTCCCGATACAGTTTGCGCGCGTCGGCCCTGGCTTCGGCCTCGGGCTTGATGCCGCGGCGCACGGTCGCTTCGACGGTCTGTTCGATCAACTGGTGTGCCGGGTTGAAGGAGGCGGCCGCGGATTGGGCGACGTAGGCGATGCGGGTACCGCGCAGGGCGCGTTTTTCCGCTGCGGACTTTTTCATCAAATCCATGCCATCGAAGATGATGCTGCCGCTGGTGATGCGACAGCCGGCGCGTGCATAACCCATCGCCGCCAGTCCGAGTGTCGACTTGCCGGCACCGGATTCACCGATCAGGCCTAATATCTCACCACGGCGCAGCGTAATGTCGACGCCCTTGATGATTTCGTGCCAGCGGTCATCACTGTAACCATCGATAACGATATCGCGCATTTCCAGCAGAATGTCGCCTTTTTCCCCAGAATTTTTTTCACTCATGCTTATCTACTCAGTCCTTTAGACCGCTGGATTTATGCAAAAACCAGTCGACAACGAAATTAACGGCTACGGTTAGCAGGGCGATGGCGGCGGCCGGCAACATCGGCGTCATGGCGGCGGTGAAATCGTATTCGGCAAACTGTATCAGGCCGGCAGTTTCACGCACCATCGAGCCCCAGTCGGCGGTCGGCGGCTGTATGCCCACACCGAGGAAAGACAGCGCCGCGATGGTCAGGAACACAAAGCAGAAGCGCAAACCGAACTCGGCCACCAGCGGTGGCATGATGTTCGGCAGAATCTCACGATACAGGATCCAGAACATCTTCTCACCGCGCAGCCTGGCCGCCTCGACGTAGTCCATCACCACGACGTTCAACGAAACCGCACGTGCGATTCGAAATACGCGGGTCGAGTCGAGGACCGCGATGATAATAATCAGGTTGAGCGTGTTGGCGCCGAACATCGACAACAGAATCAAGGCGAAAATCAGACTGGGAATCGCCATCAAAACGTCCACCGAGCGACTCAGCAGGTTGTCGAGCCAGCCATTGTTATTGATCGCGGCGGTAATGCCGAGACCGCCACCGATAATGAAGGCGAACAAGGTGGTCACGAAAGCGATGCCGACCGTATTGCGGGCGCCGTAGATCAGTCGCGACATGACATCGCGTCCGAGCTGGTCGGTGCCGAAACGGAACTCCTCGCTCCAGGGTGCATAGGACATCGGGAATATCTCGGCTTCACCGTAGGGTGCGAGCAGCGGTGCGAAAACCGCGAAAATGACGTAGATGCTAATCACCGTCAACCCGAACAGGGCGGTCGGAGGTGCGGACTTCAATCCGCGCCAGACATTCTGCGCAAAGGTTCGGCGCGCCTTGATTACGCCAACTTCGGCGGCCGCCGAGTATCCCTGGTCGGCCAGTTCCGCCCCTTCGCTGGGTATTATGTCGTCTTTATCATTCATCGTGGGTGCAACAGCCGTGGGTTGGTGATAATGGAGATGATGTCGGCGAACAGGTTGAGCAGGATGTAGGTCGCGGCAAAGATCATCGCACAGCCCTGTACGACAGGGACATCACGTGTCGTCACCGCGTCCACCATCAACTGGCCGACCCCCGGATAGACAAACACCACTTCGACCACGACCACACCTACCACCAGGTAAGCGAGGTTGAAGGCGATAACGGTGACGATGGGGGCCCAGGCATTGGGTAAGGCATGGCGCAGGATGATTTCTGATTTTGATGCCCCTTTCAAATCGGCCATCTCGATGTAGGGGCTTGCCATCAGGTTGATAATAGCGGCGCGCGTCATGCGCATCATGTGCGCGACGATAACCAGGGTCAGCGTCAACGCGGGCAGGGCGGTCAGGTAGACGCGTTCCCAGAATTCAGCGTCCGGGCTGATATTGGCCAACGACGGGAATATCTTGGTAAATGAAGATAGACCCAGAATCAACAGGTAGGCAACGAAAAATTCGGGAAACGAAATCGTGGTCAGGGTCAGTGCATTGACGGCGCGGTCATAAAAGGAATTTCGGTAAAGCGCCGCGGTAATACCGAGAAATAGCGCCAGCGGTACCGAGATAATGGCCGCCATCGATGCCAGGAAGAGGGTATTGGCGAGCCTTGGTGCCAGCAATTCGATCACCGGTCGCGAGCGATCAGAACCTCCCGATGAACCGCGGCCTGAGAAAGAATTGCCCATATCGCCGGTCAGGATGCCGCCCAGCCAGTCGAAATACCGTTCGTGGATCGGCAGATCGAGACCGAGCTCCTTGCGAAATGCAGCCACGGTTTCCGGCAGGGCTGCCTGTCCGAGCACCGCTTCGCCAAAGTCACCCGGGAGGAATTCGATCGAGCTGAACAAGATTAACGAAACCACGAACAGCGTGATCAGACCGAGCCCTAGCCGTTGCAGTATTGTGCGAATTACTGGATGCACAGTGCCCCCCTCCAAGTTATCGAATATCAGGTTTGCGTATCGATTGACGTTCAGCCTGTAAGCGAGTTATGAAGGGTAATGGGCCAATAAGGCCCATTACCCCCTTTGTTATTGCTTTATGCGAACCACCAGCGTTCGATAGCCTTGGAACCGTCGTATTCCCAGTTGCCGGCGACCTGCTCATCGTGAGCAACCTTCTTGCTGACCGCGTGAATGTGGTTGGCGAACATCGGGATTAGCGCGCCACCGTCATCGTTCACCAGGCTCTGGCACTCGTAGTACATTTCGCGGCGCTTATTGGTATCCAGCTCAGAGCGGGCCGCAACCACCAGCTTGTTGAATTTATCGGCGGCCGGCCCGGTTCTCCAGTCGGTGTCGTTCCAGTTACCCTCGGCCACGTAAGCCGCGGTAAACATCCAGTCCTCGGTCGGACGGCCACCCCAGTAACAGGCACACCAGGCTTTCTTGTTCCACACGTTCGACCAGTAGCCGTCCTTGGGCTCGCGCACGACATTGACGTTGAGTCCCGCCTTGCTGGCTGAATCCTTGATCAGCAGCGCGGCGTCGACGGCACCCGAGAAGGCGGCTTCGGAAGTGCCGAGATCGAGCTTAACGCCCTCCATACCGGCCTTCTTGAGGTGAAACCTGGCCTTGTCGGGATCGTAGGTGCGCTGTGGCATGACATCGTTGTGATAGGGGTTTGACAGCGATATCGGATGATCGTTGCCGATTGCGCCATGACCCAGCAGGATCTTGCTCAATAGTGCTTCGCGATCCACCGACAGCTTGACCGCCATGCGCAGGTCATAGTTGTCGAACGGCGCCTGGGTGACGCGCATCGGGAAGGTGTAATGCAAGGTACCTGTGACCTCGAGAATACTGAGGCTCGGGTTGCGACCGAGCAGGTGGACCGTTTTCGGGTCGACGCGATTGATGGCATGCACTTCCTGGTTCATGACCGCGTTCTGGCGTGCGGTGGTGTCGACCAGTGCAATGATTTCGACTTCGTCAAAATGCGCCCGGCCTGCCTTGAAGTAATTCGGGTTGCGCTTGAAGGTGGCGCGCACGCCCGGCTCGAAACGGTCGATGATATAACCACCGGTACCGAAGCCAGCCTGCCAGTCCGCCTTGCCTTCGAAATTGGGCAAGATCGCAAAGTGGTAGTCACTGAGGATGACCGGGAAGTCAGCGTTACCGGCACTCAGCGTGAAGGTTACCTCGTGGGTACCGGTTTTCTTCATCTCGGTTATCGGGTCGAGCAATGACTTGCCCGCCGACTTCGAATCTTCACCACGGTGATGGTTCAGCGACGCAATGACGTCGTCGGCAGTCATCGATTTACCGTTATGAAATTCGACCCCCTTGCGCAGCTTGATGACCCATTGGGTGGCATCCTTGTTGGCATCAAAGGATTCCGCCAGCTCCGGCACCAGCTTCCCGGTGTTGTCGGTTTCGAACAGTTGGTTGGCGTAGGCGAATACGGTATTGGTCATAAATCCGTTTTCATGGCTACCGGGATCGAGCGAATCGGTCGTCGAGCCATGTGCGCTGCCCATCACGAAACTGCCGCCGCGCTTGGGCATGGCCGCGTGCACCGATTGAGTCAACAAACTGGCCGCAAACGGGGCTGCGAGGCCCAGCGCGCCGGCACGTCGGATAAATTCACGGCGATCGAGTCTGCCTTCTTTCGCTGCTTTCTCGAGATCTTTGATATCTGTCATTTCTGCTTTCCTCAGGTAATAGAACTGGATGTCCCTGTCAGGGATCTTTTTAAAATGAGAAGTTTGTTAATTGTCTTAACGATGCGGTTAAGCGCACTTCGATCATGGACCTTTGTAACATAAGAGGGGGTTGGGTATCAATTAAATAGGGCTCGGGCGGAATTGTATCCCGATTTATGGAGCGCCCGATTGTGGATGATTTCGGGGTGGTCTAGTCCACTCGATGCGCCGTTATGCGCTGGACTCGACCCGTCGCCAGAGGAAATTACGCAGCATTGTGGATTTCCAGTTTACGCCTGGCGACATAATCCTGTAACGCCTCGTCGATAGCCGGGTCGATCCCGGGTTGTTGGTACTCCTTAAGGAGTTGTTTCCATACCTGGTTAGCGCGCTGTTCGGTGTTGACTGAACCCGCCTCCAGCCAGGACTCGTGATTGCTCCAGTTTGATAACAGTGGCGCGTAAAAGGCATCCTCATAACGCGCCATGGTATGCGGACTGCCGAAAAAGTGTCCCCCGGGTCCGACTTCGCGAATTGCATCGCGCGCCAGTGTCTCGCGATTCACCTCGAAGGGCTCGAGGCTGGCCGCGACCATCTGCAACACTTCGGCATCTATGATCAGCTTTTCCAGTGAGGCGGTAAGTCCGCCGTGTAGCCAGCCGGCCGCATGTTTGATCATGTTGGCCTGACCGCTAATCGCGCCCCATAGCGACAGGCAGCTTTCATAGGCGGCCTGGGCATCCGGGCAGTTGGCCGCGTTGACATTACTCGAACGAAACGGCACGCCGAGACGCCGTGCGAGTTGCCCGGAAGCCTGGGCGGCTTGCAGGTACTCCGGTGTACCGAAGGCCGGCGACCCTGTCTTCATGTCGACATTGGAGGTGAATCCACCGTAGAGTACCGGAGCGCCGGGCCGCACGATCTGGGTCAGCGCGATTCCCGCCATGGCTTCGGCATGCTGCAGTGCCAGCGCCCCGGCCAGGGTTACCGGCGCCATGGCGCCGGCCAGTGTGAACGGCGTGATCGCCACGGCCTGCCCATGCTCGGCCAGCGTCATCAAACCTTCGGCCATCGGAATATCCAGCTGTAGCGGAGTATTGGTGTTGATGATGCCGCATAACGCCGGCGCGGCGACCAGGTCTGAGCCGCATTTGCCGAGACTGAGCGCCACCATATTGATTGCGTCCATGGTTTGTGCGCGACCCATGGTCCAGGGCACCCAGTTCTTGTCGAGCAGCGTGCACTGGGCGTAAAACAGGTCCAGGTGGCGGCTTGGCGCGGGCAAGTCCATGGCCTCGAAGCCGCCGCCACCGTCCTGGTGGAGGATATCCAGGCTCTGCACCAGGCGCATGAAATCGCACATTTCGGCGTAGCTTCCACTGCGCCGCCCCCGCTCACTGTCCATGACGTAGGCGGGTCCACCGACCGAGGTAAAAATGACATGCCCATTATCGATGCGCAGGCTTTTCGCCGGATTTCTGGCCTCCAGCGTGAAACCCGCCGGCGCCTGCGCAGTCAGCGACTCGATTAGCTCAGACTCGAAGCGAACTCGCTGCGTTGCAGTGTCTACCGCGAACCCCGCCTGTGCATAGCGCCCGCGTGCAGCGTCCGACAAAATAGTCATGCCGGTTTCCTGCAGGATCGACAGGGCCGCCTGGTGAATGCTCTCGACGGCATCCTTGCTGAGCAGTTCCGTAGGCGAGTTCCGATAACGCAATGACTTCCAGGGTGATTGCGTTATCGATCCTGAGACGCGTTCCTTGCGCGCATTGCGACGCCGGGTTTTGCGAATCACGGGTGGCTCCGAGAGGGATTCTGCCGCGGGGGCAACGCTTGCTGCAGGACCGCGCGTTCGCGTCGGCACAACAAGGTGGCAGGGTCTTCATCGAATTCCCGGGCGAACTTGTGGCCCGAGTAAACCGCATCGGCAATGCTGCTGGGCACCAGGCAATCGCCAATGCGGGTTGCGCCGATGTCGAGCTCTGCAAACAGGTCGCTGTTGGCACTGCGCCCGGTAACCAGCACCAAGTGGTCAAATGCGTGGCGGTACTTGTTATTACTGTAGATGTGGCGAGTGTGCAGTTCCTGGCCGTCGACGTGATCGATGAGTTGGGTAAACACCGCTTCGATACCCATGCCGAGCAATTTTGATTGAATGAAATCCTGCTCGTCAGTCATCACGGTCCAGCTCGAGATCATCGCCTGTGGCGTCAGATAAGTGACTTCCAGGCCCGCGGCCAGAAACTTCTCGGCGAGTGCACCGCCCATCACGTAATGCTCATCGTCGTAGATCAGCACGCGTCCCGAGAGCTTCGCCCCGGCGAAAATATCATCGGGGGTATGAATGCATTCGGACTGTTCGATAGTGACGGGATGCTGCAAGTTCAGGCCCTGACCGTCTCGGCGCCAATGGCTGCCCTCGGCAACCACTACGGCATCGGCTCCAAATGCAACAATGTCAGGGGCTGTCAGCCGATTGTCCAGAAAGACTTCGACATTGCTCATCTGTGACAACAGGTAGGCGCGATAGTCGCGCACTCGAATCCAGTTTTGCAGGCCGGGCAGGGATGCCTCGTCAACGACGCGTCCACCCAGCTGTGCAGACGCTTCAGCCAGCGTGACCTGGTAGCCACGGCGCCCCAGGCTCGACGCCGCCTCCAGTCCGGCCGGACCGCCACCGACGACCAGGATCGAGGCCTCGGACTTCGCGGGATTAATGATTTCCGGATGCCATCCACGCCGCCATTCCTCGCCCATGGTGGGATTTTGTGTACAGCGCAAAGGTGAGGCTTCATTGTTGGCTGAACGACAGATATTGCAGCCGATGCACTCGCGGATTTCATCCTCGCGTCCCGCGGCAATTTTGTTTGGCAGGAATGGATCGGCAATCGATGGGCGCGCGGCGCCGATGAAATCCTGCACACCACGCCTGATCTGGCTGACCATGGTATCCGGCGAAGTAAAGCGACCAACACTGACGACCGGCTTCGAAGTCAACGACTTGACGATAGCGGCGTATTGTTCCTGGTAGCCCTGTGCGGAAAAACGCGAACTGCAGGAATCGTTACCGAGGCGCCCACCCAGTGCGATATCCCAGAGGTCGGGCAGTTCTGCCAGCATCTCGACTATCTGGCGTCCTTCGCCAGCGGCCTCGATTCCATCTGCGCCGTGCAGTTCGTCGATGGCCAGACGCACCGCGACCGCACAGTGTTCGCCGACGGCTGCACGTGTATCCTCAATCAGCTCCCGCAGCAAGCGGCAACGGTTTTCGAGCGAGCCACCGTATTCGTCCTGGCGCTGGTTGGATACCGGCGAAAGGAATTGAAACGGCAGGTAGTCGTGTCCCGCGTAAACGTAGATGATGTCGAATCCCGCCTGCTGCGCACGCAGCGCGGCGTCCCGATGCCAACTCCTGAAGGCGGTAATATCTTCAAGTTCCATTCCTTTCACCTGGGCAGGATTGGCATGTTTCGCGGATACCGCAGTCGGGGCCAGCGAAACTTCGCGCGTGCCACGGTTATTCGAATGCCGACCACCATGCCACAATTCAATACCCGCCAGTGACCCATGTCGATGAATCGCTGCGCAGGTAATTTCGAGTTGTTGCATGTCTTCATCGTCCCACAGGCTCAGATAGGCATAGGGAGTTTCATCTGAGCTCGGATGAATCGAGCAATACTCGGTGCACACGACACCCCAGCCGCCCTCGGCCTTGGTCGCACGCAGGGCGGCTGAACTGTTTGGTTTCATATTGCCCATGCCGGTAGCGTGCGGTGTTTGATAAAATCGGTTGGGTGCGGTAACCGGGCCGATGCGCAGCGGTTCGAACAGAATATCGTAACGAGGATTTCGCGGCATGTTGACAGTCTCTCGTCATATGGCTTTAGTTGAACGATCGTATAACAAGAGTTATCCTGCTGCAATCACTTTCAATTCGGAAGCGTAAACATGGCAGAAAACAGCGCGGTGAAGCAGGTGTTCAGTCGAAAATCGGCATTCGATCGGCGCGCAGAGCTGGTTGCCGCGGGTATCGTTTGCCTTGGCGAGGGCGGCATGGCGGGGTTTACTGTCGACAAAATCTGCAAGCAGGCTGGAATCTCGCGCGGGCTGATCAATCATCATTTCAACACCAAGGATGAATTACTGAGCTGTATCTATGCCCATATGACCGATCACCTGGTGCAGGAAGACGACGGTGGGCCTGCGACTGAATTTCTGGCCAGAATCATTGAGGTCAGTTTCGATGAAGCCAGTTTCAATCGATCAAATCTGCGTGCCTGGCTGTCGATCTGGGGACAGGTAAGCAGCAATCACGCCCTCAACGAGTTGCATAAACAGCGCTACCATCGCTACCGGGAGAGTATTAAATCCGTGTTGATGCGGATTTCCGCAACCACGACGCTGCAGGCTGACGCAGACAGTGTGGCGCGCCAGTTGATCGCATTGATCGATGGCCTGTGGCTCGAGTACTGTTTACACTCGGACAGCTTTTCGCTGTCCGCCGCGAGAACCGATTGTTACCAGTTTCTTGCGGCCTATGGTGTCACCCTCGAATTACCCGTTAACGTCATTCCGGAGGTTTGAGTGCCGCGTCGCCCCGTCACATTTAGTGCCGCGCTGGCATCGTCCTGGGCGATTTTGCTGGGTTTCGGCATACTCATGTTGGGAGACGGCCTGCAGGGAACCCTGCTAGCGATACGCGCCGATCTCGAGGGATTCTCGACGACGCTGACCGGCCTGGTCATGTCGACTTTTTACCTCGGATTTCTGCTCGGTTCGTTGCTGACACCGCGCATCACCATCAAGGTCGGGCACATTCGCGTGTTCGCGGCCTTTGCGGCACTGTCTTCGGCGGCGATCCTGGTGCACGCGCTGGTGGTCAGCGTGCCGGTGTGGATGGCGATGCGCCTGCTCAGCGGTTTTTGTTTTGCCGGGCTGTACATCGTGGCCGAGAGCTGGTTGAACGATCGCGCCACCAATGAAACCCGCGGCAAGTTGTTATCGATGTACATGGTGGTTACTTACATGGGTGTCGGTGCCGGGCAGTTATTGCTGAACCTGGCCAACCCGCTCGAGTTTCCGCTGTTTATTCTTACCTCGATTCTCATTTCAGTCGCCGTGGTGCCATTACTGTTGTCTGCCGGTTCGCCGCCAACCTTTCACGACTCGGTGCGCATCAGCCTGCTGGCACTTTTTCGTCTGACTCCGCTTGGTATCATCAGCATGTTCACGGTCGGCCTGGTGACGGCGACCTTTTTCGCACTCGGTCCGGTTTATGCACAGCGCATCGGACTGAGTATTCGCGACATCTCGTATTTTATGACGGCATCCGTGGTGGGAACCGTGCTGTTACAGGGGCCTATCGGCGCGCTGTCAGATCGTTATGATCGACGCACGGTATTGACGCTGGTCACGATTTTTACCGCGCTGTCGGCATTGCTGTGTATTCCTGCCGAACAATATTCGACGACGGCCCTGTTCTTTGCGGTTGCGCTATTCGGCGGCCTGGCATTTCCGCTGTATTCCATCTGTATCGCGTATACCAATGATCATCTCGAACCCAGGCAGATGATCGCAGCGAGCGGTGCCCTGGTGATGGTGGGAGGCTTCGGAGCGATCACCGGGCCGTTGCTGTTTGCCGTCATTATGGATGCTTACGGGTACCAGTCCCTGTTCTGGTCGATCGCAGCCATTCATGGATTGACGGGACTGTTTGCCATTTACCGCATGTGCCGCAGCGCACCGGTGCCGCTGGAGCGCCAGTGGCCGAGCACCACGACCGCGGTACATCCGTCGGGTTCAGCAATCGAGTCGATCCAGCAATACACCAGTGAAGAGTACGATAGTGCCGGTGAACAGCGCTGATCGCAGGGCCTGCTGGCAGGAGCGCCCTGCGGTCATAACGGTTTACAACTGATCGATCAGAGACTGGATATACTCGGTACGCAGCGAGATGTCTTCCTGCAACAGCCGCATTTCTTCGCGCAATAAAGCTTTCAGGTCCTTACCCTGAGCTTGTTTCAGTTTCAGCTCTTCGAGTTCGGCGAGGGCTTCGCGGAAGGCAGGGGTACTCTTGAACAGTGTTTCGGTTCTGCGAGTTCCGCTGTCGACCATCACCGATTCTCTCACCTGCGGGAACTTGTAACGGCGAATAACGGGCAATATCGAGCCCTTTTTACGATTGTAGGCGACCTGCAGAACGTCGGTTTTGCCGACCGTATAGACTGTGAATTTTTCGATTTCCTCGGGATGTCGTATGCCCATCTCGGTCAATTTTGGATAGTTGCTCATGTATTTATCCTGGGTTTGATTGGTTCTGCAGAGGGATTATGGCACGTGAATCTGGGGATCGTCATGCCCCAGCTTTTCGTAACCCAACAGAATTCTCTGCGCATCGGCTTCGGCCTGCTGCAAATCCTCAAGCGTCAGGTGACAGGCGATCTGATGGCCGTTTTCGAGCTCCAGTGTCGGCGGTATCAGTGTCTGACAGGTCCCTTCGATGGCCAGCGGACAACGATTGTAAAATGGACAACCTTTAGCCGTAATTTCAACCCCGCGGGCGATGCCGACCGCCATTTCGCGTCTTTTCATCGTGTCTTCGAGCCAGCCGATGCGCATCTCCGGCACCGAGCTGATCAACAGCCGGGTATAGGGATGGAAGGGAGGTTCGAGCACTTCATCCGTCGGCCCTTGTTCCACCACGCGCCCGGCATAAAGCACGACGATTTCATCGGCGAACGAGGCCACCGTGGACAGGTCGTGGCTGATGAAGACGAACGATACGCCGGTCTTGTCGCGCAGGCTGGTCAGCAGCTTGATCACGTTGGCGCCCACGATGCTGTCGAGCGCCGAAGTCACCTCGTCGCAAAGCATCACTTCCGGGCTCGCCGCGAGCGCGCGTGCCAGGTTGATGCGCTGCTTTTGGCCCCCGGAAAGCTCCATCGGGTAACGATTCGCGAAAGCGGCCGGCAACTCGACCATTTCCAGTATTTCAGCAACCTTGGCATGCTTTTCACGACCGGTAAGCCCGTGATAAAACTCGAGCGGCCGGCCGATAATATTGCCGATTAATTGTTTGGGGTTGAGCGCCGTATCGGCCATCTGAAAGACAAATTGTACCTTCTGCAATTCGTCGAGATTACGATTTTTTAACGCGCCCTCGAGTGTCTTGCCGTCGAGGATGATGTCACCGCGCGCAGGTTGCAGCATACCCGCCATGACGCGCGCCAGTGTCGATTTACCACAGCCTGACTCACCGATTACACCGACCACGTGTCCGTTTTTGACACTGACATTGATGTCCTTGAGAATCGGTATTACGGGTTCGCCGTCGACAATACCGCCGTAACCAGCCGTCATGTTCCTGACTTCAATGTTATCGATGACACGATCGTGATCGCCGCTGGCATCGACGCCCATACCGGATTCGGGCCTGGGACGAACCGCTTCCATCAGGCGTTTGGTATAGGCATGGGTCGGGTGGTTGATAATCTGGTCAGCCGAACCTTGCTCCATGATTTCACCGCGATAGAGCACGACGATGTGGTCGGCGATCTGCGCGACCACCGCTAGATCGTGGGTGACGTAGATGGCCGCAGAATTTTCCTCGCGTATTACTTTCTTGAAGGCCTTGAGCACCTCGATCTGGGTGGTGACGTCGAGCGCAGTGGTGGGCTCGTCCAGCACCATCAGGTCGGGTTTTCCGCACAGCGCCATGGCGGCCATCAACCGTTGTAACTGTCCGCCCGACACCTGGTGCGGATAACGTAAACCGATGCGGTCGGCACCGGGTAGCTCGAGCGCATGATACAGCTCGAGTGCACGTTTGGTCGCTTCTTCCTGGTTGAGGCGGCCGTGCAGGACGGCTGATTCAGTGACCTGTTCACCGATAGTGATTGCCGGGTTGAAAGTGGCTGCTGCGCTTTGCGCGAGATAGGCGACGTTTCCGCCACGAATTTCGCGCTGCTCCAGCGGTGCCATGGTGAGTACATCCTTGCCGTAAAGCTTTGCCTGGCCACCGGTAAAATGCAGCCCGGGCTTGGTATAGGCCAGCGATGCCAGCGAAATGGTGGTTTTACCCGAACCGGATTCGCCGATCAGGGCGACAACTTCGCCCTTGTGGATGTCGAAGCTGACGCCGCGCACGATCGGCACTTCGACGCCTTCGTCGTCATAGGCGCTAATGCGCAGGTCTACTACTTCAAATAATTTTTCTTTGGCCATCGTGTTACACCATTTTCTTCGCGAGACTACCGCCGGACTTGGCGGAAATATCATCGACAATCAGGTTGACCGCGATGGTAAAGGAAGCGATCGCCAGTGCTGGCCAGATCGCCGCGTAAGAGCCGTAGGTCAGGCCCCCCAGGTTGCCGCGCACCATGCTACCCCAGTCGGAAGCCGGTGGCTGCACGCCGAGACCGAGAAAGCTCAGGCTGGAAATGAACAGCACTACAAAGACCAGGCGCAGGCCGAAGTCGGTGGCCAGCGGCATGGCGGCATTCGGCAGTACTTCAGCGCGGATAATCCACCAGATACCCTCGCCACGGGTTTGCGCGGCCTCGACAAAATCCTGCACCATGATGTCCTGGCCGAGCGCACGCGCGATGCGAAACACGCTGGTAGCATAGATGACCGCCGCCGTGCCGATGAGGATGGGTATCGACGATCCCAGCGCCGCGATCACGATCAGGCCGAGCATGATCGTCGGTAGCGCGAGTATCGCGTCGTTGACCCGGCTTATTCCCATGTCGATCCAGCCCCCCTTGACTGCGGCAAGAATGCCGAGCGTGATACCGATCAAGTAGGCAATCAGCGTGGCCGCCAGCGAAATGCCGATAGTGTTGCGCGCGCCATACAGAATTCGCGACAGGGTGTCCCGGCTGAGATAATCAGTGCCGAGATAGAAGGATCCATATTCGCCGGAGTAGGCGGGTAGAAAACTGTCATCGCCTTCCATGTCCATTTCGTGAAACGGTGCGATACTCGGGCCAATTACGCAGATGATCAACCAGAAGGCGACCACGGCGGAGGAGACGTAACCGACCCAGGTCAGGCGAAATTTTCGTTTTGGCGGGGAATCCGGTAACTCCGCAAAGGAGTCCAGTTCGGCGATGACTTCTTCTTCTTTCTTGCTGGTTACTTGTTGAGTCATGGTTATATCCTCTCAAACTATTTCGGATTGCGCAGGCGCGGGTTGGACAGGATCGAGCCGATATCCGCCAGCAGAATCAGGACAACGTAGGTGCCGCAAAAAATCATCGCGCAGGCCTGCACCAGCGGCAGATCCCGGGTTTGCACGCCGTCGATCATCAGCTTGGCGAGCCCGGGGTAGGCGAAGATGGTTTCGACGATGACCACGCCGCTGACCAGGTAGGCCAGGTTCAGCGCGATGACGTTGATGATCGGGCCGATCGCGTTGTAGAACGCGTGGCGCATGATGATACGGCCGCGTGGCACGCCTTTCAGGATAGCCATTTCGATATAGGGCGAACTCATGACGTTGAGAATGCCGGCGCGGGTCATGCGGATCATTTGCGCCGATACCACGATGACCAGGGTGATCAACGGCATCGCCAGGGCTTTCATCAGTTCCCAGAAGCTTTCCTCGCCAGTCATGTAGGCCGTCGACGGCAGCCAGTGCAGTTCGACCGCGAGAACCAGTACGGCTATCGTGGCGATGAAAAATTCGGGTACCGAAATCAGGCTCAGGGTGCCGAAAGTCACGATTCGATCGAGCCAGGTACCGGGATGCATGGCGGCCCAAAGGCCGAGTGCGATTGAAATCGGGATCGAGATCACCGACACCCAGCCGGCCATCATCAGGGTATTGCCGAGACGGCCACCGATCAGGCTGGAAATGGTTGCGCCGCCGGCCTTGGAGATACCGAGGTCGCCGACTGCCATGTCGCCCAGCCAGCTGAAATAGCGTACATACCAGGGTTGATCCAGGCCGAGTTCGGCGCGCAGCGCCGCCAGTGTTTCAGGTGTTGCCGATTGTCCGAGCACGATCTCGGCGACATCGCCTGGCAGTATGCTGGTGGCGACGAATATGATCACCGAAACAACCCACAGGGTTGCAAAGCCGATGCCGATTCGCTGCATGACCATTCTTGTCATCATTGGATGTTCCCCCGGTATTATTGTCTTATGGACTCTTAAGTATCCACTCTGTAATTAATCGTTCGCTCCGTGAACCTTTGATACGATGATGCCGGTTGTTACGATTACGATCGACATCTGGAAATTTCTGCCAGGCAAAAAATAAGGCCTGTATAAACCAGTTATACAGGCCTTCTCAGGATGGCTAATGCAATTTTCGACTATGCCAGCCAGACATACTCGGGCCATTCAGACCCGCCGACCTGGCCCGTTGGTACATTGGGTATACCCATGACATTGTTGGCGAGGCCGTCGTTGACGTTGGAAAACGCCGGAATCACCATACCGCTTTCATTGTGAACCAGGGTTTGCATTTCGCAGTAATACTGGTGACGTTTTGCGGGGTCGGTTTCCGCGAGCGCCAATTTCAGCAACTCACCCATGCGATCGTTGTTCCAGTAGGTATCATTCCACGCAGCACCCGGCGCGAACTGGATCCCCAGCTGAATATTTGCGGTCGGCCGCATGTTCCAGGAAACCACGTTGAGCGGCTCTTTCATCCAGACCGCGCCCCAGTAACCGTCAGTCGGTACCTTCTTCAGTTTCAGGTCGAAGCCGATCTTGGCGCAGTTGGCCTGTGCAGTCAGGCAGGCATCCTCGATACCCGACATGACCGGGGCGACGAAAAGCTCGGCGGAGCTGTAGCCCGACTTCTTGAAGTGAAACTTGGCCTTGTCCGGATCGTACGGGCGTATCGGCAGTTCACTGCAATAATCGGCGCCGTGCGCGGTCGCGATCGGGTGGTCGTTACCGACAGTGCCCTTACCCTTGAGGACGCGCTTGACGATGCGTTCCCGATCCTGGATGTACTTCATGCCGAGGACGAAATCGTTGTTGTTACCGGGCGCGGAATTTTTCAGACAACAGATGCCCATTTGCAGCCCCGCCGGAATCGACAGCAGCTTGGCGGTGCTCGAGCTTTCAATCTGGCGGAACGCCTGGGGTTCGACATTCGCGACAATTTGCATATCGCCGGCCAGTAACGCATTCACGCGCGCCACCGGGTCGGTGATCGCGGTAATTTCGACCGCATCGAGATTGGGCCCGTCGCGGAAGTAATTTTTGTTCCTGACGTGAATCGACTTCACCCCGGGCTGGAAAGATTCCATCACGAAGGGGCCCGTGCCGATACCGCCGCCGGTGGAACCCTCCTGCACGACCTTGGCCTGGTACAGGCCCATGAGCCCCGGCAAGTCGGCATTGGGCGAACTCAAGATCGCCTTGACTTCCAGCGGACCGGTTTTTTTCCACTCCGAAACCGATTCCAGCAACGACTTGATGACCGATTTTGAATTCTCGCCCTGATGGCGCCTCATGCTGTAAACCACGTCGTCCGCGGTTAACTTCTTACCATCGTGAAAGGTGACGCCGTCGCGGATCTTGAAGGTCCACTCGGTGGCGTTCTGGTTGGGCTCGAAGGATTCTGCAAGATCAGGATTGGCCACCAGGCCTTCGCCGATCTGGCACAGGCTGTTATAGGTGACACGGCCGCGCGTGTAGTCGATGGTCGAGGTGAACACGATCGGATCGAGCGTATCGTTGGGACCGTGCAGGTTGGAGGCCATGCGTAGCGAACCGCCTTTCTTCGGCGTGGCAGCCATGACCGACTTGCCATTGGTCAGTAATTGCTCGGCCACGGTCAGTGAGACACCCGTTACCATGGCGAGTTTGAGCGCGTCGCGACGGGTAACCGGACCACTGCCGCCCTTTACCATTTTGTCTACCAGGTCCTTGTCAGCCTGGCTGAGATCCCGAAAATTGAGTCCGGGTGGGGACTTATCGTCTTTCATGTTTGCTCCTCAGATTGTCAATAGCTGTCAGTCTTATTTTAATAGTGAACCATGAACCCCGGCTTAATTTGCCAATTGGTTCTAACAACGGCAATCTGGGTATGCCACTAACAGGGATCTCAAGGTCTCCGCTAGACTAATAGCAAGGCATTTTATTGTCAAAGGCTGTTGTTCGACATCGCCGCAGAATATCGGGATCGGGGGGTGATATCGGTTTGCGATTGGTTTAGAGTAGCCCCATTCCGGGATTCGCCCGGTGCTGGATCGCTAGTGTTCAAAACTCTCGGTACCCTCGGCTCGATTCTGTTCAGCTATGGCCTGTTGCTGCTGGCCAATGGCCTGTTTGGCAGCCTGCTCGGCGTGCGCACCCAGGTCGAGGGCTTTTCAGCAAATCTGACCGGCCTCGTCGTTGCCGCCTATTTTAGCGGTTTACTGCTCGGTGGCCTGTATGCGGCCCAGGTGGTGACTCGCGTTGGGCACATCCGTTCCTTTGCGGCGTTTGCGTCGTTGATGTCAGCGTCGGCATTGATGCATCCCCTGTATGTCGATGGCTATGCGTGGATGGGATTTCGCCTGGTTGCGGGTTTCTGTATGGCGGGCATGATCATGGTCACCGAGAGCTGGTTGAACGAGACCGCAAGCAACAAGACCCGCGGCAAGATCCTGTCGATCTACATGATTACCAATTACTTCGCCGCCGGCTGTGGAAACTTTTTACTGACTGCAGGTGATCCCTCGGAATTCGAGTTGTTCAGCCTGGCGTCCATTATCTTCTCGTTATCCCTGGTGCCGGTGCTGTTGACTCGCGCCAGTGCCCCGGCACCTGCCCATGCCGAGCGCATGCATGTCTGGCAGCTGTATCGAATTGCCCCGCTCGGTGTGGTTGGCGTTTTTTGCTGCGGACTGGTCAACGCCAGTATCAACGGGCTTGGCTCCGTGTTTGCGACCAATAGCGGGTTCGACAGCCAGCAGCTGGCGACCTTCATGGCGGTGATGGTGATGAGTGGCCTGATCCTGCAATGGCCGATCGGAATACTGTCGGATCGTATCGGCCGCGGACCGTTACTGGTCTACATACCGTTGATCGTTGCGCTGGCAGCGGTGTGGCAGATCTATGCCGAGGGCTACCAGGCTTTGCTGCTCGGCGCCGGGTTTCTGGGCGCCTTCGTATTCACGCTCTACTCGTTGTCGGCTGCCACAGCCAACGATCGGGTGACTTCGAACCAGCGCGTACAGGTGGCTGGTGCATTGCTGATAACCTATGGTGCGGGTGCGATTATCGGTCCCATTGTTGCCAGCCAGTTCATGAGTCTGCTGGGCCCGCGAGGCCTGTTCTTCTATATCGTTTTAATCGAGATCGTGCTTTGCAGCTTCTCCATCATCACCCGCAAGCAGCGCGTGGGTAGCCCGGATAAGCGCAAGCCCTACGTCGTGCTGCCTTCGAGCCAGGCAACGTCGAACCAGCTTTACGTGTCAGCCCACGAGGAAAATCCGGATACGGTTACCCTGGCAGACGACGGAGACCCCGTGGAATGGAAGGCGCCCGACAAAGATGAGTGAAGGGCGGGGTGGCTTCGAGATAACACACCGCAAGGTCTGGATGCTCGCCGGGCCAATCATTCTGTCCAATATTTCAGTCCCCCTGGTGGGCGCGGTCGACACCGCGGTCGTCGGTCACCTACCCGGTCCCGAAGCGATCGGTGCGGTCGCGATCGGCGCGTTGATCTTCAGCTTCCTCTACTGGGGTTTCGGTTTCCTGCGCATGGGCACCACCGGTTTTGTCGCGCAGGCCTTCGGTGCCGGTGACTGGAACAGTCTTGCCGATACCTTGATGCGCGTGCTGATGCTGGCGCTGCTGTTGGGCGCTTTCACGATCCTCATTGCTACGCCGATAATCCAGCTGGCATTCTATCTGATCGACAGCAGTGCCGAGGTCGAAGGGCTGGCAAGCGATTACGCTGTGATTCGTATCTTCAGCGCCCCGGCGGTGCTTTGCCTGTACGCGTTTAGCGGAATATTTATCGGCATGCACAATACGCGAGCCGCTTTCGTGTTGCAGTTGATCCTGAACATCAGCAACGTGTTACTCGACCTGTTGTTCGTGCTCGGTTTCGGCTGGGGTGTGGAGGGCGTGGCAGCGGCGTCGGTGATTGCCGAATACCTGGCGATGCTGAGCGGTTTTTACCTGTTGCGGCATCGGCTTCGCGATGCCTATGAACGTTACGATCGTGCGCGTCTACTGGAGCGAAGTGCATTAACGCAATTGTTTACCGCAAATGGCAATATATTTGTGCGCACCCTGTGCATGTTGTTCGCGTTCAGTTATTTCACCGCCAAAAGCGCGGGGCAGGGCGAGGTGATTCTCGCTGCTAATGCGATACTGATGCATATGCAAAGCATCATGGCGTACGGCCTGGATGGGTTTGCCCATGCCGTCGAGGCGCTCGCTGGCAGTGCGTATGGCGCCGGTAAAAAACAGGCGTTCCGTCGAGCGGTGATTTTAACCAGTGCCTGGGCCGCGTTCGTCGCTTTGCTGGCGGCGCTTGTTTACTGGTTGCTCGGTGAATCCATTGTCGCCCTGTTTACCAATATCGATGCGGTCGTCGAAAGCGCCCTGCATTACCTGCCGTGGATGATTGCTGCGCCGTTAATTTCGGTGTGGAGTTTTCAGCTCGATGGCATCTTCATCGGTAGCGGACACACCCGTGAAATGCGCAACGCGATGATCGTTTCGACGCTGGCTTACCTTGCCATGCTGCAGCTGACGATTCCGCTACTGGGCAACCACGGTCTGTTCCTCGGACTGGCATTTTTTATGTTGATGCGCGCCTTGTCGCTGCTTTTCTACTATCGTGGCATCGAGGCCGCGATTGGCCGCAGGGCAACCACCGGCTGATGAATCCTGGCTCGCACCACCGTCATCGGCCATGTGTCAAGCAACTGCCTTATCGGGACGTAACTTGACCGCCGCCAGCGCCAACAAGCAGCATCGTTTTTTGCTGGTCGCTCTGTTCCTCGGGCATTTGACCAACGATTGGGTGGCCGGGACCCTGTGGCTGCTGGCGCCAGCCATTGCAGTCAGCATGGGTCTCGGGCCTGTCGAGGTCGGCCTGATCCTCACCATTAACGGTATCGGCGCAGGCCTGGCCTATATACCCGCGGGCATCATCTCGGATCGTTCGACCCGGCCCGGCCTGTTGATGTTGTTGAGCTTCTGGTGGGTCGCGATCGGCTACCTGAGCGCCACGCTCGCGCCCGGGTTCTGGGGTGTCACCCTGTTGCTCGCCTTCGCCGTTATGGGCGATGCTTTCTGGCACCCCATTGCAACCGGGGTGTTGGTCAAGGAGATGCCGGCGAGGCGCGCACAGGTGCTCGGTATCCATGCGGTCGGCGGCAGTATCGGCGCCGAGGTGATTGCCCCGCTCAGCAGTGGATTCCTGCTGGGATTTTTCGATTGGCAGACGACGCTGCAAATTCTCGCCTTGCCGGCCCTGATCATGGGTATCCTGTTTATTCCGGTCGCACAACGTATCAGCCGCGACAGCCCCGGTGAAGTCAGCCCGATCGATTTTCGCGGGCTCGCGCGGCAGTGGTTCAAGCCGGCCGGCATTGCGCTGATGCTGGTATTGATCCTTTACAACATGGCGCTGATTGCGCAGCTGGCGATGGCGCCGTTGTATTTTCAGCGCGAACACGGTTTGTCGCCTTTCGTTGCGGGCTCGATCTTCGCCGGTATTTTGCTGTTGGGATCACTGTTCCAGCCCTTTTTCGGCAAATATTCCGATGGCCGGGGGCGCAAACCGATGATTCTACTGGTGCTTTTCGGCGCCAGCTTTTGCGCATTGTTTGCCGGCCTCAGTGACAGCCTCTACTGGGCGATCCTGGGATTATTGCCTGCAGTGGCGATGCTCACCGCGGTGCGCCCGGTGATCCTGGCGGCGGCGGTGGAGTTCAGCGGTAAAGCCGAGGCCACCACGCTCGGCATCGTATTTACCGTACTCGACGGTGTCGGTATGTTCGGTGCCCTGCTGGCGGGAATGGTGGGCGAGTTCGAACTGCGTTATGCCTTCATCATGGCTGCGGGGATGGCGTTGTCAGCCGCTCTCGTGTGCCTGTTCCTGAACTTCGCGATCACTGCTGCCAGCCGGGATGAACCGCTTATCGCCACAGTCGCTAATCCAGCTGATCCCTGATAATGGCGTAAAGTTCAGCTCGATTGGCGGCAACCTCATCGACACTGAGACCTTCCAGCGAATGTGGATACTTGAGCCAGCGCGCGGTTTCGTGGAGATAGTAGTCAGGTACCCGGCTACTCAGGTTGCGTGCGGGCTTGTAGTAAGGCACTGCCACGCGAATGTCGTGCGGTGTATTGAGTCGCGCTTTCTCCTGCAGGTGCTTGATTACCGCATCGATGGTCAGGCCCGTGTCGAAAACATCGTCGACGATCAGCAGGCGATCCTCGCGCCTGCAGTTTTCGACCAGGTAATTCATGCCGTGAATGCGAATTTCATGGGAGCGCCCGTCGATGCCGCTGTAGGAAGAGGTGCGAATGGCGATGTGATCGGTTTCGATGCCATACCAGGTGAGCAGTTCCTGTATTGCAATCCCCATCGGTACACCACCGCGCCAGATCGCGACCATGAATGACGGGCGAAAACCATCTTTGATAATCGCGGCGCCTAGGCGGAACGAATCTTCGAGTAATTGTTGCGCCGATATATAGTGTTTTTCACTCATCTCGCGTGCATTAACCCAGGTCAATTGGTAGGCTTCGCCAGAATAGCATATGAGTTTCAAAGGGATGCAAAAACGCTTTATCGAGGAACAGGAGTTGCTGGAGGATTCCTACCGCCTGGCGCGGCAGATTTACCTGAGTGGATTCCGCCCCGACTTTATTGTCGGCGTCTGGCGGGGTGGTTCCACGGTCGGTATTTATGTTCAGGAATGCCTGCAGTATCTCGGTGTGAAGACCGACCACATCGCGGTTCGTACCTCTTATCGTGGCCGTGATGATTATTTTCGACAACTGCAGCAGGGCATTGAGATGCGCGCTCATGGACTGCAATACCTGTACGAGAACCTTAATGCGGACGATGCGCTGCTAATCGTCGACGATGTATACAGTACCGGGCGCAACGTCAGGGCGATCGTCAATCGACTCCAGCAAAAAAACAAGCGCAACATGCCATCCGCGGTGCGCATCGCGGCGCCGTATTATCGTTGCGTGGCCGATCGCAACGATGCCCCGCCCGATTACTTTCTGCAACAAACCGAGGACTGGCTGGTACTTCCCTACGAATTGACCGGCATCAGTCGTGCCGAGATGGCCGCACACAAGTCGTGGATACTTCCCTTGCTCGACGAACTCAAACCCAACTGGCAATAGTCAACAGCATGAAATTTTCTTCGCTAACCGATCGCGTCAAAGGCAGTGCCGCCGACGCCTGGGATTTGCACTACGAGGCCAAGCAGGCCAGGGCGCGCGGCGAGGACGTCATCATTCTGAGTGTTGGCGATCCTGACTTCGCCACACCCGAGCGCGTGATCGAGCGGGCGTCGCAAGCGATGCGCGATGGTGACACCCATTACACCTCTATTCTGGGGCATAGCGAGTTGCGCGAGGCGATTGCCGAACGGCATCGGCAGAGCAGTGGGCAGCAGATCGATATCAACCAGGTCATTACCACGTCGGGTGCACAAAACGCGTTATTCGCCTGCTCATTGTGCCTGCTCGAGGCTGGCGACGAGGCGATCGTACTGCAACCCATGTATGTCACCTACGAAGCGACGATACAGGCCCCCGGGG
This sequence comes from Gammaproteobacteria bacterium, assembly GCA_022340305.1. GTDB lineage: Bacteria > Pseudomonadota > Gammaproteobacteria. Next base: position 92,973 of record JAJDOF010000099.1, read on the forward strand.
CAACGCTGGTGCCGGTAGTGCTGCACGCAGAGCACGGTTTCCGGCTGGATCGCGAAACCCTGCAGAATGCGATTTCCGAGCGAACGCGCGCTATTTTCTATGCGTCACCCAGCAACCCGACCGGCGTGGCGCTTAATCGTGAAGAGCTCGAATTGATTGCCGAGGTAGCCAGGCGACATGACCTGTGGGTCGTTGCTGACGAAGTCTATGCCGATTTCCTCTATGCTGAACCCTTTCAGCACATCGCGGCTCTGCCCGGTATGGCGGAACGCGTGATTACCATCGGCAGCCTGTCGAAATCCTATGCCATGAGCGGCTGGCGGGTTGGCTGGGCCATCGCACCGCCGCCAATGATCGCCAATATGGAAAAACTCGCATTGTGCATGCTCTACGGTTTGCCGGGTTTTATTCAACAGGCCGGTGCCGAGGCCCTGAAACACTGCGCGCAAGACTTGCAGTCCATGCGGGAAATTTACCGCCAGCGGCGCGATTTTTTGTTCGCGGCATTCAGCGCGATCCCCGGGCTCGAACCGCTATTGCCCGAGGCAGGTATGTTCATGATGGTAAAGGTAACCGGCAGTGGTTATACGGCGGCCGATTTTTCCCGGGCTCTCTACCAGGCAAGCGGAGTATCGGTGCTCGATGCTACCGCGTTCGGCGCGAGCGCCGCGGGATATGTGCGGGTTTCTTACACGGTATCCGAGGCTGATTTGAGGGAAGCCTGCAAGCGCATTCAATCTTTCATGGAAAATCTGCAATGACACAGGATGCTATCAAGCGTTGCTGGTGGTGTGGCGACGATGAACTCTACCAGCATTATCACGATCACGAATGGGGCACGCCGCTGCACGACGATCGAGAATTGTTTGAATTCCTCTGTCTCGAAGGCGCGCAGGCGGGCCTGAGCTGGATCACCATTTTGCGCAAGCGCGAACACTACCGCGAGGTGTTCGATAATTTCGATGCCGACAGGATAGCGCGCTACGATGACGCGAAAATCGCTGCCCTGTTGCAGGATCCCGGCATTGTGCGCAATCGTCTCAAGGTCAACGGCTTCGTCAAAAATGCGCGTGCTTATCTCGAGATGCGGCAGCAAGGCTTGACGCTGGATTCCTACCTGTGGAATTTTGTCGATGGTGAGCCGCTGCAAAACAGGCGCACGACGATGGCCGACGTACCGGCCACTACAGCGCTGTCGGACGCGATGGCGAAGGATTTGAAAAAACGCGGCTTTACCTTTGTCGGCAGCACCATATGTTACGCCTTCATGCAGGCCGCCGGATTGGTGAACGATCATCTGACCGATTGTTTTCGCCACCCGCAATTAACCGGGGATTGATATGTCGCTGCAGGCGCAAGTCGAATTTCTGGCCGAACGGGTTGAACGGCCAATCTATTATGCCTCGAGTGCCGGGCGCAACGCTGCTCACCATATTGATCAACCGATGGAGATGGTAACCGTCGAGGTAAACGACGCCCGATTGCGCAGTGATAACGCGCAGTGTGACGAATTCGGCATGCACCCTTCAGGCTTTAAGCTGCTGGAGCTGCCAACCCGGGTGCGAAATTTTCTGGACCAGGATGAGGTCAGGTCAGTATACGAAATTGAGATCGAGGCTTTTCTGAAGTCCCTTACCGGGTGTTACCGGGTACATATATTCGATCATACGGTACGCGCGTCTGATGCCGGGTTACGCGAGCAGAAGCAGGTGCGCGAACCGGCGCAGCTGGTACACAATGATTACACCTCCCATTCCGGTTTGGTCTGCCTGCGCGAAAATCTCGGTGCCGATGCCGAAAAGCTCGCGCACGGACGGTTTCAGATCGTCAATGTTTGGCGGCCGCTGGTCGATCCGGTCGAAGACTATCCACTGGCTTTGTGTGATGCGCGCAGTCTCGATCCGTCAGACCTGATCGATAGCGAGCGTCGCGCCCCGAATCATACGGGCGAAATTCAACTCGCCGTGTACGCCGCTGATCAGCGCTGGTATTACTATTCCGCGATGCGCCCACCGGAGGTGCTGGTATTCAAAACTTTCGACTCCATAGACGGCGGGGTGCATCCCTGCAGTATACATAGCGCGATCCACCTGCCAGGTGCGCCAGTTGATGCCAAACCGCGGGAAAGTGTCGAAACCAGGGCTTTTGTCTTTTACTGACGAACTTTCCCGCGCAAGCGGTCGACCAATCTGCGTGCAAATGCCACTGCCACCGTGCCCGGCGACAGGACCCTCACGGTCACTGTTGACGTCTGCCGACAATGGTCTTGTTTTTAGGTCGATAAACCGACAAAGTAGCGAAGCGTGAATCGAGGAGCAAGGTTATGACAGGGTCAGAATCAAGAGAATCGGTATTAATCAGTTTGTGGGATGCGGCCATCGAGGCAGTTTCCGGTTACCAGGCGGTGGCTAACGCATTGAAAGCCGATTCGACGTTTCGACCCGATCAGATTATCGCCGTGGGCAAGGCTGCAGCGGGCATGTGTCTCGGTGCGCTGGACAATCTACCGGCCTGCGATGCGCTGGTGGTTACCAAGTACGGCCATGCCGATGCGCAACTGCAGGATCGTGAGGGTGTCACCATCCTCGAAGCCGGACATCCTATCCCCGATCAGAATTCGCTCACCGCCGGCCACGTTTTGCTCGAGCGGACTTTCACCATGCAGCCCGATAGCCGACTGTTAATGCTGGTTTCAGGCGGGGCCTCGGCACTCGCCGAAGCGTTGCCGGCCGGTATGTCGCTCGATGACCTGCAGACCAGGACTGACGAAATGATTGCCAGTGGTAACACCATCGCGGAGATTAATGCCTGGCGTAAGCAGAATTCGTTGATCAAGGATGGCAAATTGATCGAAGCCTTCAAAGGCGCCGAACTGCGGGTTTACGCCATCTCGGACGTCGAGGGCGACGCCATCGATACCATCGGCTCCGGCCTGGGTGACTGTCATCGTGCGAGCGTGCTGGCGCGTTCGAAGGTGATCGCTTCCAATCGGATTGCGCGGGATCAAGTAGGCAAAACGGCGATCGAACTGGGCCTGGTGGTCAATGTCAACGAGGAGACACTGTATGGTGATCTGTTCGAACTCGCCGCTGTGATCGGCGATACCCTGCGTAATGCCGAGCCCGGGGTCTATCTGTGGGGTGGTGAGCCCACCGTCGTACTGCCCGCTAATCCTGGCAAGGGTGGGCGTAACCAGAGTCTGGCGCTTGCGGTAGCCGAGCATCTTGCCGGACTCGAGCATATCAGTTTACTGGTGGCCGGTACCGACGGTAGCGACGGGCCGACGACCGCGGCAGGCGGAATTGTGGATGGTAGCACCTGGAGTGATCCGCGCGCGGCGCGCGCTGCCCTGCAGCAGGCCGATGCTGGAAGCTATCTGCAACAACAGGACGCGTTATTCGTCACCGGTCCTACGAACACCAATGTCATGGACCTCGCCATCGCCATCGTCGACGCGGTATAAGCGCAACCACGCGAACCGGGTAAACCCCATGCCTGCAGCTGATCAAATATGACTTACCGAATCTTAAGCGCCGAGATCGCGCATGAAACCAATACCTTCAGCCGCCTGGTGACCGACCAGCAGGCGTTTCGCGACCGCTATTTCTATGCTGGCGAAGAAGCCCTGTTGCAACGTGCCCAGGCGAATACCGAACTGGCCGGTTTTGTCGAAGTGGCGCAGGCATCTGACTGGCAGCTCGAGCACCTGCACAGCGCTGCAGCCGGACCCTCGGGCAAGGTAACCCGGGCCGCATTCGACTGGCTGTGCGATCCCATTGTCGAGGCGGCAAGCGCGAACCACTACGATGGAATCCTGCTGGGCTTGCACGGTGCGATGGTGACCGATTTCTGTGATGACGGTGAGGGTGAAATATTGCGACGCCTGCGAGACGTCTGCGGCCCGCAAATACCGATTGCAATCACGCTCGATTTACACGCCAATGTCAGCGAGGCGATGTGCGAGCTGGCCGATATCATCGTGTCCTATAAAACCTATCCGCATGTCGATATGCGCGCTGCCGGCAGGCACGCCGCGCGTTTGCTGCAGGCCACGCTGCAGGGAGATATCCACCCACAGACCATACGCGTCAGTTGTCCGATGCTGGAAGAGGTCAATGGCGGCCGTACCGATGTCGGGCCGATGATCGAGCGCCTGCGCCTGGCCTGCGACTGGGAGCAGCGCGCCGACGCGCATGCGGTCAGCATCAATGGCGGATTTGCCAGCGCCGACATCGCCGCAGTCGGACCGACCGTACTGGTCACCGGTGAAGGCGATATGGACGTTCATCGAGCCTTCGCCGCAGGGCTTGCGGACGATATCTGGCAGCGTCGCAACGAAGTGATCAACGACTATCTTGAAGTCGATGCGGCCGCCGCCATCGCGCTTCAGTTCGACGCCAGGGAGGGTCCTCTGGTCATCGCGGACTATGCGGACAACCCGGGCGCGGGCGCCTATGGCGACGCCACCAACCTGTTGCGCGCGCTGCTGGCAGCGGGGGTGTCGAATGCCTGTTTCGGACCCATGGTCGATGGTGCAACGGTGCAGGCGATGTGGAAATATGAGCCGGGCGCTATTGTGGAAATACAGCTGGGCGGCAAAATCGATCCGGCGCATGGTGGCGGTCCGCTCACCCTGCAGGCCGAGTTGCTGTTAAAGAGCGATGGTGACTATACCGGCAAGGGATCGATGATCGGCGGCTTGCGGCGTAGCTTCGGCCCCACCGTGGTGGTACGCGTGGCCGGTATCGAAATACTGGTGACCACGCTTGCTGCGCAAATGCTGGATTTGCAGCAGTTCAGAAGTTTCGCCATCGAGCCGACCTCAAAGTCGGTGGTGGCGTTGAAATCGATGCAGCACTTCCGCGCCGATTTCGAGCCGATCGCCGCGCGCGTCATCGTTTGCGACAGCGGCGCCCTGTGCACCCCGCGTTATCGCCTGCTCGAATATCGTCGCGTGCCGCGTCCGATCTTCCCGCTCGACGCTGAGCTCGATTGCTGATCCCCGGTCAGGCAGTCGCCGCCGTGCAGCAAGCAGATGTGGGCTATCGGCATTGACAGGGCAGGGTTACAACAATGCCTTGATTTCATCGAGTGCGGCCGGATCTTCGATGGTCGACGGCAACAGGTATTCGTCGCCGTCGACAATGGCGCGCAGGGTCTTGCGCAGAATCTTGCCGGAGCGGGTTTTAGGTAGCCGCGCTACCACCAGCGCCTGCTTGAAGGCGGCAACCGCACCGATATCCTGGCGCACCATGGCAATGACCTCGTCGACGATTTGCTCGGGTTTTGCACCCGCGCTATTTTTCAGGACGACGAAACCCATCGGTAACTGCCCCTTGAGCTCGTCGCGTCGGCCGATAACGGCACACTCGGCAACCATCGGATGCTTGCCGACTATCTCTTCCATCTCACCGGTAGACAGGCGGTGTCCGGCAACGTTGATCACATCGTCGACGCGTCCCATGATGAACAAATAGCCATCCTCGTCAAAATAGCCGCCATCACCAGTGCTGAAATATCCCGGGTAAGTTTCCAGGTAATTGCTTTTGAAGCGTTCGACATCACCCCAGATGGTGGTAAGACAGCTCGGTGGCAGCGGTAGCTTGATAGCGATAAATCCCTGCTCATTGGCGCCGAGTTGCCTGCCCGAGTCGTCAAGAATCTGGACATTGAATCCAGGCACCGGCACCGTCGACGAGCCGGGCTTGACCGGCATTGACTCGAGGCCATGCATATTGGCAGCGATTGACCAGCCTGTTTCCGTTTGCCACCAGTGATCGAGCACCGGGACATGGAAGCTGTCCGCTAGCCATTCATAAGTCGGTGGATCGAGACGCTCACCGGCAGCGAAAATCGTCTGCAGGCAGGAAATATCGTATTGCCGCGCGAGCTCTGCCTGCGGATCTTCCTTCTTGATCGCACGAAACGCGGTCGGCGCGGTGAACAGGGCTTTCACTCGATGCTCGGAAATCACCCGCCAGAAGGCACCGGCATCGGGCGTCATGATCGGTTTGCCCTCGTAGAGCACCGTGGTACAGCCGTGAATCAGCGGCCCATAGACAATGTAAGAGTGTCCCACAACCCAGCCGACGTCAGACGCCGCCCAGAAGACTTCGCCGGGCTGCATGTCATAAATTGCGGTCATGCTGTATTTCATCGCGACCGCGTGCCCACCGTTGTCGCGCACCACGCCCTTGGGTTTGCCGGTAGTGCCCGAGGTGTAAAGAATGTACAGCGGATCGCTACCTTTAACCGGCACGCAATCCGCCGGTGCGGCGGCTTCGAGTGCCTGCTGCCAGTCGACGTCGCGACCGTTCTTCATCTCGGCCTGCGCCTGCGGGCGTTGCAGCAGGATGCAACTGGCTGGCTTGTGCTGCGCCATGTCGATGGCACTATCGACGATTGGCTTGTATTCGACGACACGGTTGACTTCGATACCGCAGGAGGCGGTCAACAACACTTTGGGAGTGGCATCATTGAGACGTACGGCCAGTTCAAGTGGGGCAAAGCCACCGAAGACAACCGAGTGCACGGCGCCGAGTCGAGCACAGGCCAGCATCGAGATCAATGCTTCCGGAATCATCGGCAGATAAATTACGACACGATCTCCCTTGCCGACTCCGTGATTGCTGAGCATACCGGCGCAAAGTGCCACCGCATCGCGTAATTCACGGTAGCTGTACTTTTTCTGTTGCCCGGTAACCGGCGAATCATAGATGAGTGCAGTCTGCTGCGCGCGGCCATTGTTGACATGGAAATCGAGCGCCAGGTAGCAGGTGTTCAGCTCGGCATCGGCAAACCAGTGATGTATACCCTGTTCATCCTGGGTCAATACTTCGCTCGCCGGCTTGAACCAGTCGAGATCCCGCGCTTTATCGGCCCAGAAGCCAGCGGGATCATCGATCGAAGCACGGTACTCCTCCTTATACGTCATTAGTTACCCCCTCAAGCGGTTTATTAAGATGAATTCAAACCCGAGTGAAATCATAACCCAATGGTGATTGTTGACAATACCCGTATTTTAATGGGCAATATTCGAATAAATAATCATTAAAGTCTTAATATTGTCGACAATTATAGTCAAGTCACTTCGGTTCCCGGCCAAATGACTCATTCATGATCTCGATAAATCGCTGCGCTGGAGCGGACAGGAATTTCCCCTTGCGCGTGACGATGCCGTAGCTGCGCCTGGGGAAGTACTGATCGACCGGGATAACGCTCATCGAGCTGCGATCCTGCTCGGTGATGCAAACGTCGGTTACAATCGAAATACCCTGCCCGAGACTGACATAGCGCTTGATGACTTCCCAGCCGCCGGCTTCGAGCGTGACGCGGAAATTGACATTGTGCTGGGCGAAAACCATTTTCACGATGTGCCAGGTGCTGAGATGGCGAGGCGGCAGGATCAGACCATATTTGCCGATATCCACAAGCGTAATCTGCTCCATCTGCGCAAGCGGATGGCCGAGCGGGGTAATGACCACGGGTCGATAGGTGACGATCGGGTCATATACCAGGTCGTCGGGCACTTCCAGCATCGAACCTACCGCGAAATCGACGCTGTCGGTACGCAGCATTTCCATACCATTGCGCCCGGTTTCATTGGCAAGGCGCAGTTTGATAGCGGGGTACTGTTGGGAAAATTTACCCACCGGTTCGGGTAGCACGTACAAAATGGTGGACTCACCCGCGGCGATGTTGAGTTCGCCTGATGTCAGGTTACCGCAATGGGCGTCAAAGGTTTCCTTGAGCCGGTCGATCCCCTGGACATGCGGCAGGCACAAATCGTAGAGGATACTACCCTCGGTTGTCAGACTGAGTTTCGGGCCGCTGCGCTCGAACAGCAGCGTATCCATTTCTTCTTCGAGGGCATGAATTTGTAATGAAATGGTTGGCTGGCTGGCAAACAGCGATTCCGCTGCTTTCGTCATGCTGCCAAGCTTTGCTGTCTGGCAAAATGCACGTAGCTTTTTCAGGTGATTCTGCTTGTAGTATGAATTGGCCATGATGGGTTCCGCAATGCCGAATTATTGGTTAATTCAATGCAGAAATCAAACTCAATGCGTTTATTCAATGGGGCTGGACCGGGGCAGGCAATTACCTGGGTCGTTCATTGCACGAAAAATGTCGACCAATCGGTAGATTCAGCCTTGTAATAGCAGCAGAATATCAGGATTCGGGAATGCCTGGCATCATTGCATAATCTTATAGACTTGATTGAGTAAACAGGCATTTTACATGGCTCAAGCGCTGTATATTAGATAGCCTGTGTCGCTGCGTCCGATGCCAGATGGGGCGCGACAACACCCGCTGATTTTCTGACCGATGCAATTTTGCCACCCATTTTTTTGAGAGATAAGTGTTATGACGAGAGACGAGCAAATCGCCGCCCTGGAACGGGACTGGCAGGAAAACCCACGCTGGAATAATCTGACTCGAGGATACAGCGCGACCGACGTGGTGCGCTTGCGTGGCTCCGTGCAGCCGGAAAACACCCTGGCGCGAATGGGTGCGGAAAAGCTCTGGGCCCAGGTCAATGGCGCGGCGAGAAAGGGTTATGTCAACAGCATGGGGGCGATAACCGGTGGTCAGGCGATGCAGCAGGCGAAAGCCGGCATCGAGGCGATCTATCTGTCGGGCTGGCAGGTTGCCGCCGACGGTAACACTTCGGAAACCATGTATCCGGACCAGTCGCTTTACGCTTATGATTCGGTTCCTGCAATGGTTCGACGTATCAATAATACCTTTCGCCGCGCCGATGAGATCCAGTGGAGCCGCGGCGTCAATCCCGGTGATGCAAATTTCGTCGATTATTTCCTGCCGATCGTGGCTGATGCTGAAGCTGGTTTCGGCGGTGTACTGAACGCCTTTGAACTGATGAAGAACATGATTGGCGCCGGTGCCGCGGGCGTGCATTTCGAGGACCAGCTCGCTGCCGTCAAGAAATGCGGGCATATGGGGGGCAAAGTCCTGATACCGACCCAGGAAGCCGTGCAGAAGCTGATCGCCGCGCGCCTGGCCGCCGATGTCATGGGAGTTCCCACCGTATTGCTCGCGCGCACCGATGCCGAGGCTGCTAACCTGCTGACCTCGGATGTCGATGATAACGATAAGCCATTTCTCACCGGAAAACGTACTGGCGAAGGCTTCTACTGCGTCAAGAACGGACTCGAACAAGCCATCTCACGCGGTGTCTCCTACGCAAAGTATGCCGATATGGTGTGGTGTGAGACCGGGACTCCAGACCTCGGGTTTGCGCGCGAATGGGCCGAGGCGGTGCGTGCCGTGCATCCCGGTAAACTGCTGGCTTATAACTGCTCGCCGTCCTTCAACTGGAAGAAAAACCTCGACGACAAGACCATTGCCGAATTCCAGGACAAGCTTGCCGAAATGGGATACAAGTACCAGTTCATCACGCTCGCTGGTATCCATAACATGTGGTACAACATGTTCGACCTGGCATACGATTATGCGCGCGGCGAAGGTATGAAACACTACGTCGAAAAAGTGCAGGAACCTGAATTTGCCGCGGCCGACAAAGGTTATAGTTTTGTATCGCACCAGCAGGAAGTCGGTGCCGGTTATTTCGACGATGTCACCACCACGATTCAGGGTGGCGCTTCGTCGGTCACGGCGATGAGCGGTTCAACCGAGGAAGATCAGTTCTAGTATCGCTTTGACCTGGACCCGTCATGCGCACAGGGAAATGCCCTGTGCGCTCGTTGGCTGAGCGGCTCAGATCCCATGTGGTTACCAACATGACGCTGGTTTCGCCCGGCGGAGATGCCCGATGACATTCAAGACAGCTGATTTATCCGATGCACACGAAGGCAGGGTGCAGGTCGTGCATCCCGGCCTGGTCAATTTCGGTGGTCGGACCCGGTTTCACGGTGAGATAGTGACCATCAGGGCGCGAGGTGATTATTCACGCGTACGCGAACTGGTCAGGTCAGCCGGTAACGGCAAGGTGCTGGTAGTTGATAATGACGCATCGATGCAGGTAGCCGTGCTGGGAGACCTGTTGGCGGCGGCGGGCCAGGAAAATGGTTGGCAGGGTGTCGTCGTTAATGGCTGTATTCGCGACTCGGCAGATATTGGTGGAATGGAAATCGGTGTCAGGGCGCTCGCCAGCGTGCCGGCACGCGGTAGCAGCACGGATCCCGGCGCGGTCAATGTCGAGCTGACGTTCCTTGGCGCGGTGTTTCGCCCTGGCGAGTATCTCTACAGCGACGAGGATGGCATCTTGGTGTCGGCGCAAGCGCTGCTTTGAGCCGAGATTTCCCGGCTCATTGTTGTTGGCGCAGGAAGCGAATTTTTTTGGGGTAGGGGAAAACGTCCTCGAATATTCCCGCTTTGATATTTTCCTGCTTCTGAATCCAGAATGCGGGATCGAGCAGGTCGCGGTGATATTTCAGGAACACCTGGCGCACTTTATTGTCGGCAAACAAAAAAGTTGAGAACTGCTCTGGAAACACATCGTTGGCACCGATGCTGTACCAGGGTTCGGCAGCCATTTCGTCTTCCGGGTATAGCGCTTCGGGTATTTCGCGAAAATTGCATTCGGTCAGGTAACAGATCTCATCGTAGTCATAGAACACCACGCGCCCCTGTCCTTGCCCGGTAACGCCGAAATTTTTCAGTAACAGGTCACCGGGAAAGATGTTCGCGGCCGCCAGTTCCTTGATAGCTTCTCCATAACCTTTCATCAGGCGTTCAAGATATTTTCCCTGCGCTTGCAGTACCGCGAGATTGAGCGGTTCCATGCGGCGCTCGATATAAAGGTGTTTGATGATGATCTGGTCGCCTTCCTCGGCAATGCTGTCGGCGCAGGTTTCGTAGAGCTCTTCCAGCAGGTCGGCGGAAAAACGCGCGCGCGGCATGGCGACGTGTGAATACTCGAGCACGTCGGACATGCGGCCCACGCGATCGTGCATCTTGACCAGCCGATAAGTATCCTGCACCTGTTGGCGGGTAGTTTTCTTCGGTGGCGGGAAGCGATCGCGAATCACCTTGAACACATAGGGGTAGGACGGCAGGGTGAACACCGCCATCACCATACCCTTGATCCCGGGGGCAAAAATCAATTCATCTTCGGAATGTTTCAGGTGGTGCAGATATTCACGGTAGAACACTGTTTTACCCTGCTTGTGAAATCCGATTGCGGAGTAAAATGACTCCTTGTTGCGGTTCGGCATCAGGCGTCTTAAAAAAGTCACGATCGATGACGGCACCGGGTGATCGACCATGAAGTACTTGTAAGAGAATTCGAACAGGCGATTCAGACCCTGGGTACCGATGATAATGGCATCGGCATAGATCGTCCTGTCGGCGCTGTTCAACAACGGTATCGCAAATGGAATATCCTTGTTTGAATTGAGGGCCCGGCCGACGATATAAGCGGCTTTGTTGCGAAAGAATATGCTGCTGATGACCTGGAACTGAAAGTTCAGGTGAGCGTGTCGCGGCCGTGCAAAGGGATACTGGATCAGGGTCTTGATAATATTGCGTACGTCGCGATTGATGTCTTCAAACGGCAAGTTTAAGCCACTGTCGAGCAGCACCTGTTTGATCGATGCGCGGAACCCGCGCTTGGCGGGATAGTAGACATGATAGGAGGGTTTATCCGAATCGATAAATTCGGTGGATACGGCGCTGCGCACGAAGATGTAATCATTGCCGAAATAGTCGCGATGAAACAACGCGCAGAAAACCGAGTTATAAAATGATTCGGCAAGTTCAGGTTGCAGATGATTTCCAATTAACAACACGTACTCGCGCTTCACTGCAAACCAGAGTTGACTGTCGAAAGGCTCCAGTAAAAACTGTTTTTGTAAATCCCGAATCGCGTCTTTCACGCGGATATCATAAAACTCGATACGCTCCCTTGAAGCCTTGCGTTCGGCTTCCCAGTCGGCATTTTCGAAACGCTCGCGTGCGCCACTGGTGATGCTGCTGAATATGGTGAAATGGCGATTGAAACCGTTGAGAATGGTATCGGCAATTTGCGCTGGTTGGCCCCTTTCCATGGTTTGCATCGATTGACTCCCCGAGTTTTATGGTTTGCGTGACGGTATGGCGAGCCGCTGGCGTTTTCCCCACGGATTTTTGCGACTGATACCGAGCATACCCGCGATTCCGGTTTCGTTATACTGTGGCTGGTAGTTGTTGACGACACTAATAAAATACTCGTCCAGCGATACCAGTCGGCAAGTTTCGGTGATTTTCAGGAATTGGCGCAGCAACATTAGCGAGGTCACGAAGGCAATCGTGGTGCCGGGATAAGTCGCCAGAAAATTGAAGCCCCGTTTTTCGGCGAGCCCGACACTGCCAAAAAAGCTCCATGAGGTTGCGTAGACACCGATCGACAGGGTCCACACCAGCGCATGACGGGCCACCGCGTGTGCTACCCAGCCGCGAGCGGTCGCCGTGGTGTCGATGAATCGCAGCCCGAGGTAAAGGACTCCGACCGGGAACAGCTGCCACGGCTCAGACTGCATGTTTGCGCAGCAGGCATTGCATCCAGCAGGACAACAAAATAATGCCGAACCAGGCGAGGTAAGGCGGGTACCAGGGTGCGTCGATCGCCAACCAGGTGCCGGACAGGGGCGGCAGTAACAGCAGCAAAGCAATCAACACCACGACGATGGCAATTTCAGTGGGGCGAAAAGCGGACGAAATCAGTGACAAAGTGTTACCTTCGGTGACCACAGGTGATTCAAAATCCTGTCGAAGTGTTACTTATCGTGACGATCAGGTCAATTCAGAGCGGAAATCGATTGATATGGGTCAAATTTGAGCCCGGTGGCATCCCTGGCACGAGCCAACGTCTTGTCGCTGGGCTAGCTTTATGTAAGCATATCAACGCCGTTAATTAAGAATATTGATAATCAAATCCGAGGAAGGCGTCATGTCAGAAAGCAAAATCTATCCAGTTCCCGAGGAATTTGCCGCGCAGGCGAATATCACCGCAGCCCAATATGACGAAATGTATCGCCAGTCGGTCGAGGATCCAGAGGGATTCTGGTCGGAGCAGGCGGAGACCTACCTGTCCTGGTTCAAGCCCTGGAATACCGTGTGTGACTGGAGTTTCGCCAGGGAAGACCTGCACATCAACTGGTTTGCCGGCGGTGAGCTCAATGTGTCGTATAACTGCCTGGATCGGCATCTTGCGACCCGGGGTGACCAGGTCGCGATCATCTGGGAATCAGACAACCCGGAAAAGCATCGCAACATTACCTATGCCGAACTGCATGAAGAAGTCTGCAAGTTTTCCAACGTGCTGAAGGCGCAGGGCGTCAACAAGGGGGATCGGGTTTCGATATACATGCCGATGATACCCGAGGCTGCCGTGGCCATGTTGGCCTGTACTCGAATCGGTGCGATGCATTCGGTTGTCTTTGGCGGCTTTTCACCCGATGCATTGCGCGATCGTATCCAGGATTCCGATTGCCAGGTGGTCATTACCGCCGACCAGTCGGTGCGCGGCGGCAAGCGCGTTCCCCTGAAGGAAAATGCGGACAAGGCAGTCAATCAATGCCCCAATGTAAAGAGCGTGATCGTGGTGCAACGCGGGGGAGAACCCGTGCAGTGGACCGCGGGCCGCGATGTCTGGTACCACGAAGCCATGGCAAACGCCTCTGCAGACTGCGAGCCGGAAATGATGGACGCCGAGGATCCGCTGTTTATCCTCTATACCTCGGGTTCGACCGGCAAACCAAAGGGTGTCTTGCACACCACCGGTGGTTATCTGTTGCAGGCGGCGATGACTCACAAGCTGGTTTTCGACTACAAGGATGGCGAAGTTTACTGGTGTACCGCCGATGTCGGCTGGGTTACCGGGCATACCTATATCGTCTATGGGCCGCTGGCCAACGGTGCGACCACGCTGATGTTCGAGGGGATACCCACCTATCCCGATATATCGCGTTTCTGGCAGGTTTGTGACAAGCACAATGTATCTATTTTTTATACCGCGCCAACTGCTATCCGTGCCCTGATGGGTGCCGGTGATGAACCCGTGACCAGGACCTCGCGAAAGTCCCTGCGCCTGCTCGGCACGGTCGGTGAACCGATTAATCCAGAGGCCTGGTTGTGGTATCACAACGTGGTCGGTAACGGGCGTTGTCCGATTGTCGATACCTGGTGGCAGACGGAAACCGGCGCGCACATGTTGACGCCACTGCCGGGTGTGACTGCCACCAAACCCGGTTCGGCCACCTTTCCCTTCTTTGGCGTGCAGCCGCTACTGCTTGACGACCAGGGCAACGAGATCGAGGGTAATCCGGCGGAAGGCAACCTCGCCATACGCGCACCCTGGCCGGCGATGATGCGTTCGGTCTACGGCGATCACGAGCGTTTTTACGAAACTTATTTTGCACTGTTCAAGGGTTATTATTTTACCGGGGACGGTGCGCGGCGCGATGCCGATGGTTACTACTGGATTACCGGGCGGGTCGACGATGTGCTCAACGTGTCCGGCCACCGTCTCGGCACTGCCGAGATCGAGTCGGCACTGGTCAAGCACCCGAAAGTCGCTGAAGCCGCCGTGGTCGGCTATCCGCATGACATTACCGGGCAGGGCATTTACGCCTATGTGACCCTGATGGCCGGCGAAACGGGTGACGATGAATTGAAGCAGGCACTGGTTGGCCTGGTGCGCTCGGAAATCGGACCCATCGCCAAGGTGAATATCATCCAGTGGGCGCCCGGATTGCCGAAAACCCGATCGGGCAAGATCATGCGGCGCATCTTGCGCAAGGTCGCCGCGAACGAGCTCGACAGCCTCGGTGATACCTCGACGCTGGCCGATCCCGGCGTGGTCGAAAATCTGATCGACAACCGGTTGAACAAGTAGTCGATACCCGCTGTGTGGCAAAAACCCCGCGGTGGCGGGGTTTTTTTTGTCTGCTTTACTGCGCGCGGTGGTATGTGCTCAGTGGATGCGACTGTCAGCCTGATCGGTTGCGAGCACTGGCAGGCGACCTCGAGTCCAGCGATGCCGCCTGTTTTTAGCTATTGCAAGTTCTCATTATATTCTCTAAACTCGCTGAGAATAAAATGAGAAGGGTTTGAAAAATGCTGACCTCCCAGGAACAGAAAACATTGCAGTTCATCCGCAACTATCTGGCACACAATGGTTATGCACCGAAGTTCAAGGAAATCGGAATGGCCATCGGGGTGAATTCACAGGGCACTATCCACCGTTACGTACAGGCGCTCGAGGACAAGGGTTACATCGATCGAATCAAAGGCAACTCGCGCGGCATGAGCCTGGTTGATTTGCCGTTGGTAAGCCCACCGACGATTCCACTGGTTGGCAGGATCGCGGCCGGACTGCCACTCGAAGCGATCGAGGATCAGCAGGAACTGAACCTCGCCGAGATGTTCATGGGCCCCGAGTTGTTTGCGTTGCGCGTCACCGGTGATTCGATGGTCGATGCCGGAATTCTTGATGAAGACTATGTCATTATCCGCAAACAACAGGTGGCCCGGGACGGGGATATCGTGGTGGCGATGATCGATAAGTCGGAAGCGACGCTAAAGCGTTTCAAGCGCAAGAGTGAAGATCAGATCGCGCTGATTCCGGAAAACCAGTACATGGAGCCGATGATTTATGCCGCAGAACGGGTCAGTATCCATGGAGTGCTGGTCGGGCAGCTCAGAAACTATCGTTAGTACCTGATCGGCATGGAGGCGACAGCGCGGCCGTGTGCCAGGCGTGCACCGGCCTGGTAAATCAACTTTTTCCGGTCAATTCGAGCGTTCGCAACAGATCGCCGATGATGCGCGGATTACCCGCAACTATCGCCCCCGTGTCGAGATAACAGGAATCACCACTGAAATCGGTCACCAGGCCGCCCGCCTCGCGCACGATCAGCGCCCCGGCGGCCAGGTCCCAGGGCTGGAGTCCGGATTCCCAGTAGCCATCCAGCCGACCTGCCGCTACGTAGGCAAGGTCGAGGGCAGCGGATCCCGCACGCCTGACATCGCTTGCCCTGGCAAAGAAAGCGGAAAAGGTTTTCAGGAATTCGTCGAGTTGTTCAGGGTGCCGGAAGGGGAAGCCGGTTGCCAGCAAGGCGCCCTGGGCGGTTTTAAGGCCTGCGACGCGAATGCGCCGATTGTTCAGCGTGGCGCCGTCGCCACGACTGGCGCAGAAAGTTTCCTGTTTGTATGGATCGTAGATAACCGCGTGCTGCAGTCGGCCCTCGTTTTCGCAGGCGATGGATACCGCGTAATGAGGGAATCCGTGCAGATAATTAGTGGTACCGTCGAGGGGATCGATGATCCAGCGAAAAGCTTCGCGACCCTCGATGACGCCCGATTCCTCTGCCAGAATACCGTGGCCCGGAAAGGCTTTGAGTAATTCCTCTATAATCAGCGATTCCGCTTGTCGATCGACCTCAGTGACAAAATCATTGAGTGCTTTTACTTCGACCTTTAAGTCGGGTAATTTGTTGATCTTGCGAACGATGAAATCGCCCGCCTTGTGGGCCGCTCGAATCGCGATATTGAGCATTGGTTGCATGGGGGTACGGCGTGCTGGGAAAGGCGCGCAGTCTAGCAAACGACCCCCCAATAGACCAGCATAAACGGTTCCACCCACGAGGCCGAGGCGCCAATCGATGAAATTGCAGAATATCCGTATCGTCATGGTTGCCACTACTCATCCTGGCAATGTCGGGGCCGCGGCGCGCGCCATGCACAATATGTGCATCGGCCGCCTGGCACTGGTCGACCCGCAGTGTCCGATCGGCGACATAGCCTATGCGCGCGCCTCCGGTGCCAATGTCATTCTCGATAATCGCGAGACCTATGCCGATCTGCGCTCAGCGATTGCCGACTGTAGCCAGGTGATCGCGACTACCGCACGCCGGCGATCGCTGCCCTGGCCAGAACTTACCCCGCAGGAAATGGCCGAAAGTGTGTTTGCACTCGACGATAGCAGGCAGGTTGCGCTGGTATTTGGGCGAGAACACTCGGGTCTCAGCAATGACGAGTTACAAATGTGTAATCAGATGGTGTGTATTCCGACCAATCCGGAGTTCAGCTCACTCAACGTGGCATCGGCAATCCAGGTGATGTGTTATGAAATATACCGCTATCAAACCACGCCATACGCAGTCCCTGCGCCGAGCGGGCAGGATCTGCCCGCGTCCAGTGGCGAGGTCGAAGGCTATATCGAGCATTTGCGACAAACCCTCGACGACTGTGGATTCCTCAACCCGCAGCAGCCCGAGATGATCATGCAACGCTTGCGACGTCTCTACCTGCGCAGCGAACTGACCCACAATGAAATCAATATTTTACGCGGCATACTCAGTGCGTTTGGCAAGCAGAGGGATTGATTGTTACAAAAACTTACAAAACGTTACATTAGCGAAAAGCTTTAGTTTGCCGTAGTCCCTAGTATCTGTCTGCGAATCAACCAACTACGGAGACAATCCATGAAAATATCCACTCGCATCATTACCGCCGTTTTGCTCGTTGCAGCCAGTTCCAGCGCCGTTTATGCCTTTAGCAAGCACGGTGACTGGGGCATGAGCAGCGCCGAAAAAGTCGAGTTCATCAGTGAGCGGGTCACACGCAAACTCGATCTTGACGATGTGCAACGGCAGAAATTCACCGAACTGGCGGAGCTGGTCAACGACACGCTGCAGGAAGTCAAACCAGGCCGCGAACAGCGTCTCGATGAAATCACCAGCCTGTTAGAGGATCCGAGTTTCAACCAGGCGCGGGCGCTTGAACTGGTCCAGCAAAAAACTCAACTGGTGAACGAAAAAGCACCTTTGGTAATCGCTTCGCTGGCAAGTTTCCTGGACACATTATCCATCGAACAAAAGCAGCAATTACGGGAGTTCATGCAGCAGCGGCATGAACATCATCGACACCAGCATTAAAGTCCCTTTCGACTTCGGCCGCTATCGCCGTAGACGTAACCTCCCACAGCGCGGCTTCTCATGCAGAAGCCGCGCTGTACAATAGCGATATTATGGGCTGAGAAGCACGATGCGGAAAATACTGCTGATTGACGACGACGAGAAACTGGCACAGCCGCTACAGCAGTATTTTGCCCGCTTCGATTTGTCGCTGCACAATGAAACCCATCCGTTATCGGCAATCGAGCGGATACAGCATGAAGCTTTCGATTTGCTCATCCTCGACGTGATGTTGCCCGAGATCGATGGTTTCGAGACCTGCAAACGCATAAGGCGCCAGAGCGATATTCCGATTATCATGTTGACGGCACGTGGCGAGGTAATGGACCGCGTCGTCGGCCTCGAGCTGGGTGCCGATGATTACCTGCCAAAACCCTTCGACCCACGCGAGCTGGTGGCGCGGGTGCAGAATATCCTGCGCCGCAATCAATCGGCCCAGGCAGTGATTTACCAATGGAGTGACCTGCAACTCGACATCGAGGCAAAGCAGTTACGGCGAAATGACGAAGTCGTTCCACTGACGGCTGCCGAATTCAGCCTGCTGTCGCTATTGGCGCAAAATCAGCACAGGATTCTGTCGCGCGATGAAATCATGCGCGAGTTACGTGGCATCGATGCTGATATTTTCAGTCGCGCTATCGACGTGCTGGTGAGCCGATTACGCAGCAAGCTGCAACAACCCGAGTTAATCCGCACCGTGCGGGGTCTCGGTTACCAACTGGTGCCACGTTGATGCTGGATTACCTGGCGACCAAATGGCAAAGCCTGGTATTCCGGCTGTTGTTATATTTTACGCTGTCGATACTGGCGCTTGCGGTAATACTCGCCATCAGCTTTTCGCAACGTTTGCGTCCCCATGTTCAGCAGCAGGTTCTGCCAAACATCGAGCGCTACCTGGACTACCTGATCAGCGACATCGGCAATCCACCAGACCTGGTCGTGGCCCAACAGCTTGCCGATGACTTACCCTTCGAGATCAGGATCGAAGGGCAGGGCAGTAACTGGGCATCGAGTCCTGCGATAAAGCCGATTTCAAGCTATCGCTTCGAGGCGGCGCCGCCGCCTTACGATCATGTTCATTACAGCCATCAGCGACGTACAGAACTGCTGTTGATCAAGCGCAATGGATTGCAGTACCTGTTCGTCGTCGAAGACAGTTTTCGACGCGGGGCGGAACGCCGTCACGGCTTGCTGTTCATCGGTCTGGCGGCCATCTTGCTGGTTTTATACCTCGGAATCCGTAGATTATTTCGCCCGATTGCAGTGATGTCGGAGCAGGTTCGCAGAATCGGCGAGGGCGATTTACAGCAATCCGTCGAAGTGGAGAACAAAGGGGAGTTGGGTTTGCTCGCGGCAGGGATCAATCGCATGTCGCGGCAAATAAAATCAATGCTGGAGAGCAAGTCGGGGTTGTTGCTCGCCATCAGCCATGAATTGCGTTCACCGTTGACGCGTATGCGGGTCAACCTGGAGTTACTCGATGACGACGAGCTGCGCCACAAACTGGTTGATGATACCCGCGAGATGGAAACGCTGATTGGCGCTATCCTCGAGTCGGAGAAGTTGAATTCCAGCCATGCACCGCTGTCGCTGAGCCAGGTCCAGTTGGTGGAACTGATTGAGGAGGTGGTGGCGAATCACCCGCAGCACAATCGAATCGACATGCGGCTGACGCCCATCGAGCTCGCCGTCGACGAGCTGCGTTGCAAACTCTTGCTCAAGAATCTGATTGACAATGCCCTGCAGTATTCGCGGGATCCCGAAGCGCACATAACAATCGAATTACGCAGTGAGCAGGACGCGGCAATTCTGCAGGTCGTCGACCAGGGCATCGGCATCGCAGCCGCCGACATACCGCGGTTAACCGAAGCCTTCTACCGCCCCGATAGCGCCCGCCAGCGCAACACCGGCGGTTATGGTCTTGGCCTGTATTTATGCCAGTTGATCGTCGCCGCTCATGGGGGTGTTTTACGCATCGAAAGCGAGCCCGGGAAGGGCACCCGGGTTGTTGTCAGCCTGCCTGTTGATAATAGTTGACCATTTTAGTCAGGATTGTATACTGACCTGGTTTTACGCAACCTGTCTATTCCATGCGATTGTCCACTAAAAGCCGATACGCGGTCACTTCACTGCTCGATCTTGTCATGCACTCGGATCAGGGCCCGGTTTCGCTTGCCGATATTTCGGTTCGGCAAGGAATCTCGTTGTCTTATCTGGAGCAACTGTTTGCCAAGATGCGCCGTAACAAGCTGGTGGTGAGCACGCGTGGACCCGGTGGCGGCTATAGCCTGGGCAGTTCACCCGATCAGGTCTGTATCGCCGACGTGATCAACGCGGTGGATGAGGTCATGCAGATAGCAGACAAGGATGTTAACAATGGCCCGGTCGACTATGAGCCCTGCCTCACCGAGCAGTTATGGGAAGAGCTGAGTGCCGAGATCGAACTTTATCTGACCACCATCTCGCTTGCCGACATGATGCAGAACGACGAAGTCCGGGAACTTTCCCGGGTTCATGATTTACGCCAGAATCACTCCGGTTTACAGTAGCAAAATGCCGGTATATCTCGATCACAATGCAACCTCGCCGATGCACCCGGAAGTGGTGGAAGCGATGATGCCGTTTCTGCAGCATCCTCCCGCTAATCCTTCGAGCCTGCACAGTAACGGCCGGATGGCGCGTTCCGCGGTGGAAACGGCGCGAGACCAGGTGGCAGGTTTGTTGCATTGTCCCGCTGCCGACGTGGTGTTTACCTCCGGCGGTACCGAGGCCAACAACCTGTTGCTGAAAGGCTACGTGGATCGCCACGATCCCAGGCCCGTGGTTAGCAGCGAGATCGAGCATCCCAGTGTTTTGCAGCCGCTGCAGCAATTGCAGGCCGAAGGTTTCGACGTAAGGCTGCTGAAATCTGACCCCAGCGGACAGATCGATCTGCCCGCTGCGAAAGCATTGCTGGCCGTAGCGAACCCCCAGCTGCTGTCGATCATTTACGCGAATAATGAGACCGGGGTCATTCAACCCGTGGAAGCAATCGCCACTATGGTCGATCGCGATGCCTGCCTGCTGCACAGCGATGCTACGCAGGCCGTCGGCAAGCTTGATATTGATTTGTCGCAACTGGATCTTGACGCTATCAGTTTTTCGGCCCACAAGTTGCGCGGGCCCCAGGGAGTTGGCGCCCTGGTGGTCAAGCGCAAGCCCCGCAACCTGCTGATCAGTGGTGGAGACCAGGAAAACCGGCGGCGCGGCGGTACCGAAAATGTTGTCGGTATTGTCGGCCTGGGCAAGGCGGCCGAACTCGCCGGCCTTGAAATGGATCAACGCCGGCACTATCTCGCTCAATTACGGGACGTATTTGAAGCAAGGCTCGCGAGCATACCGGGTAGCGTTGTTTTTGGACAGCAGTCGCCGCGACTACCCAACACGACATACTTCGCGCTGCCTTACTATCACGGCGAAACGCTGTTGATGGAACTGGATCGTGCAGGTTTCGCGCTTTCCAGCGGCTCGGCCTGCCACAGCATGGTCACCGAACCGAGTCATGTGTTAACAGCGATGGCAATCGACGACAGTCTTGCCCTGAATGCGATCCGGGTGAGTTTTGGTATGAGTAACAGTTTGCAGGATGTTGAAGCACTGTTCACAAAACTTCAGGATCTGGTAAACAAGCTGCCTGCGGTTATGCGTCAGGCGGCGGGATAATAGAGGCAGTCATGGGAATTCAACTTAGCGATACAGCCGCAACACGCGTGCAGCATTTTCTCGACAACCGCGGCAAGGGCATCGGCCTGCGGCTGGGCGTAAAAACGACGGGTTGTTCGGGTCTTGCCTACGTCATTGAATTTGTCGACGAGTTGCGCGAAGACGATGAAGTTTTCGAGACCAAGGGCGTCAAGGTAGTGGTGGACAGGAAAAGCCTGGTGTTCCTCGATGGTACCGAGGTCGATTTTGCCAAGGCCGGGCTCAACGAGGGATTTCAATTCAAAAATCCTAACGCCAAGGATGCCTGTGGTTGCGGCGAGAGCTTCACTGTCTGAAGTATTCAACCTTAGATGCAGTCCCCCGATCTCAATCAAAACTACTTTGAATTGTTTGGCTTGCCGGCAGCCTTCGCGCTCGATCGCGCCCGGTTGCTGGCGGCACAGCAACGTCTGCAATCGAGCTATCATCCCGATCGTCACGTGAATGATAACGATCGGGACAGACGGTTGTCGGTGCAGGTTGCATCCTGGATCAATCAGGCCTACGAGACCCTGCAGGACCCGGTTAAGCGTTCCCGCTATTTGCTGGAAATCAGCGGTGCCGATATCCCTGATGATTCGACCACGACCGCAGATACCGAGTTTTTAATGGAGCAGATAGAGTTGCGCGAAGCAGTTGAGGCTTGCCGTGAGGCAACGGATGGACTGGAGCAATGTCAGCAAATTGAAAATCGGCTGACCCAGCGCGCTGGCGAGCTCGCCGACGAATTTGTCGACCGCTTCGAGGCCGATGACCTCGCTGGCGCCGTTGTACTGAGCCGCAAAATGCAATTCATTCAGCGCATACAACAGCAGCTGGATGAGCTTCAGTTCGAGCTCGAGGGACTGTAGATGGCATTGTTGCAGATATCCGAACCGGGCCAGTCGACTGCCCCGCACCAACACCGCTTTGCGGTCGGTATCGACCTGGGTACCACTAATTCCCTGGCGGCGACTGTGCGCAGTGGCGAAGCCGTTTGCCTCGCGGACGAGCAGGGCCGCAAATTATTGCCCTCGGTGGTTCATTTCGCTGCAGGCGATAAATTGCTGGGTTATGAAGCCCTCGCCATGCAGGCCAACGACCCGCTGAATACGATTGCATCGATTAAACGTTTGATGGGGCGCGCCAGTGAAGATGTTTCGCGACTCGGCAATACCTTGCCCTATGAAACTGTTATCCCGGCCGGGAGCAAGGTCCCGCGTATCCGTACCCGCAGCGGTGATTTCAGTGCCGTGGAAATTTCGGCCGAAATTCTAAGGGTACTCGCGCAGCGGGCGGCACAAAGCGTCGGTGACGAGCTGGACGGCGTAGTCATCACGGTCCCGGCTTATTTCGATGACGCGCAACGCCAGGCGACGCGCGATGCCGCGACACTCGCCGGGCTGAAGCTCTATCGCTTGCTCAATGAACCGACCGCAGCCGCCGTCGCCTACGGGCTGGATCAAAACAACGATGGCACGGTCGCAGTTTATGATCTCGGCGGTGGCACCTTCGATATCTCGGTATTGCGACTCAACAAGGGCGTTTTCGAGGTTCTGGCAACGGGTGGAGATTCATCGCTCGGTGGTGACGATATGGATCATGCCATCGGTGAATGGATAATATCCGCAGCCGGCTTTGTCGAAATCGATGCGCGTCTTGCACGCCGAATCTTAATCGCGGCACGCAAGGCCAAGGAATCCCTGACCGAGGCCGAATCCGCAGAGATTTCAATCGCTGACCGGCAACATAATTGGTCAGGAACACTAATCAGGAGTAATTTCGAAGGGCTGGTCAAAGGCCTGCTGACACGAACCCTGACAGCCTGTCGTCGCACGCTGCGCGATGCCGGGCTCAAGGCGACGGATATCGATGAAGTCATCATGGTCGGTGGCTCCACCCGGGTACCGCTGGTACAGTCGATGGTGGGCGAGCTGTTTGCTCGCAAACCGATGTGTGATCTTGACCCCGATGAGGTTGTCGCGCTCGGTGCTGCAATCCAGGCAGATGTCCTGGCGGGGAACAAACCCGATAGCGAGATGTTGCTGCTGGATGTGCTGCCACTGTCGCTCGGCATCGAAACCATGGGCGGTCTGAGTGAAAAAATCATTACCCGCAACACGGCCATTCCGGTGTCGCGCGCACAGGAATTCACCACCTTCAAGGATGGCCAGACGGCGATGTCGATTCACGTGGTGCAGGGTGAGCGTGAGCTGGTTTCCGATTGTCGTTCGCTGGCCCGCTTCGAGTTGCGCGGATTTCCGCCAATGACCGCCGGCGCCGCTCGCATCCGGGTGACCTACCAGGTCGATGCGGATGGCTTGATGTCGGTAACTGCAGAGGAAGCAACCAGCGGTATTGCTGCCGAAATTGTAGTCAAACCATCTTATGGCCTGACCGATGGCGAAATCGAGTCGATGCTGCGTGCTTCGATGGAACATGCCCGGGACGACATCGAGTTGCGCATGCACAAAGAGCAACAGGTCGAGGCGAGCCGGGTCATCGAGGCGATTGATGCGGCGCTGGTGAATGACGGCGAACAGCTGTTGAACCCGAAGGAACGTAAACTGATTGTCGAGCATCGCGATGCCCTGGCGACAGCGCTCGAGTCTGCCACGACCGAGGAGCTGAAACGTTTGATTCGAGCAGTGGAACAGGCGAGCGAATTTTACGTGGCGCGACGAATGAATCAAAGTGTCCGGCAGGCACTTACCGGTAAACAAATTGACGAGGTTGATGTTTGATGACGAGGCTGACTATTTTGCCCCACGATGAAATCTGTCCGCAGGGAGCCGTGATCGAAGTCGAACCCGGGGTTAGTCTGTGCGATGCGATGCTCAGCAACGGTATCGAGATCGAACACGCCTGTGAGAAGTCCTGTGCCTGTACCACCTGCCACGTATATGTGCGCCAGGGACTGGATTCACTTGAAGAAGCGACTGACGACGAAGATGATTACCTCGATAAAGCCTGGGGCCTGGACATGGATTCGCGGCTCAGCTGTCAGGCTATCGTTGCCGACGAACCGCTCACCATCGAAATCCCCCGGTACACGATTAACATGGTTTCAGAAAACCACTAGCAGGAGGAACAACCTATGAGCCTGAAATGGACCGATACCCTGGACATTGCCATCGAGTTGGCGGAGCGACACGATGATGTAGACCCGCAATTCGTCCGCTTCACGGATCTGCATGCCTGGGTCTGTGCACTCGACGACTTCGACGACGCCCCCGAGCACTCCAACGAAAAGATTCTGGAAGCCATTCAGATGGCCTGGATTGACGAAGCCGACTGATTGAATAAT
>JAJDOF010000146.1 GCA_022340305.1 Gammaproteobacteria bacterium
GTTATATTCCTCTATTTCGATTACCCGTATTCCCTGTTCGAGTCCCCATTCCTTGTCACGATCACTGTAAAGTGCCCCGCGTATACCGATTTGCACCGTGCGTTTGGGGTCCAGCAAACCTTCTTCGATGGCTCGCCTGAATGGAGTGCCGTGGGTATATTTGGATTCGCCAAAGTAACGATCGAGGGTATCGGTATGGGCATCGAAGTGCACCATGCCCACCGGCTGAGCGCGACACAAGGCACGCATCACCGGCAGTGTGATCAGGTGATCGCCGCCTGCGCTAAGCGGCACGATTCCCTGATTGACGACCTCGTTGTAGAAGGCTTGGATTCGTCCCAGGGTGTCTTCGATATCGACCGGGTTCACCGGCGTATCGCCGAGATCAGCACAA
Organism: Gammaproteobacteria bacterium; assembly: GCA_022340305.1. GTDB lineage: Bacteria > Pseudomonadota > Gammaproteobacteria. The sequence goes on from JAJDOF010000146.1 coordinate 395, forward strand.
CGGCACAACTCGAACGGCTTGATACCAGAAGCATGGTGCACATTGCGCGCCATGGTCGACAGGTCGCGAATCTGGCGCGGGCCATGACGGGCGCCGGCGCGATTGGTGGTGCCACCGTCCCAGGGAACACCGATCAGGCCGATTTCAACTTCGTCGGCATCGGCCGGCGCCACGTAGGGGAGACGCATGAAGGTGGCGATGCCGGCGAAGCGCGGTAAGTCATTGCCCGAAATTGGCTTGTAAGAAGTGGGTTTTGTGATCATAAATCGTGTCAGAATAAGCGTCTTTGCCGGCAGTATAAATCCAATGTCGTCGGTGTAGTAAATTTTTGTAACCGAGTGCCGGTTACCGCGACCCAATTGAAAAAGAAGTAATCGAGTGACCGAATCAGACCAGACCGAAATCAGTCAGTACCATGCGCCGGGCTACCTGCGCAACGCGCATCTGCAGACTTTGCTCAACAGCCAGGGGCCACGCAAGTGGCGTGCCCGCGGTATATTGAGACACTTCGCCTCCGAAGCCCTGGTGCTGGTCGCCGAGGACGGTACGCGCCTGCTGGCGGAGCTTGATCGTGCGGGTGGCTCCGGTCCGACGGCGCTGGTGGTCTTGTTGCACGGCTGGGAGGGATCGAGCCGTTCGTCTTACCTGGTCACCACGGCGGCCAGGCTGCTGGCACAAGGTTTCGACGTGTTGCGTATCAACCTGCGTGATCACGGTGATTCGCATCATCTGAACCCGGAGTTATTCAATTCCACGCGCTCGCCCGAGGTGGCCAGCGCCTTGCAGGGCTTCGTCGATGAGCAGGATTACCAGCGCTTATTTCTGGTCGGTTTTTCACTGGGAGGAAGTTTCGCGTTACGCATAGCGGCGGACCGGGGAGCTCAGCTCGGTCTGACTGCCTGTGTGGCGATTTGTCCTCCGACCGATCCGGCGCGGGCGATGGATGCATTGAATAACGGATTTTTTGTCTACGAGAACTACTTTTTCCGGCGTTGGCACGAATCCCTGCAGCGCAAGCTTGAGTGTTTTCCGGAGCTTGATTATGCCGAGGACCTGGCTCGGGCCAAATCCCTGGATGACCTGAACCGCTTGCTGATTCCTCGGCATACCATCTACGAGCGCGTCGAGGACTATTTTGCCGCTTACGCGCTGGTCGGTGCGCGCCTGTCGGCGCTGGCTTCACCCGCCTACCTGATTGCCACCCAAGATGATCCGATAATTCCAGTCGCTGATCTCGCGCGCATCGACCCGATCGAGCAGCTGCACATCGAGACCTGCCGATATGGCGGGCATTGCGGCTTTATCCAGAACCTGGCTGCGCACAGTTGGGCCGAGGATCGCATCCTGCAGATTCTGCAGCAATATCGATGATGTTCCTGTTGACGCAGAGTAACCCTCTCGCGGCGCTATTTTTGTTTGCTGATCTCTGCCAGCAGGCGTTGTTCCATGGCCCTGATTTCGGCACTTAGCGTCTCTTTCATATCGAGTCGCGCCTCCTTGGCCAACTCGTCTTCGCTACTGTGCATGGCGTTGACGATGATCGCGATAAACAGGTTCAACATGGTGAATGTCGTCACCAGGATATAGACCACAAAAAAGGCCCAGGCGCTCGGGTGTTGCTCCATCACCGGGCGCACGATTCCCATCGACCAGCTTTCCAGGGTCATGATCTGAAAAAGTGTATACATGGTGTTGCCGAGGGTGCCGAACCACTGCGGAAAATTTTCACTGTAAAGATGTGTGCCGACCACGGCAAATACGTAGAAAAATAGCATCATGATGCTGGCGACCGAGGCGATTCCGGGGATTGCCGATAGCAGGCCTTCGATCACCTTGCGCATGGTCGGCACCATCGACAGCAGGCGCAACACCCGTAGCACGCGCAGTGCACGCAGCGCGGCAAAGGCCTGGCTGCCCGGAATCAGCGCGACCAGCACCACGGCGGTGTCAAACAGGCTCCAGGGCTGGGTAAAAAAACGCAGGCGGTGAACGTAAAGACGCAATAGCAGTTCGATCACGAACACGTTCAGAATAAGCACATTAGCCAGTAACAGCCAGCTACCGTAGGCTTGCATCAGCGGTTTTGAAGTTTCCATGCCGAGAATGACGGCATTGATCACGATGAGGATGATGATGAATCGTTGTATTGAGCTGCTTTCGATGAAGACCTGAATTTTTGCTTTCATTTATTTCCGGGCCCGGCTTGCCGCAAGGGCAAGCCGGACAATGCTGAAGACGATGCAACTTTAACCGAGTTGTGGCTAGTTTTCACCGTTCATAAAACCCAGCAGATGCAGCAGGCTGGTAAACAGGTTGAAAATACTGACAAACAGCGTCACCGTCGCCATCACGTAATTGGTTTCGCCACCGTGGATAATGGCGCTGGTCTGATACAGAATCAATCCGGACATCAACAGCACGAACATCGATGAAACGGCAAGCGACAGCATCGGCATTTGCAGAAACAGGGCTCCCAGACCGGCAAGGAAGGCGACCAGGATGCCGACCATCAGAAATCCGCCCATAAAGCTGAAGTCCTTACGGCTGACGAGCGCATAGCCTGACAGACCGAGGAAGATAGCGCCGGTCGAACCCATCGCCATCATGATGATGCTGCCGCCGTTTGCAAGGCTTAGATAGGCGTTCAGAATCGGCCCAAGGGTGTAGCCCATGAATCCTGTCAGGGCAAACACCAGTGCTATTCCCAGGCCCTGGTTACGGAATTTGGTGATCGCGAACAACAGGCCAAAATAGCCGACGAGTGTCAACATGATCCCGGGGTGGGGCAAGTTCAGCATCATCGAAACACCCGCCACCAGTCCACTGAATATCAGCGTTAGAGACAGCAGAGTGTAGGTGTTGCGAATGACCGTGTTGGCCGGTATCGAGGCCGCGCCCGGGCGGCTGGTTATGGTGCTTGATTGCGTAGACATGATTTGGTTGCTCCAGTTAGTTTGTTTCAATGGACTGCGATCGAGCCCGGTAATTAGTTCATTTCAGCGAAGCGGTGGTACTGCAAAGCGCGATGCTGATCACGATGTCGTGTCAGGCGCCGGCGCAGGGTACGCCCGGCGCGATTGGCGGCGCGGTCGATGGCCACGTAGAGGTTCGCTTCGGTGTCTTCCACCACGATGTCGGGAATACGAGGCAATACCAGCTGAATCTTGCAGCATTTGTCGGCACCACCGCGGGGCCCATTGGTGTCGGAAAGACGAACCAGCACACGCTGAATCTGCTCATTGCCTGCGCTCAGGGCAAATCCCAGGCGACGCTTTATGTGGTTGCGCAGAGCTTTGCTGAGTGAAAAATGTCGAGCTTGCATATCGATTTTCATTTTTGTCTCCAGACTGTGACGTGGTTTTACACAGTTCTGAATACTAGGATAAATTTATAATCAGTAAAATTCGATTATTATCTATTAATTAGTCGAAAAATACGAAGTATCGAGACTGTCGAATTGTCTTCAGGATAGCGTCAGGTAAATCATGCGCAACGCCAGCAGGGTAAGCGCCCACTTGAGGATGCGCCGAAACAGGGCTTCCGGTACCTGGTAGCGAATGCGGGTGCCAATAAGCGCGCCGATGATGACGGCGCAGGACATTCCGAGGATTACTTGCCAGTATTCGCCGAATGAAAATCCCAGCAGGGAGAATAACATCACCTTGGTCAGGTGCGTAAAGGTTGTCATCAAGGCGCCGCTTACCACCAGCGCGTCGCGCTTCAGCCCGCGTGCCATGAGCGCGGCCTGACTCATCGGGCCGGTGGCGCCGACAAGCATGCTCAGCCCGGTCTGGAGCGCCCCGATGAAGACGAACTCGCCAGGTGGGGGCCTGTTGAATTTCGGTGCCGGCCCCCAGGTGATGTACAGGATATAGGCGGCGATGAATAATGGCGTGTATTCAAGGTTGATTTCACGCGCAATGGCTGCGGCAATGCCACCGCCCAGGATTGATCCGGCGATAAAGGCGAGCACGAACTCCCAGCGCAGGAAGCGCCAGCCAAACAAGGCTCGGCTCGAATTTGCAAACAACTGCACCACCGCATGCACCGGTACGATTGCGGCGGCCGGCAAGAAGCCGGGCATGATGGCGATCAGCATCATGCCGCCACCGATCCCGGTAATCGCGGTTACCATGGAGGTTGCACCGGCAATCAGAACTATCAGGGCGTCACTGGACAAAGCGTGACTGCGCCCTGTTTTTGAGCGTCAGGTAATTGGTCGGGTGGGTTTGCACGCCGGCTTTCACCGGGCAGATAGCTGTTCGGTTAACAGCCGGAAGGCGAATTTGAGAAACTAGTTGTAGCCGAGAATAACGACATGTTCGACACCTTCCTCGTCGGTTTTGTCGCGTTCGATATGTTCCAGACCATATTGTTCCTTTTCGACGTAGCGAGGATCGCCGTAATATGAGTTTACCGGTGAACTCGCCCACGGGGACGAAAGCAGCGAATCGAATTTTGGCGCAGGTACTTTTTTGTTCATGACGTGCTAACCTTTTACCCAGGTAAGTTAGAGGAGATTGTTATCAATTTACATTGAATGTAGATCATAACTAACTGATATACAAAAACAAGTGTAAATGTCACATATTTTCAAGATGACAAATTTTCAGATCGAGTCAGTCTCAAACATGTCCATCTGCCCACTGGTATCGGTCAGATCAAGCAGGCGCACCCCGAGGCCGAGCAGGCGCACAGGGACAGCGCCGCGTTGCCAGGCTTCTTCGCAGAGCATCCCGTAATCGCCGAGATTGGGAGTGGTTTGCTGTCTTTCGATGGTCGTCTGGCTGAAATCAAAGAACTTCATTTTGAGAAAACAGTTTTGAATGCGGTAATCGGTGTCCAGTCGCTGCAGGCGAGGCTGCAACGATTCGAGTAATTCCGGCAGCTTTTGCAGGCAATTTTGCAGGTCGGGTAAGTCATGGTCATAGGTATTTTCGACGCTTACCGATTTTCGACGCCACTCGGAGACTACCGGTCGGTTGTCGATACCGTGTGCGAGTCGGTGAATGTGGTCACCGAACTGGCCAAATTTATGCACGAACTGGAAGATATCGTAAGCGCGTATGTCGGCACAGGTTTTGATACCCTGTTGCTCGAGTCGCTCGGCGGTGACCTTGCCGACTCCCCAGATGCGATTGACCGGCAGGTCCAGCAGGAAACTGTCTACCTGTTGCGGTGTCACCACGTATTGACCATTGGGCTTGTTGAGATCGCTTGCGATCTTGGCAATGAATTTGTTGGGCGCGATCCCTGCAGACACGGTGATGCCGATGGTGTCGGCGACGCGTTGGCGGATTTCGCGTGCGATCAGGGTTGCGCTGCCGTGACACCGAGGGCAATCTGAAACGTCGAGAAATGCTTCATCGAGCGATAATGGCTCGATTCGGTCGGTGTAGTCATTGAAAATTTCATGCATGCGGCGCGAGGCCTCGCGATACACCGACATGCGGCCGGGAATCAGGATTAAATGTGGACAACGCTTCAATGCAGTGGCGCTTGCCATTGCCGAGTGCACGCCAAACTTGCGCGCCTCGTAGCTTGCGGTGGCGATGACCCCGCGCCTTGTGGCGCTGCCGCCAACGGCAATCGGCTTGCCTCGCAGTGCAGGATTGTCGCGTACTTCGACCGCAGCGTAAAAACAGTCTGCATCGATGTGGATAATTTTACGAGTGCCGTGTGGGGCTGGATTCACTGATCGATTACTTGCTTCGGACTTCAGGCTGGGTAAAAATCACCGCTTAACCGGCGGGATCCAGCGATGACGGAAAAAGTATTTTACCAAGACAGTTACCAGAAGACACTATCCAGTGAGGTCGTCGAAGTCCTCGACGACGGTTTACTGCTGGCGGCCACCATATTTTATCCACTGGGTGGGGGCCAGCCTGGCGATCATGGCGTTTTGACCATCAACGAGAGCGACTACACCGTGGTGGATACGCGTTACGCCGACGATGGTCACAATATCGTGCATTACCTCGATAGTGCGGATTTGAGCGGGATAAAGGCGGGTGATCGGGTTGATATGCAAATTGACTGGGAACGTCGACACCGCCTGATGCGCATGCACACCAGCATGCACTTGTTGTGTTCGCTGATTACCGCGCAGGCGACTGGCGGTTCGGTCGGAGAAACCGAGAGCCGACTCGACTTTGACCTGCAGGGGCAGGTGATCGACAAGGAGCAGCTGACCGCCGAATTAAACGAATTGATCGCGCGAGCGTTGCCGGTCACCGTTGGTGCGATCACCGATGCGGAGCTCGACAAGAATCCCGAACTGGTGCGAACCATGTCGGTACAGCCGCCGCGTGGTCATGGCAGGGTACGCACGATATCGATCGAAGACACGGATTTTCAGCCTTGCGGTGGCACTCATGTGCGCAACACCGCCGAGATCGGCGAATTGCTGATCACCGGTCTCAAAAACAAGGGTCGGCAGAATAAGCGCATCAGCGTGGCACTGGTCACACCCTGATTCGACTTCGCAGCAAAACGGGTTGGTCCGGATGCGGTTGGTTTGCGTATCCATTTAACGATTTCGTGTGCGAATCATGTGGAGTAGGTATTCGGTGAAAATTTCGGCAGTTAATTTTCTGACCAGGCTGTGCTTTATCGCTTCCTGTTGCGCGCTCGGCAGCTTTCAGGCGGCCGCGGCAGATGATGGCGCGCCGCAGTGTACAGCGCAGGTGGCGCAGTGGCTGGACCCGGCCAGTGGCGCAGAGCTTGCACCGCGCAAGCTGTTTGATCGGCTCGCCAGCAAGCCGATAGTGTTGCTGGGCGAGGCGCATGACAACCGGGCGCATCACCGTTGGCAGCACGACATGCTGGCAGCGCTGCATTCGCGTAATGCCAACCTGATGCTAGGCCTGGAAATGCTGCCGCGCCAGGCGCAGCCGACACTCGATGACTGGAGCCAGGGTGAACTTGACGAGGCAACCTTCCTCGAACAGTCAAAATGGAACGAGGTATGGGGTTTTGATCCCGACCTGTACTTGCCGTTACTGTATTTTGCGCGCATGAACCGTCTGCCAGTCCTGGCGCTCAATATCGATCGAAAACTGGTAGCGAAAGTCGGTGCCGAGGGCTGGCAGGCGCTGGATTCGAGCGAACGCATGGGGTTATCGGACCCGGCGCCGGCCAGTGCCGATTACCGGCGCCGACTCGGTGAGCTCTATGCATACAAGCTGCAGTTGCGCGGCCATAGCGAAGATATTGTCGCTGGGACCGGCGATCAGGACCTGCAGGCGATTATGCAAAGCGAGGGTTTTGCGAATTTTGTCGACGCCCAGCTAACCTGGGACCGGGCCATGGCAGAAGCCCTTGCGGCGGCCCATCTGCGTGACCCTGAAGCGCTTATTGTCGGCATTATCGGCCGTGGACACCTCGAGTATGGAAATGGTATTCCGCATCAACTGGCCGACCTTGGCATCGATGATGTCGAGGTGCTGTTACCCGTCGATGCCGACGACGCCTGCGCTGCGCTGGCGGACAAGGTGGCCGATGCGGTATTCGTCGTGGAGACCGAGGAATACCGGGATGAACCACGGCCACGCCTGGGTATCATGATCGAAACTGCGGAGAACGGTGTGCGCGTGATGGAAGTGATCGCGGATAGCGTGGCCGAGCGCGCGGGTATGCTGGCCGGCGACATTATTCAGCAGGCAGCCGGTTTCGCGGTTGGGACCACGGGCGAACTGATCGAGGTGGTTCAACGCCAGGCTGCCGGGACCTGGTTACCGCTCAAGGTGTTACGTGAAGATAAAAACCAGGAGCTGATCGCCCGGTTCCCGCAAAGCTTTGAATAGCTCACCGGCGAGTCAGTCCAGGGTAGGGCTGTGCTGCGGGCTGAGCTTGCTCATCGCCGGCCTGTTGAACCCGGTGATCGCTGCAAGCTTCGAGCATCGTGTCGAGGTCGAGCTGCAACCGGTCAGCGGCGAGATTCGCATACAGGATCAGCTCAGGGTCGAGGGCATAAGGGAACTTCGCTTCAGGCTGGCGGCGTGGCTTGCGCAAGTCGAGGTTGAGGTCGATGGCGTGCAGGTCGAAATGCAGCGCCAGGGTGGTGATTCGGTTATCGCTTTGCCCGGTAACGGCGTTTACCGAATCGATTTTGACATGCGCGGTAAAGTGCCCGCCCGTGATCAGGAAAATACCCGGGAGCTGACGAGTAGCAGCGCCGCAGACGGGGTTTATCTGCCGGGCTACGATGGCTGGATTCCGCATCCGGCGGGCAGGTTGATGGACTATCAGCTGGTGGTAAGCGTTCCATCCGCGCAGCGAGCCGTCGTCACCGGCAAGCTGGTCGATGAACAACTCAGCGACGGCGCCTACCGCGCAAGCTTCACCGGCTCCCAGTTCACCGAAGCTCCCTCGCTGTTTGCCGGGCCTTACCAACTGCGTGAGCGCCAGTGGCAGGGGCTGCGCTTGCGTACCTACTTCCATGCGGAGCTTGCCGGCCAGGCTGACGCCTATCTCGAGGCTGCCGAGGGCTATCTCGAACGTTATCAAAACACCATTGGCGATTATCCTTATGCCGATTTTCACATCATTTCGGCACCGTTGCCGGTCGGGCTTGGCTTTCCAGGCCTGACCTATGTCGATCGTCGCATCGTGCCATTGCCGTTCATGCGCTCGCGCTCGCTGGCGCACGAGGTATTGCACAATTGGTGGGGTAACGCTGTCACCGTGGACTACGCCAGTGGCAACTGGGCCGAGGGGTTGACTACATTCATGGCCGATTATGGGCTCGAACGGGACAAGGGAGATGCCGCGGCGCGCGCCATGCGCGTCAAGTGGTTGCGCGATTACTCCGCGCTGCCCGCTGCGCGCGATCGGCCGGTCCGTGACTTCAGGTCGAAACAGCACCAGGCCGCGCAGGTAATCGGCTACAACAAGGTCGCTTTCATTTTCCATATGCTGAGCCTTGAAATTGGACAGCAGGCCTTCGACGACGGAATCCGCGCTTTCTGGCGCGCACGCCGCTTTGCCAGGGCATCCTGGCAGGATTTGCAGGTGGCCTTTGAACAGGCCGCGGGGCGTCGACTCGACTGGTTTTTCCGCCAGTGGCTGGATCGAGCCGGGGCGCCAAGGCTCAGCCTCGGCAGTCACCGGGTGGATACGGTCGATGGCGGTTACCGAACCCGTATCGAAATCCTGCAACCGGTGCCGGGTTATCGATTTGGCCTCGACGTGGCGTTGACTACCGAGACCGGTACGGAGCGACGTCGCCTGTTCATCGAAGATCGCTTGACCCGGCTTGAGTGGATCACGCCCAGCAAGCCAGGGGCCATTCAATTCGATCCGCAATCCGATTTATTCCGACGCCTGCAGACCAGCGAAACGCCTCCCATATTGCGCGATGTCACACTCAATCCGGCGACCGTCACATTGATCGCCAGTGAACAACCCGCATTTGCCCAAAGCGCACAAACGCTGGCCGGCCAACTGCTGGATAGCGCCCCGCACTTTCTCCAGCCGGGACAGTCGCGTGAACCCACACAACCGCTGCTATTGATCACCTCGGCTGATCGCCTTGCCGGGCAACTCGAACGCCTGCAGTTGCAGGTACCCGGCGAATTTGCGGACGTCGATTTCGGTGCCGTAGCCTGGACCGCGCGCCTGGCAAACAATACGCCGGTGCTGGTAGTCAGTGCACAATCCACCGCGCAGTTGCAGGCGTTACTGCGGCCCCTGCCGCATTACGGTGGGCAGAGCTACGTACTGTTTGATGACGGTCGCGCACAGAGCCGCGGCATATGGCCGTTGCCACGCGGCGCCCTGTACAGGGACCTCGTAACGCCAAACTGATCGAGATCAGGCTGCCTTAAGCTTGCGCGCCATCCACTGGTGGAAGTGATGCGTCGGGTTGTCCATTACCGGCGAGAAAACGCCGCCGCCGTAGCCCGGCGAACGTCGGCCACTCTGCATGCCTTCGACCGCGTCGATATCCTCGGCAAACACCACGCGCCAGGATTCGAGCGTGGCATTGCGACTCGCTGCGTGCTGGTCGCCGACGGCCTCGTCGTCGACATAGTACAGGCGCAGATGTTCCCTGGAACACTCGCTGGATACAGGCTCGACAATCATCGCAAATGCATGATCAGCCTGGATACCGAGCAGGACGTTCGGATAGAATGCGACGTACTCTGCCTGTTCGAGTTTCTCCTCTGGCCATTCGGGGAAGCGCGGTAACGCTGTGCCAACCTCGTCGCTCAAGCGATAAGCGTAGCTGCCCTGGCCGCCGAAATCGTCGCCATACATGATGTGGTAATGGTCCTCGAGGCGCGAATAGGTGTTCAGGCTGGGATGGATCCACGGCAGGTGGTAGCTTTCGCAATAGTTTTCTACGGCGAGTTTCCAGTTTGATTTCACCTCGATTTCGAGGCCCTTGCCGTTGACTGCCGCGCGCATGCGCTCGAGTCCGGTGTTGCCGAGAAAGGGCTCCCATTTCTCGGTCAGCGGCTTGACGTAGTCCTCGAAAGCGGGTGCATCGCCTGATAAATTGACAAATATGACGTCCATCCACACTGCCGAGCGCACCGGTTTCAGGCCGTGTTCACAGTGATTGAAGCCGTCAATTTTTTGCTGGCCGATACCGCCGAGATGCGGTGTACCCTTGAGTTCGCCGTCCAGGCTATAGGACCAGGAGTGATACTTGCAGCGCAATGCGCCCTGGACTTCCATTTCATTGTGTACCAGCAACATACCACGGTGGCTGCAGACGTTGTGAAACACCCTGATCTCGTTTTGCTTGTTGCGCAGTATGAGCAGTGGCAGGCCCATGAATTCGACCGGTTTGACATAACCTTTCCTGGGCAGATCGCTGGCAAACCAGAGCCCCGCCCAGCCTTTGCCGAGCACCTTGTCGCGTTCGTGCGCAAAAAAGGTTTCGCTGGTATAGGCCTGGTTTGGCAATCCCGTCGCTTTTCCGATCGGTTGCAGGATTGCGTCCAGGGCTACGCTCGGCACCATGTCTGGGTTCATAGGTCTTATCCTCTATATCAAGCCTGAATCCAGGCATACTGGTTCTGAAACGTAAACATTGCGCCAAAATCTGTATTTTGACAATATTAAAAAACTTCTCTCAGGCTTTACTTAAAGTAAACTCATAAACCCATGGCCCGCCGCTTTTACCAGTTACCCAGCCTGACCGGGTTAAATACCTTCGATGCCTGCGCGCGCCACGGCAGCTTCACCGCGGCCGCGAGTGAGCTCGGCGTTACCCTGGGGGCGGTCAGCCGCCAGGTCAAGGCGCTAGAGTCCGAGCTCGATTGCCCGTTGTTTCTGCGACTGCACCGTGGCGTCGAACTGACCCCCGCGGGAATCGATCTGTTTCAGACGCTGAGCTCGAGTTTTCAACAGATCGGTCGCTTGTGCCAGGAGTTCAGGAACCGCGCCGGCAGAGCCGAGGTCACGCTGGCGGCAACGACTGCTTTTGCCTCATTGTGGCTGATGCCACGCATCGGTGGTTTCTGGCAGAAATACCAGGACATTAACCTCAATCATGCCATTTCTGACAATCCGCTCGACAGTGGCTTTATGAATGCCGATATTCGCATCCGCTACGGTGATGGTCATTGGCGCGGTGAGAAAACGACCAAATTATTTGATGATCGGATCTACCCGGTTTGTGGCCAGGCCTTTGCCGAGCTGCATGACTTGCGCGGCGCCGATGATCTGCTGAAACACCCCTTGTTACAGCTCGACAGCGTCGATCCGGCCTGGAGCGGATGGGAATTGCCATTGGCACAATGGAACTGTGATATCGGCCGGGCTAATTTTCGGCGTTTCAATAACTACGTGGTTGCATTACAGGCGGCCGAGGAAAACCAGGGCATTCTGCTCGGCTGGCACTCGCAGGTGGGTGCGTTGGTCGAGCGCGGCGAGCTGGTGCGCATCGGTACCATGGAAATCGACGCGCCAGGTTCATTTTACCTGGCCTGGGCAGAGAATCGTCCACTCTCGGATTCGGCGTCGCGCCTGCACGACTGGTTGCTCGAGGCGGGCAAACGACAGTACTGAAAACCCTGTCGATTACCGGCAGGCGGCTCACCGGTACAGAATCGCTGCTGGCTTCAGCCTTCGCGTAAACGCCAGGCCAGGCGCTTTTGCTGGTCCAGGATCCCGTGCCGGCCGAGCCACTGTAAGGCATCGTCAGCATCGGTTTCGAACCAGGCCTGGCTCGAGCCGAGGCGGAAACTGTAGCCCCAGGCATCCATGTCAGCGAACATGCGCGCGCGCCCCATGCCGGCGAGTTGCTCGGCGAGCAGGACCTGCAGGTAACAAACCGCGGTTTCCTCGGCCTCGTCACTGGCGGCATTGGTGTCGAGACAGCGACGTCGTGCCGGTGATACACAGATGTAGTGGCAGGCTTCGTGCAGGATAGAGTGCAACGGTGTGTCGCCGCGCGCATACAGGTTGTTTGCCCTGATACCCGCCTCGTCGTCGCCCCAGTAACTGCCCGGAATGGGCTGCCGGTCGTCGCAGCGAACCAGTTGCAGGTCAAATCGCGCCAGCAGCCTGACGAGTTGCGTCGACTCAAACTCCGCCAGGCGCAGTACCGTTGCTATTCGGGCCTCTACTCGAGGCGCCGTGTCAGTCGGCATAGGCCTGCAGTAACCTGGTAATGGTTTGTTGCAGGCGCCACCACTCCTCGGTCTTGTATTGTTGCGATTGCTTACGCGTGCGAATCACCAGGTAATTGATCGCGGCGCCGAACACACCGAGAATACCGCCGATATCGATGTTCGGCTGGTGATAATAGGCGCGGATGCGCTTCACCAGCTCCATGCCGCGCTCGCTACGGGTGCGCCCCAGGCGCTGTGTCAGGCAGTTCTGGGCGGACATTTCCCAGGCCATGATCTCCAGCGCCAGCGGGCGTGATTCCAGTGCGGTGACATAGCGGTTGAGTAAGCTTTGCAGGTAGTCGGGCAGCGGGATCGCGCTGCATTCGGCTGCGCTTTCGGTGATGATTTCGTCGACCTCCCACCACAGGGTAGTGGTTTCAGCAAACGCCAGCAGCAATTCATCAAAGCCACCGAAGTAGCGGTAAATCAAAACCTTGTCACAGCCGGCGCGGCGTGCGATGGCATTGATGCCGACCGCTGGGTAACCCTGCTCCAGCAGTATCGAACCTACTGCATCGATCAGGCGCTGTTCGGTTTTAAGTCTGCTTCTGGTCATCCTTTGCCTGCTGGTCAACATGGATTTTGGATTCTTGCCAGAAACGTTCCATCTGGTCGAGCTCACGCTGATTCATGTTGATGCCGGCCGCTTGCATCTGCTGTTGCACGTACGCAAAACGGCGTTGAAATTTTTGATTGGTACGACGCAACGACATTTCAGCACTGACCCGGGCATGGCGCGCCAGGTTGACGCAGACAAACATCAGATCGCCGAGTTCATCGCTGATCGCATCTTTGTCGCCGCTACTGAACGCCTGTTTCAGTTCCGCCAGCTCTTCTTCCAGTTTGTCGAATACCAGGCCGATATCGGGCCAGTCGAAACCCGATTTAGCTGCTTCCTGCTGAATCTGTCGAGCACGGTAAATTGCCGAGTTGGCGCCGGAATCGTCCGCCAGTGTGTGCTCCTTTGTCCGGGTTGCTTTTTCCTGCTGCTTTACCGCCTGCCATTGCTGCGCCAGGGCTTCATCGCTCCACTGTTGATCGCGTGCGTCGCCAAATACATGGGGGTGTCGACGCAGCATCTTGTCGGTTATATCCCGTGCAACATCGTCGAAATCGAACTGTCCCTTTTCCTCGGCGATGCGCGCATGAAACACGATATTGAACAGCAGATCGCCGAGCTCCTCTTTGAGGTTCTCGGTATCGTCGCGCTCGATCGCATCGATCAATTCATGGGTTTCATCGAGGGTATGGCCCGCGATGCTGCGACTGGTCTGGCGAATATCCCATGGGCAGCCGTTCTCGGGATGACGCAGGTCCTCCATGACTTGTAGCAGGCTTTCGATTGCGCTCATCGGCTCTCTTGCGTTTGACGGTTTAAAACCCGGATAATACCGGCCTCACTAACCCGGCGATAGTATATTTCGTATTCAGGACTTAACGGATGTGCCAGATCAGGGCGCAGTTTACAGGTAATGGTCATTCCATCGACAAGAGCTGCAACGCCGAGTTGGCGCCTCCTTGAAGGCCCTCCGCTTTGATGTCAGTAGCCTGGCCAAGCCTGCCTGTCCCCCAGGTGGCGTGCTCAGGACTTGCTTTAACAGAGCTCAAGTGGCGCTCTGATGCCCTTGCCGCGAACAGGCACGCGTTGGCTGAATACGCTATATACTAGCGCCGGGATAATCACATAATCACAGCGGTTACCACCATATGAATGATCGATCGCAACTGCTAGAGCAATGGCTGCAACAATCCGGGTACCGAAATTACCGCCTGCAACGCGCCAGTGAAGACGCCAGTTTTCGCTCCTACCTGCGACTCGAAACGGCTGAACAATCGATGATCGTGATGGATGCGCCACCCGAACATGAGCCCTGTGATCGCTTCATTGCGGTCGCCAACAAGCTGCGCGCGGCCGGCTTGAATGCTCCACAGATCATCGCCAGTAATCTCGAAGATGGTTTTTTGCTGTTGACAGACCTCGGCTCAGTGGATTATCTGTCGCAACTCGATCCGCAATCCGAGGGCCGTCTCTACGCTGACGCGCTCGCCGCCTTGCTCACCATGCAGACGCAGGCTGACAAGGTAGATCTTCCCGACTACGACGAGGCGTTGCTGCTGCGCGAGATGGATTTGTTCCATGACTGGTTTCTCGTCCAACAGCTCGGCATCGAACTCAATTCAGCGCAACAATCGATCTGGCAGGAAATCCGGCAAATGCTGGTTGACAATGCGCGTGCTCAGCCACAGGTTTTCGTGCACCGTGATTATCACTCGCGCAACCTGATGGTGGTGGATCAACACAATCCAGGCATTCTCGATTTCCAGGATGCGGTCAGCGGACCCCTGACCTATGACCTGGTATCGTTGCTGCGTGACTGCTATATCGCCTGGCCGCTGGCACGTGTCGAGCAGCTCGCTATCGGTTATCACCAGTCGGCGCGAGCGCAGCAACTGGTCGAAGTCGACGCAGTGCAGTTCATGCGCTGGTTCAACCTGATGGGAATTCAGCGTCATCTCAAGGTGGCCGGTATTTTTTCGCGACTCAATATTCGTGATGGAAAACCCCGCTATCTGGCCGATATACCACTGACGCTCGGTTATCTGCAGCAGGTCAGCGCGCTGGAAACATCGACTGCTGGCCTGTCAGCGCTGCTTGATGAACTGCAATTGCAGCAGCTTGTCGCTGCGCAGTTGAGGGCATGAGACGCTGATGAAAGCCATGATTCTGGCCGCCGGGCGCGGGGAACGGCTGCGGCCACTGACCGACAGCACCCCCAAACCATTGCTCGAGGTGCGTGGCAAGCCCTTGATTGTTTATCACCTTGAGGCCCTGCACAAGGCCGGGTTCAACGAGATCGTGATTAACTTGAGCTGGCTAGGCGAGCAGATTCAAACGCGTTTGGGCGATGGTTCCGCGTTTGGAGTCAGCATCGAGTACAGCGAAGAAGTGGAGGCACGGGAAACGGCCGGTGGTATCCTGCAGGCCCTGCCGTTGTTGGGCGAACGTTTCGTGGTCATCAATGGCGATGTATTCACCGACTATGATTTCGCTGCTCTGCCGGCAGCCGATCACCTGGTGCACCTGGTACTGGTCGAGAATCCACCGCATAACAATGCCGGCGATTTCAGTCTGGATGGGGTGGTTGTTGGCAATGAAGGCTCTCCAAGGTATACCTTCAGTGGCATCGCTCAGTATCATCGCAGTTTCTTCGATGGGCTTGCACCCGGCAAGCAGGCATTGGCACCACTGTTGCGTAGCGCCGCCGCCAGGGGGCAGGTAATTGGGGAACTGTTTCACGGCGACTGGGTAGATATCGGCACTGCCGAGCGGCTCCGCGGTTTGAACGGTTAGGGCAGGTGATTACTCAGGTCGTTGTCGGGTTAACGCTGTCTTCGATGCGGCGCAGGGGGGGGTCTTCGCCCGACTTGCTGCGACGCAGTGGGCTGCGCAGCTGACCTGCTTCTTCCAGGATCGGGTAGGCCACTGCAGCCAGGTGTGAATGGATACGCTTGAGATCGCGTAAGACGTCGAGCTGCATTGCGCTCAGTCCCGAATCGTAATCGTGGTCGTCGCGGATTTTCTGCAAGTGGTTGAGTACCGCTTTCTTTTCGCGCTTGGTGAACTTGTATTTTCTGGCCAGCAGGCTGCGCGCCATGGTGATATCACCCGAGGTAAAGACACTGAGCGATAATTGAAAGCTTGCCAGCACCGGTTGATAGAGGCTGTTGATGTCTTCGCGGTCCTGCAGCGACATCTTGCTGCGCGTCGCCAGTTTCTTTTGCAGGATATTCTGGATCAGGTCGTCTGAAATGATATCTCCGATGTGCTCCAGATTGGTTGCAAAACCCAGGATTTCATTGCAGCGCTTGCTTTCTTTCTCCCCCAGGGTTTCACGTGCAAGGGCGGTCAGGTAACGTTTCACACCGTCGTAAAAGGCATTAACCATCTCGTCCATTTCGCGGGTTTGCCAGGCGAGCTCGGTGTCATTTTTTTTCAACGCGATAAAGGTATTGCGCAGCATGCGCTCGACCACTTCTCCCATCCGCAGGACTTCGCGTTCGGCATTCAGCAAGGCGACCAGCGGCGTTTCAAATGCACCCCGGTCGAGATCTCGCGGCAACATCATGTCGCTGCTGGTGTCATCTTCCGGGATCAGTTTTTCGGTGACTGCCACCATGCGGTCGATCAGTGGGAAGAAAACGATCACCAGCGCCAGGTTGAAGAGCATGTGGAAATTGGCGATCTGACGCGCATTATCGATCTGGAAGAGTGATAGCTCAGTGGCGATCAGGCCGACAAACGGCAACGTCACGATGACACCGCAAATACGTATCAAGAGATTGCCTAGTGGTGGCTGTCGAGCCGCGCGATTGTCACTGAGGGTGGCGATGAATGGTGGGATTGCACTGCCGATGTTAGCGCCGAGGACAAAGGTAAAGGCAACAGTGATGTCGAGCGCATTGGTGCTCGCCAGGGTGATGATCAGCAATACTGTGGCCAGGCTGGAGTGCGAGGCCCAGGCGATGATGGCGCCAAAAACAACGGCCAGCAAGAGGTCTTCACCGAGCGCGACAAAAATCTGCTGAATGATCAGTGACTCGCGCATCGGCAGGGATGCCGCCACAATCAGCTTCAACGCCAGCAGCATCATGCCGAGACCGAGCAGCATACGCCCGACATCACGGCGGCGCCCACCCGGAGAGTAAGTGAAGAGCGCCACACCGAAAGCGATCAGCAGCGGCGACAACACGGAAAAATCGAAGGTTAGAATTTGCGCGACAAGCGTGGTGCCGACATCGGCGCCGAGCATGATGGCGAGAGCCGTCGCCGTGGTGAGGATGCCCTGGCCGGTGAACGACGAGGTCAGCAATGCCGTTGCACTGCTGCTTTGCAGCAGCATGGTAACCCCGAGGCCGGACAGCAGCGCCTTGAAGCGATTGTTCAGGCTGGCGCCGAGTACACCGCGAATTTCGCCACCCCAGCCCTCGGAAATGCCGATGCGCACCATGCGCAGGCCCCATAGCAGGAGCGCCACGCCTCCAATGAGGTTGACCAGTATGATGCTGCCGTTTATTCCGAGACTCCTGCGATGAGCACTTAAGTTATTGCTTTATCTATCTGTTAATTAAAGAATAATAGCAGATTGTCGCGATGTTCTATGAACTGTTTTGGTGCGAAGCAGCACTTTAAGCCGCCATCGCCCGCTGTAAAAGTTGATTTAGCCATCGGTTGCTATAGGTTTGACGAATAAGGG
Organism: Gammaproteobacteria bacterium; assembly: GCA_022340305.1. Classification (GTDB taxonomy): domain Bacteria; phylum Pseudomonadota; class Gammaproteobacteria. Next base: position 18,276 of record JAJDOF010000146.1, read on the forward strand.
GCAGTGGCGCATCAACGATATCGTAGCGAAAAATCAATCGCGCGCAGATGCTTGGTCAGCGCACCGATCGAAATGAAATCCACTCCAGTGGCGGCGATTTCAACCAACCGATCCAGTTCGACATTTCCGGACGCTTCGAGCTCGATGCGCTTTTGATTGAGTTCGACCGCGTGCACCATGTCGGCGACGCTGAAATTGTCGAGCAGCGCGCGATCGACGCCGGCGTCAATGGCCTGTTGCAGTTGCGCAAGGTTTTCAACCTCAACCTCGAGAAGTTTGTGCGGGTTCATTTCGCGGGCGCGAGCGACGGTTTGTGCGATCCCGCCGCCGGCAGCGAGATGGTTTTCCTTGATCAGGTAGGCGTCGAACAGGCCGATGCGATGGTTGCTGCCGCCACCGCAAAGCACCGCATACTTCTGTGCAATTCGCAGCTGTGGAATGGTCTTGCGGGTATCGAGGATGCGGCAGTCGGTGTGCTTGATCCGCTCCGCGTAGCTTCGTGTCAGCGTCGCGGTGCCGGATAGTGTCTGCAAAAAATTGAGCGCGCTGCGCTCGGCCATGAGCAGGCCACGTGCCGGGCCGCTGACCTCACACACCACGCTATTGGCGGGGATGTTGTCACCGTCTGTGGCTAGCCAGTGAATGTTGATTCGGTTATCGCATTGTCGAAATACTTCGTCGAACCACTGGCAACCACAGAGCACGGCGTCCTCGCGTACCAGTAATTCGGTTTCGAGTCGAGCCTCGGCATCGATCAACGAAGCGCTGATATCGCCACTGCCGACGTCTTCGTCGAGTGCATTGGCGGCCTGGTTAATGATCAGTTGATAGAGTTCCATGGTTTAAATCTCGTGTTCTTCACGGCGTAACTCCTCGGTCGCATCGAGGTAGGCATTGATGACTGCCGATTCCGGCATCGCCCCGAGGTAGCGGCCATTAGCGGCGTCGACAACGGCGATTGCTTCACCCAGGTAGCTGCGCATGACTTGCATCGCGTCCCAGATACTGGTTTGTTCGGTGAAGTGCGGCAGCGTTTGCAATTCGATTGTCGCGATGCTGTTACCGGCGTCCAGTCCGACCAATTGCGGTTGCAGCAAAACCCCCAGGTAGCACTGTTGTTCATCGACAATGACCAGTGACGCCGTCTGCCGCGTGGACATCTGAGCGCTCGCCTCTGCCAGACTTGCTCGCTGCGATAACACCGGCAGGCAGTCGCGCAAATGTTCTCCTACCTTGTGGTGCATCAGATAAGCGCGCTCACGCCCCAGCGACAGGTCGATGCCGCGGCCCGCCAGTTGCTGATCGTACAGCGAACGACCATACCAGATCGAGGCGATCAGGTTGGCAAATACTACCGCCACCATGGCGGCGATGGTGATTTCGTAGTTGCGCGTCATTTCGAATACCAGCAACAGGGCAGTCATCGGCGCGCCGATGACCGGACTCATGATGGCGACCATGCCACAGATGGCGTAATCGGATACGCCGGAGTAACTGTCGAGCAGCAATTCGGGAACCAGCAGTGCAAACAGGGCACCGAACAAAACGCCAATAAGCATCGACGGAAAAATGACGCCACCAGCAAAACCAAAGCCGATGCAGATGACCGTTACCAGCATTTTTGCGCTCAGAATCAACAGTAACGAATCAGCGCTGTAGCTGTTGCCAAGAATGGCCTCGCGAAATACATCCTGACCGGCGCCGAGAACTTCGGGTACCTGCAGCGCGATCAGCGCGGTGACAAAGCCGGCCAACATGGGTTTCAACGGCGCCGGTATCTTTACTCGCGCAGAAAGCCTGGCGCAATATTTGAGGGATTTCATCAACAGCACGGCAAGCACACCACAGGCCACCCCTTCGATTGCGAACAGCAGGAATTCGATGGCGCGAAAGCTGCCGTCGATATCGAACAGGAACAGGGGCGGGTGGTCGAAGACAACATTAGCGACGAAGTAGCCGCAGGCACTGGCGACGGTGACCGCTGTAAACATGCGCAGCGAATAGTGCCGCAGAATCACTTCATGGGTGAAAATTAGCGCCGCGATAGGGGCATTGAAGGCGGTCGAAATGGCGGCGGCGACGCCGCAGGCGATGGTAATGCTGCGCAGGTAGGGCAGGCCGAACGGCAGGCGATTACTGATTTGGCCAACCAGGGTGCCGAGGTATACCAACGGCCCGTATTGGCCGACCGACGCACCGCAGCCCAGCGATAATATGGACGCGAGTGTCGACGACAGACCGGAACCGGGAGCGGGTAACCGCTCGTGCAACTGGAGCGCGAAAATGGTATCGGCAGGGCCGAGTGGTGCTTTGGATGAGACCGTGTAGTGCAGCAGCAGGCCGACGATCAGCCCACCGATGGTGAGCACCGCAATGGTTATCATGGCGAGCTCTCCGGCCGGCAAGTTTTCACGACTGAGGGCAGAGATAAAAAGGCGGTCGTTCAGGTATTGAACCAGCTCGACGAAACCCGCCGTCGCAAAGGCGGCAACCAGCCCCACGATCATGCCCGCCAGCGATATTGCGATGATGTGATGCAGGGTTTGCGGAGCCGGTTTCATTTTATGCTCAAGCGCCACCTTGACAGCGCACCCGGCTGAGCTTGTCGGCGCTAACGGCGAGGTCGATATCAGGCATACAAAATCGCGCCTGTCATTCCGGCCCGGCGACTCGCTTTGCTTAATTCAGCCATGCATCCTGCTCTCCAACCTCTATCAGGGTGGGGCGATCGGCAGCGAGGGCGTTATGAATTGCAGAGCGCAGTGCTGCTGCGGTCTCTGCCCGCACCGCATGGCAATGGCAGGCTTGCGCCAGTGCCATGAAGTCGGGATTGATGCCGCTAACGCCAACCAGCTCGATATCACGCAATTTCATGTCATCCTGAATCTGTTTCAAGCCGTCGTTATTCCACAGAATGATAGGCAGGGCCAGGCCGAGTTCGGCGCCAGTGACCAGTTCCTGCACGGTAAACATGAAGCCACCGTCCCCGGCGAAAGCCACTACCGGTGTATTCGGGCGCGCGAGCCGGGCGCCGATGGCATCAGGCAGGGCGCTGCCGAGGGTGCAATATCCACCCGGATAATTCCATGAACGTGGTGCTGACACGTCGAACGCGAAAGCGCCGGTATACACCAACTGGCAGACGTCAGCCATGACGATGGTATCGGCGGGCAGTGTTTCGCGTAGCAGCTCGAGGACCATGCAATGGCGCACTTCGCTGGCGCTCAAATGGGTCCTGAACTGCTGCTTTATCGCCGCCACTTCGGCTGCGGTTCCGACACGTGGGCTGACGTCACCAAGCGCTGCTGCGATGGCTTCACAACTCGATTTTGCAGCCCCTAATACGGCAACTTCGGCCGGGAAGCGATCATTCATTTTATAACTATCAATGTCGACACGAATGATTTTGCCGTTGATTTCGAGCGTTCCGCCGAAGCAGTCGACCTCGGATAATTCGGTGCCGACGGCAAGTACCACGTCGGCCTGCTTGACGTATTGCAGAACCTCGGTACGCACTACCCCACCGCCAAGCGATAACGGATGTGTTCCCGGCACGATGCCCTTGCCGGCAATGCTACTGATGACGGGGGCGCCGAGTCTTTCGGCGATCTCGTGAATCGCTTCGCCTGCAAGCGCAGCGCCACCACCGACGAAAATCATCGGGCGCGTTGCCGTACGCAACAGTTCGCAGGCACGCTCTATTTTTTTGCTGGTCGGTACAGGGCGTTGCGGTAGATCGATCGCTTCCCAGTTACCGCTTGCGGGCATCTCCAGTACGTCGATCGGAATTGCGATGTGTACCGGGCGCGGACGTTGGCTGCAAAATACCGAGAATGCCCGGGCGAGCAGGGCCGGGACTTCCTCGGGCGTCATCGCGGTGGCCGAAAATGCAGTCAGTGGAGCGGTCGTAGCGGTCAGACTCGTCACTTCATGCAGAGCTCCCCAACCCTTACCCAGTGTGTGGCTTGCCGCATCGGCCGATAGCACCAGCATGGGTATGCTATCCGCGTAGGCCTGGCCCATGGCGGTTGCCGCGTTGGTAACACCGGGCCCTGAAATCAGCAGCGCGACGCCGGGTCTGCCCGACACGCGTGCGTAGCCATCCGCCATGAAACCGGCACCCTGCTCGTTGCGCGCCTGAACGTGTTGAATCGAGCTTTGATTCAATCCCCTGCAGAATTCCAGCGTGTGCACTCCCGGAATGCCGAAGACAGTATCCACGCCATAGGCTTCGAGCAGTTTGATACTGGCTTCGCCCACATTCATTTCGATGTCACTATTCGTGTTCATGCCTTGATCCTCTGCAATAACTGTGCCGGCAGTGGCCAGGGAGCCGGATGCTCTTTCGATGGGATATCTTCTGGAAAGAGCGTGCTAGCTTATAGGCGAATCGGGGTCAGGTAAATCCGCCGGCTATAACTTTTTCAGGCAGTCGAGATAGGCCAGCAGGTCCGGTTCCGTGGCGTCACGTTGTGCCTGCCACAGCGCCTGACCGAGGCATTCCATCATCGCGTGTTCGGCCTCGTGCCGACCCTTGCGCGCGCTCAGCTTTTGATAAAGTGGCTGCATACCGGGAGGGCGATTACAGTCTGCCTGTTCGCGCAGGGCGATGTGCATGCCCATGTGCAGAAAGGGATTGGTCTGACCCTGCTCTGGCGTGAAATCATTTTGTGCCGCGGCTTCACCATCCTCGAGCAGAGCGTGATACTCGGGGTGAATTTCGATGACGGCGGCAATCAGCGCTTCCATGGGTTCGAGTAATTGATCTTGCTGTAGCTTGCGCCACACCGTCAGGTAAACCTGGCGCACCTCGTCGCGCGACTGGAACATGTCTACGAGACCTCGTCGCTGGTCTTGTGCCGGTATTCGCACAGATCCTCGATCACGCAGCTGGCGCAGCGCGGCTTGCGCGCGACACAGGTGTAGCGGCCGTGCAGGATCAGCCAGTGGTGGGCGTGCAATTTGAATTCGTCGGGAACAAACTTGAGCAGTCGTTGCTCTACCTCGAGCACATTTTTTCCGGGTGCCATCCCGCTGCGGTTGCAGACACGAAAAATATGCGTATCAACCGCGATGGTGGGATGGCCGAAGGCGATATTCAAAACCACATTCGCAGTTTTTCTACCCACACCAGGCAGGGCTTCAAGCGCGGCACGATCTTCCGGCACTTCTCCGCCGTACTGATCAAGTAGAATCTGGCTGGTTGCGATGACGTTTTTGGCCTTGGCATTGAACAGGCCGATAGTCTTGATGTGTTCGCGCACACCGTCCTCGCCGAGCGCAAGCATTTGTTGTGGGGTACTGGCGACCCGGTAAAGTTTGGCGGTTGCCTTGTTGACGCTGATGTCGGTTGCCTGCGCCGACAGCAGCACCGCAATCAGAAGTTCAAAATTGGAGCGATACTCGAGGTCGGAGCGTGGGTTTTCGATGTGCGCTCGCAGGCGTTCGAAGATTTCCTGTCGTTTGCCGCGGTTCATGCAGATTCCGCTACCGCCGGGGTGGGTTGTCGCTGCGCCGCTGGCCGCAGGTCGAACCAGTTTTTGGCGACGATCAATATTGCCAGCCCGAAAAAGGCGCCTGGCGGTAGCACCGCCAGCAGGAAGCCGGGGTAATCAGGATCGATTTCCAGCATCAGCGATTTGGCGCCGTCACCGAACATCAGTTCGGCGTGCGCAAACAGGGTGCCGAAGCCGATGAGTTCACGCATGCCGCCGAGCAGTACCAGCACCAGCAGAAAGCCCAGGCCCATCATCAAGCCATCGAGTGCGGCGGGTCCGACCGGGTTGCGCGAGGCGAAACCCTCGGCACGCCCGATGATGGCGCAGTTGGTGACGATCAGTGGTATGAAAATACCGAGCACAAGGTAAAGTTCGTAGAACATGGCCTTCATGCTCAGTTCGATAATAGTGACCACCGACGCGATGATCAGCACGAACACGGGTAAACGTACTTCGTTGCGCACGAAGCCTCGGATCAGCGAGACGATCGAGTTCGATAGCACCAGGGTGATCAGCGTCGCAATGCCGAGCCCGAGGCCGTTGATCACCGTGCTGGTCACCGCCAGCAGCGGGCACAGCCCGAGCAATTGCACCAGCGCAACATTGTTGCTCCACAGTCCGTTACGGGTAATTTCGCTTTGCATGGTCATTTATTCAAAAATCATATCAGCGTTTTGTTGATAGTAAAGCAGGGTATTGTGCACCGCCTCGACCACCGCGCGCGGCGTAATGGTGGCTCCGGTAAACTGGTCGAACTCGCCTCCATCGCGTTTCACGCGCCAGCCACTTTCCCCGGGATTGTCCAGTGACTTGCCATCGAAGCTCTTTATCCAGGGTGATTTGCGAATCTCCACCGCGTCCCCTAGGCCCGGCGTTTCGATGTGGTTGACAACGCGCACGCCAGCCAGACTGCCGTCGACATAGACACCGACCAGCAGGTGAATTCGGCCATTGTAACCGTTAGGCGCGATGCTGTTGAATACCGCCGCGACCGGTTCGCCGGCACGCCGCGCGCGGTAGGCGAGCGTTGCCGTGTCGGTGCCGAGCAGTGGTGAGGCGGGCAGGCTGAGAGTATCGGTAGCGATGTCGTTGTCGAGTTGGTCCCGTGGCAGCAGCGCGTAAAGGTTGCGCAGCAACAATTGGCGCTCATTCTCGGCGATAGCGCTGCTGGTATTATACTCGGTGAACGCGACTAGCGTGGTGCCGACGACCGCGAACAACCACAGGAATGCTCCCGAAATGAGGATCTGGCGACGGTTGAGCGCAATCATTGTTCGCCGTAGACGCGCGGTTGGGTGTAGTAGTCGATGAAAGGTACGCACATATTTGCCAGCAATACCGCAAACGCCACGCCGTCCGGATAGCCGCCCCAGACTCGAATCACGTAGATCAGGCAGCCGATCATCAAGCCATAAACTATGCGCCCACGATCGGTGGTCGCTGCGGTGACCGGGTCGGTGGCGATAAAAAACGCACCGATGATGACCGCTCCGGACAGCAGGTGAAACAACGGCGAGGCATAGCTTTCCATGTCGGCCAGGTAAAACAGCGTTGCCATCGACATTACGCCGAGCAGCAATGCCACGGGTATATGCCAGCGAATCGTGCGCGTCACCAGCAGCCACAGGCCGCCGGCAAACCACGCCAGGCTGGTCCATTCCCAGCCCTTGCCGGCGAGTTGCCCGAACAGGGGTGACAGGCGAATCTCGCTGATTGCAATCTGTTGCCCGACACCGGTCTTGACCTGATCCAGTGGTGTCGCCGAGCTCAACGCATCCCATTGCTGTATATCCGCTGTGCCGAAGCTGTAAGCGAGCGACTCGCCGAGCGTGAGCGTGTCGCCGCTGACAGACCCGGGTAAATACCAGGTCGTCATTTCGCGCGGGAACGAAATCAACAATACGACGTAGCCGACCATCGCCGGGTTGAACGGATTGAAGCCGAGACCACCATAGACGTGTTTGCCGGCGATCATGGTGAAGCCGATACCGACCAGCACCAGCCACCAGGGCGAATGCATCGGCAGGCATAATGCAAACAGCCAGGCGGCGACAATCGCACTGTAGTCGCCGAGATGCGCCATGACCGGTCTGGCGCGCAACTTCAGAATTGCGGCCTCGAACATCAATGCAAACAAACAGGCCAGCGCGATGTTGATCAGCACGCCGGGGCCAAAATACCAGGCATAGGTCAGCGTGCCGGGTAGCAACGCGACGATGACCTGGATCATCAGTCGTTTCAGTGAATTGGCGGGAGCGACATAAGGCGAGGAGACGAACAGGCTGGTCACGATGATTCTTCCTGTAAAGCCTGCTTGCGCGCCTTGACTCGCTCGAGCGCCGCCTGCACCGGGTCGGCAACGCTGGCGGTATCTTCACCTGCTTTAGCGGTCTTCTGCTGCAGTGCCGCGCGCTTCAGGCGGCGGCGTTCCTCTTCCTGTTGTTTCTTCAGTTGCAACCGGCGTTCGCGAAACTCGAAACGCAGCCTCGCGCGATCCGATTTGACCTGTGCCTGCTGTGCCGCGCGAATTTCACTCTTGGCGGCGCGATAATATTGTACTAATGGAATTCCGCTCGGGCAGACTGCCGAGCAGCAACCGCATTCGATGCAGTCGAACAGGTGGAATTCCTGGGTACGGTCGTAGGCCCGGGCGCGTGCATGCCAGTAGAGTTGCTGCGGCAACAGGCTGGCCGGGCAGACTTCGGTGCACTTGCTGCATCGAATGCATTCGTCGTGGAAGCCCGGGCTATGCGGGATGGTTTGCTCGCGCATCACCAGAATATTATTGCTGGCCTTGACGATCGGCACCTGATCGCTCGCCAGCGAAAACCCCATCATCGGACCACCCATGACGAGATGCGCAGTAGTGCCGTGCAGGTAACCCCCGGCCAACTCGAGCAGATGTCGAATCGGGGTACCGAGGGCCACTTCCCAGTTACCCGGCTGGCGAATGTTATCACCACTGACCGTAACAACGCGTGATATCAGTGGCTGGTCCTGTTCGAGTGCTCGCGTGATGGCGACACAGGTTCCCACGTTCTGACAGAACAGGCCGATATCGAAGGCCAGCTGGCCGTGCGGCACTTCCTTGCCCGTCAGGATCTGGATCAACTGCTTTTCGCCACCGGACGGGTAAATCGTCGGGATTGCGACGATTTCAGTTTGTGCGAGACCGGCTTGTGCAAGCGCCGCAGTCATCGCCCTGATGGCTTCGGGCTTGTTGTCCTCGATGCCGATCAGCGTTGATCGCGGCTGCAGGATACGTTGCAGGTAACCGGTGCCGCGCAGCACTTCGGCTGCCGAGGTGCGCATCAAAATATCGTCGCAGGTGATATAGGGTTCGCACTCGACACCGTTGATAATCAGTGTGTCGATGCCGTTCATGTTGCCGCGCGCCAGCTTCGCCGAGGTCGGAAACGCCGCACCGCCGAGGCCGACGATGCCGGCACGGCTGATCAGCTCGACCATCTGCTGCGCATCGAGTTGCTGCAGGTCGGGCAGGACCGCGGTAGCGGCTTCATCCTCACCATCGACATCGATCACGATACAGGTATCGGCCTGTCCGGATGGATGCGCGACCGGGAATTTGGCGATCGCTGAAATCGTGCCCGAAGTCGGGGCGTGCACGGGCGCGCAGATTAGCGCCGGGTTGGCAGCGATCACCTGTCCCTTGCGGACGCGGTCGCCGATGTCCACCAATGGCTTGTTGTATTCACCGATATGTTGCTTCAGCGGCAGCAATAGTTGCGCCGGCAGGCTCGCCTGTTGCAAGTCCCGGACCAGGGACTCGTTTTTATGCCCTGGCAATCGCATACCGCCATGAAAGTGGTGGAGATCACGCATCAGCGCTGGACCACGATGAGCCTGGTTCGACTGGTTTTGGGAGCGTCCACTTCCAGTCGTCGATGGTCTGTTCGATCGGTATCATGTCGATGCAGTCGACCGGGCAGGGTGGCAGGCATAACTTGCAGCCCGTGCACTCGTCGGCGATAACAGTGTGCATGTGCTTCGCCGAACCGAGTATCGCGTCAACCGGGCAGGCCTGGATGCACAGCGTGCAGCCGATGCAGATTTGCTCGTCGATCACGGCGATCAGCGGTACCTCGACGTGTTCACCATGCTCGGCATTGAGTTCGAGTACCTCGGTGTCGAGCAGGTCGGCGAGCGCAACAATGGTTGCCTGGCCGCCGGGCGGGCACTGATTGATCGGCGCTTCGCCGTTGGCGATGGCTTCGGCATAGGGTCGGCAACCCGGGTAGGTGCATTGGCCGCACTGGGTTTGCGGCAGCAATGCATCGATTTGATCGACGATCGGATTGCCCTCGACCTTGAAGCGAATCGCGGCGTAGCCGAGAATCAGGCCAAATAGCCCCGCCATCAGGCTGATGGTGATAATCGCGAGCAGCATTAGTGCTCTTTCAACCTGCCAGTTGCGAGTTCAGTTAGCGTGCCTGCGCACCGCGCCTTTTTGCGGAACACCACAGGATCGCTGAAACCGTAGTTATCAGGTTGAAAGGGCACTAGACCTTGACCAGTCCGGCGAGACCCATGAAGGCAAGGGACATCAAGCCCGCGGTGATCAAACCGATGGCCGAACCCTTGAAGGGCGCGGGCACGTCGGCGACATTGATACGTTCACGCATGGCCGCGAACAGGATTAGCACCAGAGAAAATCCCAGTGCTGCGCCGAAACCGTAAATTACCGATTCGATGAAGCTGTTCTGTTCCTGCACGTTGATCAGGGCGACGCCCAGGACCGCGCAGTTGGTGGTGATCAGCGGCAGGAATATCCCGAGCACGTTGTACAGCAGCGGGCTGGTTTTGTGCACCACCATTTCGGTGAAGTTGACGACAGCGGCGATTGCGATGATAAAGGCGATGGTGCGCAGGTACTCGAGGTCGAGCGGTGCCAGCACCCAGCTGTTGATCAGATAGCTCAGTATTGCCGACAGGGTCAGCACGAAGGTGGTGGCGGCGCTCATGCCTATGGCCGTTTCGACTTTGCGCGATACGCCCATGAAGGGGCATAGCCCGAGGAACTTCACCAACACGATGTTGTTGACGAACACGGTGCCGATTAAAAGTAACAGGTATTCTGGCATGGCGGGATTATAAAGCCTGGCAACCTTTTAAAATACCGAATATAACTGAGGTCTTTATTAAATATGCCAATAGATCAAGCGCCCTGCAGATATGGAGCATCAGTCAGCAGCGGCACCGGGTTCCAGCTTTCTCGCCTGTTCGATGAAGCGCTCGATGTCGACGGACTCGCGCAGGTGCCAGTTGAAATAGCTGAGTTTGTTATGGTAGCTGGCTGTTGGGCTGAAATTATCGAACAGCAGCTGCATCTGCGAACTCTGCAAAATTGACGGCAGCGCGAGCGGGCTTGCGATCAGCAATGCGAGCAGGAGGCTGCGCTCGCGCGTCAAATGTGAAACGTGGATGAGGTAGAGGGCGATCGCCGCCGGCACCATGACGAGATACCAGCCGAAGTACAACAGGCCACTCGGCCAGCTTGCCGAAAGCAGGTAATCCAGGCCATCGGCAAACCACATGAACGACGTGTATAGCAGAAACATCAGACACACCGAGGTTAGCAGCAGCCTGATTTCCCAGCGATTTACCAGCAACCGCTCGAGTATCGATAGCGCCAGTACAAAGCCGCCGATGGTCAGTATCGTCTCGTGCAGCAGGTGTTTTAGCAAATCACCCCACTTGAAGCTGTTGTAGGAGGACAGGAAAAAGTCCAGGCCACTGACCAGCAGACAGGCCAGCACCAGCAGTAGTGCCCAGTAAGCGTGGCCGAAGGGGTGCCTGTGACCGCGGTTTCCGGCGAGCGGGCGGGTCGCTGCGACCGGCTGGTCGCGCGACAGCAGGGTTGCCTGCACGCGACCTATCTCCAGTGCTACCGGTAATTTTTCGATCACCAGGGTATCGATGACCTGGCGATCGAGTTGGGTTGGGTTGATGCTGGCGAGATTGATCAGTTCTATCGAATCGTCGGCATGTTGCACGACCTGCAGGTGATGTGGCGCCACGGTTGGATCGGACAGGATGATATCGTTATCCAGCGCCCGTCCGATGGTCGTCGTGCCCTTACTGATCACCTCGTATCGATGCAGGCCACGCGCGTTGATTTCGATGATCAGGGCGTCCATTCAGTAGTCTCCAGAAACCGCTGAATCAGTGGCAAAGTCGAATCAAAATCGACCCCGGTCAGGATCAGGGTTACAAAGAAACCCTTATTCGCATGCCCGGTCAGCGCCGCGGTAAACAACACGTCGCTCATTCCCGGGTATTCGAGGTACTCGCGTCGGCAGAGATTGCTTTTCATTTGCTGTGATGACACGTTGATAAACCAGGTTTCGCAGTTGAAATTGGTGGCGATATCGCGCCCTGGTTTCGAGTCTACCTGGTCCTTGTTGAGGCTTTCGTAAAGGTTGTAAAACTGGATCGCATTGAGTTCATCGGACTCGAGCCAGTAATACTCGTAGATCAACCTGCCGACGAAGTTATTATCCGCGTCGAGGTAAACGTGATTCTGGTTGGCGCAACGGATCTGGTAGCGCTTGTAACGTGCCACGGCGCTTAGTTTCGAGCTGTTGTCCCAGCAGCGAACTGTTGGCGAAATTACTCCGGGTAACTGGAACTGACGCAAGTTCAGGCTCGACCAGTCTGTGGCCAGCAATTGTTCGATATAATGATTTTCATAAGCCAGTACCTGGCGCGCGACTTCCGCTTTCAAATCGACATTATCGGCGAACTCCGCGTTGCTGGCACGGTTGATCAAATCCGTCAGGAAACGCGACGGCACGATAAAGCTGATATTGTTGCGTGCGGTCGCAACATTGATGCCGATGGCTTGCCCACTTTCATTGAAGGTCGGACCGCCACTCATGCCCGGGTTGAGGCTGCCGGAAAACAGAATGCGACTGTCGTCGGTCTGATTGAGAATGCCACCGTTGGTGCCGACCGCGATATTGAGGCCGAGATCGAGGGGATTGCCCATGGCGAAGATCGGCGCGCCGCGCGGTGGCAACGGGCTCATTTCGATGGCCTCCCCGAGTGCCTGCTCGGCAGCCAGCAGGGCGAGATCGTGGGCGACATCCAGTGCCTGCAACCTCAGTTCGCCTTCCGCGCCGTCATTGCCGAGGTAGGAAATGTAAAACAGTTCGGGTTCGAGGATGACCTGGCTGATAACGTGGTAATTAGTGGCGAGTTGATGACCGTCGCCAACGATGAAGCCCGAGCCGATGCTCGATTTCTTGCCGGTCTCGCGGTTGAGCACGCGCACCTGGAATACGCGGTCCTGATTGAGCTTGTATATTCCCTTGGAGTCGACGGCCGACGCGGGTACGGCGAACGTCAGCAACAGGGTGAAAACAACTGCAAACAGGCGGTAATGCAATTAACTGACCCGCATGCCCGGTTTCGCACCCGTATCCGGATGCAAAATAAACAGGTCGGTCTCCCCGCCGCCGGCCGCCAGCACCATGCCTTGAGATATGCCGAAGCGCATTTTACGAGGTGCGAGGTTAGCTACCATGATGGTCAATTTGCCTTCCAGGTCCTCGGGACGATAGGCGTTGCTAAGGCCCGCAAATACATTGCGGGTTTCACCGCCGATATCGAGGGTCAGTTGCAATAACTTGTCGGATTTTTCGACGCGCCTCGCCTCCACGATAAGGGCGACTCGCAGATCCATCCTGGCGAAATCGTCGTAGTCGATCTGTGGCGCAATCGCCTCGAAGGTCGGGTCCTGGGGTCCCTGCTGGATCTTTTGTTCGGCGATGAGATCCTCCCTGGTGGTCTCGATCATGCGTTCGATGGATGCCGGTTCGATGCGTGTCATCAGCGGGTTGAAACGGTTGATGGAGTGGTCTAGCAGGTTGTTGTCCAGATCTGCCCAGGTGAGGTTTGCAACGTTGAGGAACTCTTCTGCCTTCGCTGCGAGATTCGGCAATACTGGCTTCAGAAAAATCACCAGCTGACGAAAACAGTTAAGGCCGATGGTGCAAATATCCTGAACCTCGCTGCTGCGCGCTTCGTCCTTGATAACAACCCAGGGCTGTTTTTCATCGATGTACTGGTTGACCTTGTCGGCCAGCGCCATGATATCGCGCATGGCTTTGCCAAATTCGCGCTTTTCGTAGTAAGTGGCGATGGTCTCTGCGGTCTCCAGGTATTGCTGATTCAAGCTGTCGCTGGATAGCGTCGCGCCGAGATTGCCGTCGAAACGTTTATTGATGAATCCGGCGCAGCGGCTCGCGATATTGACCAGTTTGCCGACCAGGTCAGAATTGACGCGGGCGCTGAAATCTTCGAGGCTGAGATCGATGTCATCGACTCCTGGACCGAGTTTTGCGGCGAAGTAATATCGCAGGTATTCAGGATTAAGGTGGTCGAGGTAGGTGCGCGCCATGATAAAGGTGCCGCGCGACTTGGACATCTTCTGGCCATCTACGGTCAGGAATCCGTGACAGTAGACCGCACTGGGTTTGCGATATCCGGCGCCGTGCAGCATCGCCGGCCAGAACAGCGTGTGGAAACGGGCGATGTCCTTGCCGATGAAGTGATACAGCTCGGTTACACTGTCCTCGTTCCAGTAGGTATCGAAGTCATGGCCGCTCCGCGTGCACCAGTGTTTAAAGCTGGCCATGTAACCGATAGGCGCGTCGAGCCACACGTAAAAATACTTGCCTGGCGCATCCGGAATTTCGAATCCCCAGTAAGGCGCGTTGCGCGAGATGTCCCAGTCTTTCAGTCCTTCGTCCAGCCACTCATCCATTTTGTTGGCGATTTCGGTCTGAATGTGACCGGCGCGGGTCCAGCTCTTCAGCATGTCTTCGAAGTCTTCCAGCTTGAAGAAGTATTGCTCCGAATCCTTCTCAATCGGTGTTTCGCCGCTGACCACCGAGATCGGGTTTTTGAGATCGGTGGGCGCGTAGGTAGCGCCGCAGTTCTCACAATTGTCGCCATACTGGTCGCCGGCACCGCAGTTGGGGCATTCACCCTTGATGAAGCGATCGGGCAGGAACATTTCAGCTTTTGGATCGTAGGCCTGCTTGATGACCCGGGTGCGGATGTGCCCGGCATCGCGCAGGCGGGTATATATGGTTTCGGCGAAATGGCGATTTTCTGCGGAGTGGGTGCTGTAGTAATTGTCGAAGGCGACTCCGAAATCCGTGAAATCCTGCAGGTGTTCCTTGTGCATGCGTTCGATCAGCGCTTCGGGACTGATGCCTTCCGCCTGGGCGCGCAGCATGATAGGGGTGCCGTGTGCATCGTCCGCGCAGACGTAAATGCATTCGTGCCCGCGCAATTTCTGAAAGCGCACCCAGATATCCGTTTGCACGTACTCGAGCATGTGGCCGATGTGTATCGGGCCGTTTGCATAGGGTAACGCACTGGTGACCACGATCTGACGGGGTTTGGGGCTCATGAGTGGCTGACCTGGGTAAAGCAGCGTATTTTAGGTGCTGGGCCTGCACTCTAGCAAGGTAATAATCGGCTTTTCAGCCCGCTGTCGATGGCCTTGTGGGGAGGGCTTCCGACCTCATTTCGGCAGGCTAGCCAGCTGGTCCCGGAATAGAGCCGCAGCCGGGTGGGTATTGCCCGCATTGCCGCATTCCTGACGGCGGGTTGCCTGGGCATGGTGAGCACGCACATAAAAACTATGTGATATATTGCGGCCGGCTCGGGTAAAATGCGCGCTCGAATCCATAACCTGAAAACCCGTTGGAAACCCATGGCGATTGATAAATCACAGATTGAAGCGCGGTTAGCGCAAATCATTGACACCAACTCGGAAGTTGACCTGGTCAGCAGCAAGGCGGTCAAGTCGATAGAACTTGATGGCGACGGCTGCAACATTGAAATTCAGCTGGGTTATCCCGCGGCCGGGTATTTCGAGGAACTAATCCAGCAAGTCCGCACTGCCGTGTCTGCTATTGACGGCATGGGCAGCGTCGAGGTCAAGGTGACGAGCCAGATCAAGTCGCACGCGGTGCAGCAGAATCTCAAACCGCTGGTCGGCATCAAGAATATAATTGCGGTGGCATCGGGCAAGGGTGGCGTCGGTAAATCCACCACGGCGGTCAACCTGGCATTGGCGTTGCAGGCCGAGGGCGCTACCGTTGGCATACTCGATGCGGATATCTATGGTCCGAGTATTCCGCGCATGCTGGGTTGCCAGGGGCAGCCGGAGTCGGCTGACGGCAAGAGCCTCGAACCGATGGTGGGTCATGGCATTCAGTCGATGTCGATCGGTTACCTGATCGAGGAAGACACGCCGATGATCTGGCGTGGGCCGATGGTCACCCAGGCGCTGGAACAATTACTCAACGACACGCACTGGAGCGGTGTCGATTACCTGATCGTCGATTTACCACCGGGCACCGGGGATATCCAGCTGACCCTGGCGCAGCGAATTCCGGTGAGCGGTGCGGTCATTGTCACCACGCCACAGGACATTGCTTTGCTGGATGCGCGCAAGGGCCTGAAAATGTTCGAGAAAGTCGAAGTGCCAGTGCTTGGTATCATCGAGAACATGAGTATTCATATTTGCAGTCAGTGTGGACACGCCGAGCACATCTTCGGTGAGGGTGGTGGCGCCCGTATGTCTGCAGACCATGGCGTCGACCTGCTTGGCGCGTTGCCGCTGGATATACGCATTCGTGAGCAATCCGACAGTGGATATCCGACCGTGGCGGCGATGCAGGACAGCCAGATCAGCGGAATCTATCGCAGTATCGCGCGCAAAACCGCGGCCCGGCTGGCCAACAAGGCGCGCGATCACTCGTCTGCCTTCCCCAATATCGTCATCCAGAACACCTGATGTACACCTGGCGAACGCCCGCTGGACGGTCTTAAAACCCGATTGTCATTCCCGCGTAAGCGGGAATCTTGAAACATTGCCACCCTTACAGGCGAAGCTGAACGTATTTGATGGGTTTACGGGGGTGTTTGCAGCAGTCGGTGTTCCAGCCGCGGTATGATGTCATTACTTTGCAAGGTCCCCGCTTTTGCGGGGACGACAGTGATAGCTGGTATTGAGGTAGGGGAAATCGGGCAGGGTCAAAAATCACCACGCTGGTAATCGCTGAAAGCCTGTCGTAATTCGGCCTCTGTGTTCATCACGAAAGGACCGGCACGGGCCACGGGCTCGTTCAGTGGCTTGCCGGCTACCAGCAGAAAGCGGCTCGCCTGGTCTTCATTGTGCACGACGACACGTTCCCCTTTACCGAGCACCGCGAGTTGGTCTCGCCCTAACTGAACACGGGACTGATCGCCGGCCTGCAGAGAAACCACACCCTCGATGACCTGGATAAAAGCGTTATGCTGCGCTGCCAGGGTTTCTTCGAATTCTATGCCGGGTGCGAGCGTAACATCGAGGTAAAGCGGGTCGGTCAATGGCTGCACCACGGGGCCGATCGTCCCCTGGGAGGTTTTACCGCTGATCACCCTGATCTGCGTGCCGCTGCGCGTTTCCAGAGGAATCTGCGCTGCGTCATGCTCCTGGTAGGCTGGAGCCGACATCTTGTGTGCCGCCGGCAAGTTGATCCACAGCTGGAATCCGGCCATCAGGCCATTTTCCTGCTCCGGCATTTCGGAATGCACGATGCCACGACCGGCGGTCATCCACTGTATGCCGCCAGGCTCGATGACACCCTCGTTACCGGCGTTGTCACGATGCCGCATGCGCCCATTGAGCAGATAGGTAACCGTTTCGAATCCTCGATGCGGATGCTCTGGGAAACCGGCGAGGTAGTCATTCGGGTTGTCCGAGCGGAACGCGTCGAGCAGCAGAAAAGGATCGAGATCCATCAACCCCGGTTGGCCTATCATGCGCACCAGTTCGACGCCTGCGCCATCGCTTGTGGGCTGGCCATTGATGACTTTTTCAACCGTGCGAGTGTTCATATTTCGATCTCATGCGGCAAGGGCAGGGTAGCGCCGTTCGATTTGCTGCAGCGCGCGCGCGACACTTTGCTCACCGTTCTGATTCATGCCGTCTGCAGCGATGATATCAACCTCGTCAATGCCAATAAATGCCATCACCTGGCGCAAATAGCCACTGGCAAAATCAACCGGGCTGTTGACCGGGACGCCACCGGTGGTGATGACGATATCAGCGCGCTTACCGCGAAGCAATCCCTCTGGGCCATTTGCAGTGTAGCGGAAAGTGATACCGGCACGGCATACCTGATCGATCCAGGCTTTCAGCGTTGCCGGCACGCTGAAGTTGTACATCGGCGTGGTTATCAGAAGGTGATCTGCCCACTGCAGTTCAGCAATCAGTTCATCCGAATATGCCAGGCGTTGCGTTGCCTCTGCGCTGCGCGCGTCGTTTGCACTTAAATTGGCTTCGATCCAGTGGGCGTCGATGAACTGGGCCTCGCGATTCAGATCCCTTTGGCGGATTGCGCTGTCCGGGTTGTGTCGCATGATACGCTCGACTAATTCATCCCCGAGGCCACGGCTGCTCGACTCGGCGGGACTGGCACTGGCGTCAAGCCGCAGGATTCGAGTGGATTGCTTCATGCCGTGGCCCTCCGTACTCTGCTGCCGAATTTAATCGACCAGTCTCCCGGGCCATGTGCATACAGCAGCAGGAAGGCGCCGGTGATCGCGATGTTTTTGGAGAACATGATGGTTTGTATCTGTTGGCTGAAATCGCTGTGAAAAATAATCGTTGCAACGAGGGTAAACCCCGCCAGCAGCAGTGCGGTGATGCTGGTTTGTATCCCAGCGAGAACCGCGAAGCCACCGACGATTTCGAGCGCGATTACCGCGGGTAGCAGCAGGCCGGGTACCCCGACCGATTCCATGTAGGCCTGGGTACCTGCATAGGCGCCGATCTTGCTGAAACCAGCGCTGATGAACATGGCCGCAAGCATCGCGCGCCCCGCCAGTAGCGAAAGGTTGGATAAAGTTTTTGAATGCATTTTGTTTGCCTGTCAAGTTTGAGTGGAGTTATTATTGTTGTTCCAAAAAATCAATAAATACCTAATTTTGTAAAATATAATTGCTAATATGAGAACAATATGAATCGCTTTGAAGAACTTGAGGCCTATGTTGCCGTCGTCGATTACCGGGGATTCGGCAACGCCGCAGACAAGCTGGGCATTGCCAAGTCGATGGTCAGCCGGCGCGTCAGCGAACTCGAGCGCCGGCTCGGCGTGCAGTTGCTGCAACGAACCACCCGGCGTCAAGCCGTCACCGATGCGGGGCGCGAGTTTTACCGGCGAGCGACCCAGTTGATCTCTGATATGCAGGATGCCGAGTTATCCGTTGCCCATGGCCAGACTGCGATTTCGGGTCGCATTCGACTGGCGCTGCCATTGGGGTTTGGCGTGAGTCGACTGGCGCAACCGCTTAGTCAATTTCTGCTGCGCCACCCTGAAATTAGCATCGAGGTCGATCTGAACGATCGTCGACAGGATCTGATCAAAGAGAATATCGATCTGGCGATACGCATCGGTGAGCTCGAGGACTCTTCACTGATTGCCCGCAAGCTGGCCAACGTGCACTTCGCCGTCTGTGCCAGCCCCGAGTATTTGCGAGTGAATGGCGAGCCCCAACATCCGTCGGAGCTGGTTGATCACGAGGTGCTGGTATACAGCAATGTCAGCGTAGGACGGCAGTGGTCTTATCAGCGCGATGGCAAGCGGGTCAGCCCACGCATGAAATACCGTTTGAGTGCGAACAACGGTGAATTCCTTGCGGCGGTGGCCAGTTATGGGCAGGCGATAGTCAGCGGCCCTCTGGCTTTGGTGCAGAGCTATATCGATAGCGGTCAACTGGTTCCGATCCTGACAAAATTTGTGCCCCCGGAGGCGGGGATGTACGCCGTGTATCCGCCAGGCCGGCTGGTGGCGGGAAGGGTCAGGGTGCTCAGCGATGCGCTACATGCGCATTTTCAGGGGGTTGACATATAAACGAATACACTACTGGTGGCATTCGCCCTAATCGGCATCGACGTCGATCCCCGGGAGCGGATATACTGCGCCTTTTGCGCAACGCCTGAATAAATCGGATGAGTAAATCGCATGACTATTAAATCGGACCGCTGGATTCGTCGCATGGCGGCAGCGGAAGGCATGATCGAGCCCTTTGAGCCCGGGCAGATCCGTGAATCGGCGAGTGGGCGTATCATTTCCTATGGTACTTCGAGCTATGGCTACGATGTGCGTTGTGCCGACGAATTCAAGATCTTCACCAACATCAACTCGGCTATCGTCGATCCGAAAAACTTCTCCGACGACAGTTTTGTCGACATCCAGTCGGATGTCTGCATTATTCCGCCGAACTCATTTGCCCTGGCGCGCACCGTTGAGTATTTCCGTATTCCACGCAGCGTGTTAACCATTTGCCTGGGCAAGTCTA
Source organism: Gammaproteobacteria bacterium (assembly GCA_022340305.1). Taxonomy (GTDB): domain Bacteria; phylum Pseudomonadota; class Gammaproteobacteria. Next base: position 38,162 of record JAJDOF010000146.1, read on the forward strand.
CTTATGCCCGCTGCGGTATTATCGTCAATGTCACTCCGCTGGAGCCCGAGTGGGAAGGGCATGTGACGCTCGAATTTTCCAACACGACACCTTTGCCGGCAAAAATTTATGCCAATGAAGGTGTTGCCCAGATGTTGTTTTATGAATCCGACGAAGTCTGCGAAATTTCCTACAAGGATCGTGGCGGTAAATACCAGGGCCAAAAGGGCGTTACGCTGCCTAAGGCCTAGACTGAATGGTGCGGGCCAGCGGCTCCACGCGGCGCGAAAAAGCTACCTGGTGCAGGTAATGAGTTGCCCCGGGGGAACCTCGATTCAGCCGAGATCGATAATCTTCCAGGCGCGCGCCTCGGCGATGGCCTTGAGGTCGTCGTCCGGATTCACCGTGACTGGATTGTCAACCTGTTCCAGTAACGCCAGATCATTGAGTGAATCGCTGTAGAAGTATGCGCCGACCAGGTCATGGTTATTGCTGGCGATCCATTCCTTGAGTACGGTCACCTTGCCCTGCTGGTAAGTCGGCGTGCCGAGGAAGCGTCCGCTATATCGGTTAGCGATGATTTCCGGCTCGGTCGCAAGTATCGTAGTCACCCCCAGCATGTGTGCGATCGGCTCGCTGACGAACAAATTGGTCGCACTGATGATCATTAGATGGTGATTGCGCTCGCGATGCTCGTCGAGCAATCGGGTGGTGCCGGGCGCGATCAGGGGCCTTATCCATTTTTCCACGTAATCCGCGCGCCACGCGTGTAATTTGTCGATGCTGTAATGCGTCAGGGGTTCCAGCGCGAAGGCCAGGTATTCATCGTTATCCAGAGTGCCGCGTTGGTAGTCCTGGTAAAAAACGTCGTTTCGTTGTCGATAGGCCTGTTTGTCAACGATACCGTTTTCAACCATGTATTCGCCCCACAGATGATCGCTATCACCATTTATCAGGGTGTGGTCTAGATCAAATATTGCCAGTGTCATGTTGGGTATCCGGAGTCGTCGCTTGCTGGGTTTGGAACGTCTATGTCAGAATGGGCGGACGAGATTCTAAACGATTTATGGTGAGTGGCGAAATGATTGATACAGATGGTTACCGTGCGAACGTCGGGATCATCCTGTGTAACCCGGAGGGTCAGGTGATGTGGGCGCGCCGGGTCGGGCAGGACGCCTGGCAGTTTCCGCAAGGGGGCATCAGCCCCGATGAAGAGCCAATGGATGCCATGTATCGTGAATTGTGGGAAGAAACCGGTCTGCGGGCGGAGCACGTTTCGCTGTTGGCTGCGACCGACAGCTGGCTGCGTTACAAGCTCCCCAAACGCCTCATGCGGCGTTCGGAGCCGCGCTGCATCGGTCAAAAACAGCTCTGGTACCTGTTGCGCCTCGATTCAGACGAGGCCAGCTTTGATCTCAGCGTATCTTCGACGCCGGAGTTTGATCACTGGAAGTGGGTTGACTACTGGTATCCAGCCGATAACGTGGTTTTTTTCAAACGCCGCGTCTACCAGTGCGCACTGGCGCAGCTGGAGTCGAACTTGCCGCAGCCTGGCGCTGAATAAGCTAGCCCTGGAGAGATGATTTGCCTTCGATGATTCACCGGCTGCAAAGTATAGTCCAGGAGGTCAACCGGGCTCCTGGAATCGGCGCTGCGTTGCTGTTAATCACCGAGAGCCTGACGCGTGATTTGAACGCGAATGCCTGTACCATTTTCCTCACCCAAAAAGACAAGCCCGATACCCTGGTATTGCAGGCCTGCAGCGGCTTGAATCCCGATATTATCGGTACCGTAAAGCTGAAACTGGGGCAGGGACTGATCGGTACCATCGCCGCGCGTGCGGAAGCCATGAATCTCGTCGATGCGCCGGCACATCCGAAATTCATGCTGGTTCCCCATTCCGGTGAAACCAATTATCCAATTGTACTGGGCGTGCCGATCATGGCTCACCGTGCCGTGCTGGGAGTGATCTCGGTGCAGCGCCGCGAAGGGGCCTTCAACGAAGATGAAGAAGCCTTTTTGACCACGCTTGCAGCCCAACTCGCCAACTCGATCGAGCGCGCTGAAAGCCAGGACCGTTTCAGTACGGAGAAGGCGACCCACATCATCAAGGGTGTGGCCGGTGCGCCGGGGATGGCGATTGGCGTCGCACTGGTGCTGAATCGAGGCATTAACCTCGATTCGGTCCCCGATAAGAAAACCGCTGACATCGACGGCGATTTACAGCGATTCCGCGAGGCGGTGCACCGGGTTCGCGACGAACTCACTGAACAGGCCGAATTGATGCGGGCATCGCTGCCCGAAGAGGAATGCGCGCTATTCATCGCTTATGCACAAATGCTGAGCGGCGGCTCGTTGATCGACGATACCGAACAGAGCATCAAGGAGGGCACCTGGGCACCCTCTAGCTGGCGCGATACGGTCGAGCAACACGCACACGTGTTTAGCCAGATGGAAGACTCCTACCTGGCTGAGCGCGCTAATGACATACGGGATCTGGGTCTGCGCGTGATGCGCAAGTTGATGCTCGAGCACATCGGCGACATCGATTTCCCCGAGTTCACCGTACTGGTTGGTGACGAGGTGACAGCAACCGACCTGGCTGATGTTCCCCTCGATCGCCTGTGCGGCATCTTGTCGGCTCATGGCAGCAGTTCTTCGCATGTTGCGATTCTCGCCCATGCACTCGGCATTCCGGCGGTGATGGGGGTGCCCAATCTCCCGGTCAAGCAGCTCGACGGGGTCGAGCTGGTGGTCGACGGCTATAACGGTTCGGCGTTTATCAATCCGAGCAAGTCAATTCTGCTCGAGTATCGTCAATACTTGCGCGAAGAAGCCGCGATAGAGCAGGATTTACTGGTACTGAAAAACCAGCCCGCCATCACCACCGATCAACGCAAGGTAACGCTGCTGGTCAATTCGGGTCTGATGTCGGATTACACGCCCTCGCTGCGCAGTGGTGCGCAGGGCGTTGGCCTGTATCGCACCGAAATTCCGTTCCAGATTCGCGATCGTTTTCCGAGCGAGGAAGAGCAGTTCCTGATTTATCGGGACGTACTGAATACCTTCAAGGGCATGCCGGTGGTATTGCGTACGCTCGATGTTGGCGGTGACAAACCGCTCAGTTATTTTCCGATCCATGAGGCCAATCCCTTTCTGGGCTGGCGAGGGGTCCGCATCACGCTCGATCATCCCGAGATTTTCGTAACCCAGGTGCGCGCGATGATACGTGCCAATTTCGCGGTCAATAACCTGGAAATACTGTTGCCGATGATTAGCGGCAAGACCGAGTTGCTGGAATGCCTGGTGCTGATCAAACGTGTGCGCGGTGAGATCGAAGAAGAGTTGGGGCAGCCGATCCCAATGCCCAGAATCGGCGCCATGATTGAGGTACCGTCGGCGGTTTACCAGATCGAAGATATCTGCGAGGTCATCGATTTCGTATCCATCGGTACCAACGATCTAACCCAGTATCTACTGGCGGTAGATCGCAATAACGAAAATGTCGCCGATCTGTTTTCTTCGTTGCATCCCGCGGTGTTAAAAGCAATGCGACAGATCGTGCAAGGTGCGGCGAAAAGCGGCACCCCGGTCAGCGTTTGTGGCGAGTTGGCGGGCGATCCGCTCGGCGTGATGGCCCTGATTGGCATGGGCATCGACAGCTTATCGATGAGCGTTGGTAGCTTGTTACGCGCGAAGAAAGTCATCATGTCCTTCAGCTACAGCGAGCTGGCTGAATTGCTGGAACAGGCGCTTACCATCTCAGACGCCGCCCAGATTCGTCAGTTGTATGCCGGTAAACTCGACGAACGTGGTCTGGGAGGCCTTATCCGCGTCGGCAAGTGACCCGACGCCAAAGCAGCGGGTATCCCTAGAATGCGCAAAATGCTTATCCGGGATCTGCCAGGTACGGCACAGCGCAGGGCCGCAGCCAGGGACTGGCTATCCGTTAAACCTGCTGATTTTGATACATCTGCACTGCGGGAAATAGCAGCAGAGACCGTGTGACGAGCGATGATGGATTAAAACGGTTTCACCACGGCGAGGATGACCGCGGCGAACAATACCAGTACCGGCAACTCGTTGAACCAGCGAAACCAGACGTGTGAGCGCTGATTGCGACCCTCGGCTAGCTCGCGAATGACGCTTCCACAGTAAAAATGATAAGCGACGAGCGCGGCGACCAGCGCCAGCTTGATCTGTAGCCACCACATGTGTGCGTAGGCGGCCCAGGCGTAATCTATCATCAGCCACAGCCCGAAACCGATGGTCAGCACCATCCACGGGGTAATGAACCGGTAAAGCTTTTTCTCCATCAATGCCAGGCGCTGCCTGACGGATTCTTCTTCACTCATCGCATGGTTGACGAACAGGCGTGGCAGGTAAAACAAACCGGCAAACCAGGCGACCATGAAGATGATGTGAAACGCTTTAACCCAAATCATAGGGGGATTCTCCGGGAAATGCCTGAGATACCGTTTTTCGGCGGGCCTTTGGGCGAGTTTTCAATGGTCTCGAAATAGGGTAGATGTATAATGCTGAGTCCATTCTAGCGGTTAGACTCAAACAATAAAATGATTAAGGTCGGAATAATTGGTGGCACGGGATATACCGGAGTGGAATTGATGCGCCTGCTGGTGCGGCACCCTTCGGTAATACTTGAAAAAATCACTTCACGTTCGAAAGCAGGCAGTGCCGTGGCGGATCTTTTCCCAAGTTTGCGGGGGCTGGTAAAACTGGATTTCAGCGAGCCCGCAGTCGACAGTTATCGTGATTGCGATCTGGTGTTTTTTGCAACACCCAATACCACCGCGATGGAACAGGCGCAATCCTTGCTCGATGCGGGTATTCGAGTAATCGACCTGGCCGCGGATTTCAGAATCAAGCATATCCCTACCTGGGAACAATGGTACGGGACTACCCATGCCTGTCCGGCCCTGGTGGCCGAGGCGGTATACGGTTTGCCCGAACTCAATCGTGAAAAGATTCGTGGCGCGCGTCTGGTCGCCAACCCTGGCTGCTACCCGACCTCGGTAATTCTCGCGCTATTGCCGTTGCTCGCCAATCGTCTTATCGATCCGCGTTCGATCATTGCCGATTGCAAGTCGGGCATCAGTGGTGCGGGCCGCAAGGCCAGCATTGATACGGCCTTTTGTGAAGTTACCGAATCGGTTAAGGCTTATGCCGTGCAGGGTCATCGCCATTTGCCCGAAATCCGCGAAGTGCTGCAAACCCTCGATGCCGATGCCGACCTCGTGTTTACACCGCATCTAATGCCGATGATTCGTGGAATTCACGCCACTGTTTACGCGGACGCCTGCACGGCAGCGGACAGGGTTCAGTCCCTGTTCGAAGATTACTATCGTGACGAACCTTTCGTCGACGTCATGCCTGCTGGATCGCATCCGGAAACACGCAGTGTGCGCGGCGCGAATATTTGCCGGCTGGCGGTACATTATCTTGCCTCCGCCAATAAATATGTGGTGTTGTCGGTCGAGGATAACCTGGTCAAGGGGGCGGCAGGCCAGGCAATTCAGAACATGAACCTGATGTTTGGCCTGGACGAGACCGCTGGCCTCGAGTCGCCGGGAATGACACCTTGAGCAAGCTGCATGGCGGGTTTCAGGTCCGGCAGCATAAGCCATGGAAGCTCTGGGTCGGCTTACTGGTCCTGGTTGCTTGCCTGGCGCTAGCCTTTTTCGCCGGCAGGACATATCAGTCTTACGAACTGGAACGTGTGCTGCTGGAGCGGGAAACACTGCTGAGTCGTATTGCCGAGCTGGAAAGCCGTAATCACAAGCTGCTGCAAAAAAACGCGCACCTGGAGGGTGGTAGCAAGATTGAGCGGGAAGCCTATCAACAGGCTAACCAGGAATTAGTCAAATTACAGCAGGAATTGCTGGAACAGAAAGAGGAACTGGTATTCTATCGGCGTATAGTTTCGCCGTCGGATAGAGCGCTGGGGGTGAACTTGCAATCCTTCGAGGTGCGCCGGAAAAACAGTCAGAATCAATATAGTTTCAAATTGATCCTGACGAAAAGCGGAAAAAGTACTAAAAAGGTATCTGGAGACACGACAGTTTTGATTCGCGGTGAAAGTGATGGAAAGGTTAGCGAATTGAAATTGACCGACTTGACCCTTGATAATGCTGACAAAGGCACCAAATTTGCATTTCGGTACTTTCAGGTTTTTGAAGGCGATATTGTGTTACCAGAAGGGTTCGAGCCATTTGAGGTTAAAATAGGCGTGATACCGACGACGAAGAAAGTCGAGGCTTTTACTGAAACAATTTCGTGGGCGGAAGTACTGTCCGAGGGTGTGTGAATGTTTGGAAGAAAGAAGGGATTTAGTGCGGCTCGTATCGATACTCTGGTTGGCCAGGGAACAGAGATCACGGGTGATCTGGTGTTTTCGGGTGGCTTGCACGTCGATGGAACAATCAAGGGTAATGTCGCGGCCGAAGAGGGCAGCACCGCGATGTTGATATTGAGCGAATTCGGGCGCATAGAAGGCGAGGTTACCGTGCCCAACATGGTACTTAATGGTGAGATTGTCGGTGATGTGTTTGGCTCTACGCGGGTTGAGCTTGCTCCCAAGGCCAGGGTCAAGGGCAGTGTTTACTACAATCTCATTGAGATGGCGATCGGGGCCGAAGTGAACGGCGGGCTGGTGCATCAGCCCCAGGGTGTTAAGCTGCCGAAGCAACTGGAAGACAAGTCCAAAGGCATGGACAGTAAGCAGCCGGGTCAGCCGATCACCGAAAGCTGACGTAAAGTGATATAATCGGTGTCACAGGTTTAAAGCAGGCAGGTAAATTAATGGAAGTTATAATCGATGCGAATTTCGGCATGGCGCTTGGCTCCAAGTCCGGCACAACCCTGCTTGAATTTTCGGACAGTGCGGTTAACAAGCTCAAGCAGCTGCAGGCCGAGGAGCAAAATCCCAACCTGATGCTGCGCGTGTCGGTCTATGGCGGTGGTTGTTCTGGTTTTCAATACACCTTTTCACTGGAAGAAGAGCAGAAGCCTGTCGACAAGTCCGTTGAAAAGGAAGGGGTAACCTTGCTCATAGACCAGATGAGCTACCAGTATCTAGCCGGGTCGACAGTTGATTATGTCGAGGGTCTCGAAGGTGCGATGTTCGTGGTGAATAACCCTAATGCCACTTCAACCTGTGGTTGCGGAGCTTCGTTCTCTATCTAGTCCGCTGCGTTTTTGCGCCGAGTTCCGCCAGATTATTCCTCGCAGGTGCCCTGATCGTTTGATTCGGGTCGCAGCGTACCTGTAAAAAATACGCATTCGCCGGTTGCCATCCCGCCAATTTTACCCGGCCCGTTAACTGCGTGTTGTCCGCCCGGCCCCGTTTCTGAGCACTCATAAGACGACCGGCCAGGACCGGGATGGCGACTCTATCTTCCAGGGTCATATGAGGCCTCGATGGTGCAGATACTTTATGGTGGAGACTTTATGGTGCAGAGACTTTAAGGTGACCTTTGGACCTTGGTGTCGAGCATTTTGTGTTCGCGCGGTTGGGGGGCTGGCTTTGTGGACGGTTCCATTCTTCAATATCGACTTTACCGTGGATGCCGGGAGTGCTTCATCGGTATCGTTGAGTTTAAAAAAAGAACCTGTCCTTCTCGGAGGGTGCCTCATCGTGACCGTTCGCCACAGTGGCTAGCGGTGCAATCAACATGACGGCGTAATTGGGCAAAATGTTAACTTCAATGCTTTCTTTACAGATTATCCGCCGTCTTCGGCAGTCATCACCGGCTCCCCTGTAATGGCATGCTGCAAAGTGGCTGAAATAAAACGGATAGAATTGAGGTTGTGCGATTGCCTGAAAATCGGCCTAGAGTGGCCAGGGTTTAAAAATTGTAATAGCCGTTAAGAAATAGGCCGTCGTACTCGAGGTTGGTATTGAGGTTGTCCGAATCGTTGAGCTCGACGGAAAATGATTTGATCCCACCTTCAATCCCGAGGCCTGTTCCAGACTCGTAACCGAGCATTATAGTCGAATCCTGCGCCGTGCTCTGGCTAAGGCCCAGGTCGACAACATTGGCATTGATGTGGGCGCCGACGTACAAGCCGTTAACCGGCAAAGCTACGCGTGCCGACAGGTAGAGCAGGGGTATGGTTTCATCGACGTCTATACTGCTTCCTGTTGTGCCGTCCTGCGATACCTGGCCGTCAAATCGCTTTAAATCGACGCCCATGTCGAGGTCTACCCAGTTGTTCAGTAACTGGTAGTAAAGCACGATATCCTGATTATTGAGTTCGAAGCTGGTGGTAGTGGTTTTGCCGTTGATCGCCACGCTGTTGCTGTTGCGCTCCGAACTCACCCCGGAGCGTTCCGATGAATCCATGTTATAGCCCTGGTAGCGGACATTTGGAAGAAGCGCAATGGGATGTTCCAGAATCAGAACCATTGAAGACTGGGCAGGGCTATCGACGTCAAGATCGTCGACGATATCAATGCTGCGGTTGAGTGTATTGGCAGATTGGCCGGTATGCACACCGATATTGAGGCCGACGAAATCCGCCTGGGCGGTGCCGATGACCAGCCACAGACAGGCTGACAATGCGAATACGATCCTTGTTTTACTCATCGATAATCTCATGGAACTCTAACTATGGATATTAGCATCTAGTATTAGAATAAGATATTAGGATAGTGCAAGTGCTCCCTGTTTGTGTTAACTATTTCACATTCATACGGTTATGTCGGCGGCGTAGATTGCGCCGAGTACGCTTGCCTGTCGGGCGCGTGTTACCTCGGGAATGTTACCCACGCGCAGGTTTATGCGTTCGCGCGCCAGCCAGGCAAATGCACCGGCTTCAACGAAGTCAGGGTCGAAGCCTAGTGCTGCTGTGGTGATCACGGCACACTCGGGTAGGGCCAGTGCCAGGCGCTCTAACAGGTAGTGGTTATGGGCGCCGCCCCCGCACAGGTAACAATTCTCTATCCTCGAAGGTAGCGCCTGAAGCGCTGCTGCAATCGTGATGACGGTCAATTCCACTAGAGTCGCCTGTATATCAGCGGGGGATAAGCCCTCTTTTGTTGTCTCATCCAGGAAGGCCATTAACCAGCTCGGATTAAAGTATTCGGTGCCGGTAGACTTGGGGGCGGCGAGCTGAAAATAGGGTTCGCTGTTCATCATTCGGTTGAGCAATTCAGCATTTACCTTGCCGCTGCGTGCCCAGGCGCCACCGTCGTCATAGGGTGCATTGCGGTGTTGCTCGGTCCAGTAATCGAGCAGGGTGTTGCCTGGCCCGGTATCAAAGCCAAGGATTGCTCGGCCGTGGTCGGCGGGCAGGTAGCTAATATTCGCAATGCCGCCGATATTGACGACGGCGCGATCTTCCTCGCTGGAGCGAAACAGGAATCGATGAAAGGCCGGAGCGAGCGGTGCTGCCTGGCCACCTAGAGCGATGTCCTTGCGCCTGAAGTCGGCCACGGTGGATATGCCGGTCAATACTGCTATGCGACTCGGGTCGCCGATTTGCGCGGAATGGGACATCGCAGTATTTGGACTATGGCGGATGGTTTGCCCGTGGCAGCCAATGGCGATGACTTGATCTGCCGTGATCCCGGCGCAGTTGAGCGCAGCATTGACGACCCCGGCATAGATCTCCCCGAGCTCTGCATCCAGGCTGTAAAGTCTGTCCAGAGAGGTGGTTTGCGAACGACACAATTGGATCAGACGATCACGAACGGATTCGCTGTATGGAGTGGTCGAGCAGTAGCGTAAGGCTGGAGGAAATTCGGCAAAATCGACGATGGCGACATCGACACCATCGAGGCTGGTGCCGGACATCAGGCCGACATAAAGCTCGTTTCCTCGTTTGGGGGTCACTGCGAATTGTCGGCCAAAGTGCGGTCCATCAGGCGCAGCATTGACAGGTATACCTGGGTTTTTTCCTTGAAGTTGTCAAGATAGGCCGCATTCACGGGTTTGGCTTCGGGCAGTTTCACGGTTAACGGATTACGGTGCACCCCGTTCACACGAAACTCGTAATGCAGATGCGGCCCGGTTGCAAGCCCTGAGCTGCCAACGTAGCCAATGATTTGTCCCTGCTTGACCTTTGCGCCAGCACGAACGCCTTTTGCATAACGGTGCAGATGCCCATAGGCGGTGGTATACCGGCCCCCGTGGCGAATCACGACGAGCCGCCCATAGCCGCCCTTGGTGCCGGCATATGTGACCTTGCCGTCCCCGGATGCGCGTACCGGTGTGCCGCGTGCGGCAGCATAATCCACCCCTTTATGCGAACGCCACTTCGATAGCACTGGATGCCAGCGATTGTTGCTGAAACGCGAACTAATGCGTGAAAATGTGACCGGACTGCGCAGGAAAGCCTTGCGCATACTCTTGCCATCGGGAGCGTAGTAGTCACTGTCGCCGCTCGGGTCGGTATAGTAAGCCGCCCGATAGGTCTTGCCGTTGTTGATAAACTCGGCGGACAGGATGCGGCCGTTTCTAATTTTGACATCATCCTTGTAAAGTTCTTCGTAAACGATTCCAAAGCGATCGCCGCTGCGAATATCCAGCGAAAAGTCGATGTCCCAGCCGAATATGGCGGCCAGATCCATGATGACGTCCTCGGGGATGTTGGCGTTCGCCGCTGCTTCAAATAGCGAACTTTCAATCACACCTTCGCGATACACGGGAAAGGCATCCAGTTGATAGTTGATAATCTGACTGGTGAATTCCTGATCTTCATTACGCTGGATCAGCAGGGTCCGCGTAATGTCGGCGATATACTTCATTTGTCGCAACTGACGCTGTTCGTCGAGCAATAGCTTAATTTCATCTCCCGGCTGGATATAGCGTAATTTGCGCGTTTGATCATTCAGCGTCGCAATCTTGTGGGTTGTAGTCGAGCTAATGCCCTTTTTGAAAAAGATCGATGCCAGTGTATCGCCGGACTTGATAATCACGCTTTCCCACAAGTTCGGATCGATTGTCTCGGTAGTCTCGGTAATCCCCTGTTGCAATTCAGGATCAGGATCAGGATCAGGATCAGGCGCGGGTAGCGGCAGCGAATAGTGTAATCGCACCAAGTTGGGAGTAGAATCCGCGGCTTTGGCCGACGTTGGCCAGTTGGAAACGCTGAGGCCCAGTAGCGCGACAACAGCCGACACCATGAGCAATTTGATCAATAGATTGAAGCGGAAGCTCGATTGCATAGACAATGAATTTCCGGAACTGGCCATACTGGCGCGGTCAGATTTGAAATCGAGATCTTGAAAACTCATGAGGTGATTGGTCTAAGTTATTGGTTAAATAGAGATAATGAACGCATTGTTTTATCTCCAGACAGGTATATAGCATGATTTGCGAAAAAGATGCAATGGAACAGTTCAGGCGCGGTTGCGAAGAAATCCTGCTGGAGACTGAATTGCAGGAAAAATTATCACGCGGCAAGCCGCTAAGGATCAAGGCTGGCTTCGATCCGACGGCTCCCGATCTGCATCTCGGCCATACCGTATTGATCAACAAAATGCGTCAGTTCCAGGAGTTGGGGCACCATATCATGTTCCTGATCGGTGATTTCACCGGCATGATCGGTGATCCCAGTGGCAAATCAGCAACCCGTCCTGCCCTCACGCCTGAGCAGATCAGCCAGAATGCGGAAACTTATCAGAAGCAGGTTTTCAAGATACTTGATCCTGACGCCACCGAGATTTGTTTCAATTCAAGCTGGCATGGTCCGCGCAGTTCGGCCGACATGATTCGCCTGGCGTCGCGGCATACCGTGGCACGCATGCTGGAGCGTGATGATTTCGCCAGGCGATATCGCGAAAATCAGCCGATTTCGATACACGAATTTCTATATCCGCTGGTACAGGGTTGGGATTCGGTCGAAATGAAGGCGGATGTTGAGCTGGGTGGCACTGATCAGAAGTTTAATCTGCTGGTCGGGCGTGAATTGATGAAGGCCGAAGGCATGGAGCCACAGGTTATTCTGACCATGCCGATACTCGAAGGTCTGGATGGTGTGCAAAAGATGTCCAAGTCGCTGGGCAATTATATCGGTATCGAAGACGCAGCGAACGATATGTTTGGTAAGGTCATGTCGATCAGCGATGTTTTGATGTGGCGCTATTTCGAATTGCTCAGTTTCCGGCCGATGGCCGAAGTAGAGCAATTTCAGCGTGATGTGGCTGCAGGCGCGAATCCGCGCGATATAAAGTTTCTGTTGGCCGAGGAGATCATTACCCGTTTTCATGATGCCAGCGCCGCCGCAGGCGCTAAACAGGATTTCATTACGCGCTTTACTCGTGGCGCCTTACCGGATGACATGCCCGAGGTTACGCTCACGCTGGAGCAAAGCACTATTGGAATCGCCGCGCTATTGAAACAATCCGGACTGACGACCAGCACTTCGGAGAGCTTTCGTATGATTGACCAGGGCGCGGTAAAACTCGATGGTGAAAAAGTCTCTGATCGTGGTCTCGATGTGGCGCGTGGCAGTGTCGTTGTAGCGCAAGTCGGCAAGCGTAAATTCAGTCGGATTACGCTCAATTGAAAAATGTCGAATTAAGTGCTTGACGCGATCTGCTAAGCCCCTATAATGCGCGCCTCGTCGGGTCCTTGGGGCCGGGTTGAAAAACCACTGATTCAGGTCAGTGACGAGCGGTTAGAGGCACTTGATGAACGAGCAGATATCGACTCGGTGGTATTTATCGAAATAAATACTGCGGAATACGTTGACGCCACGCAAAAAGGGCTTATAATTCGCGCCTCGCTTTTAAAAAGTACCCGACGATCGAAAGGTTTTCGGCGCTGCGAGACGGGCCTGAAAAGGCGGTAAATCACCGGGCGTTCCCCGATGAAACGATCTTTTACAATTGATTAGGTAATTTGTGTGGGCACTCATGTTAATAATGATTTCGTATCATTAACGATTTGAGTGACCAAAACTTTAACTTACGTTAATAAGTCGAGGTTAC
>JAJDOF010000154.1 GCA_022340305.1 Gammaproteobacteria bacterium
ACAAAGTCTTCGTGGTTGATAGGCACATATCGATCAGCCGCCTGGCTGCCGGGCTTACTTCTGGAGTCAAGTGGGGCAGGGTATCTGCGCCCCTTGAACAACCCGTTAAACAGGATAGCGGTCAGTAGTATCAAAGCGACATTGAACAGTATCGGCTGAATCACATAGCCGAAGTCCAGCTGGTGGAGCTCGGCTGAGCCGATTACCGCGGCCAGGGCAGTGGCGCCACCGGGTGGATGGAGGCATCGCGCCAGGTACATCGCAGCAATGGCCAGGCCGACACCGGCAGCGGCCGCAATGGTGAGGTCGGGAATCCACTTCCAGCAGGCGACGCCAATTGCAGCCGACAGTAAATGGCCGGCCAGCACATTCCAGGGTTGCGAAAAAGGGGCGTGGGGTGCGGCAAAGAGTAATACGGCACTCGCTCCCATTGACGGGACGATCAGCACCGAAATCTCATCGCCAAACAAGGCTTTGCTGATCATGAAAATGCCCAGTATCCCGAGAAAGCCACCCACTGTGGATAACAGGATCTCTTTGTGACTGGTCTCGTAATAATTCAGGCCAATCGTCTCGAAAAAATCATGCAAGCTCATTAATACCCTCCGCTTCTGTTTCCTGATCACCGGCATACTACACCTATTCGACTCACACCCGCCCAGGGCGGAGCATAATCATTAGCTCACGGGACGACCGACTTCGCCGTCGCTTGACCGGCCTCTGCAGTTATTTTGTGCACTCGTGCCACGCCCCCGGTTGCGGGTACACGCGAAGCCGTTGCAGGGAATGCCCGCTAGAAATTGAGTAACGGGCGCTCTTTAGGCGCTATTTTCATTGCGAATTAGGTGTTGTCAGGCTTTCGGGGGAGCGGCGAACGATTACCACACCGACCACGCAGACCAGCATGCCGAAGACCGACAGCATGCCGAGGGTTTCGCCGAACAGGAAATGTGCCTCGATCACCACCAGCGGCGGTACCAGGTAAAACATGCTGGAGACCCGGCCAGCCTCGCCGTTGTTGATGATGTACATGAGCAGCATGACGGCACCGATGGACAGCCCGAATACTTGCCAGCCGAGCGCGAGGGCAAAGCCGGGCGTCCAGTCTACCGTCCAGGATTCGCTGAAGATAAAAGCGAACAGGGCGGTCGCCAGGGCTCCGGCGACGTACTGCATCAGTGTGCCCGGCAGCAGGCGCGACTGGTCACAGAATTTTTTCTGGTAAAACACGCCAAAGGCAATGGCCAGCAGGCTGATAATGTTCATGCCGAGGTCGACCAGGTTGAGACCGCCGTTCAGCCCCAGGGTGACCCCGTATTTACCGACGATGACGACCGTGATACCGGCAAAACCGATAAGCAACCCGGCCAGCTTGCGCCAGCCGAGATGTTCCCCGATATATAGCGATGCGAGCGCCATGGTCAGGATCGGCTGCACGCCAATGATGATAGCCACGATACCCGTAGGGACGCCGTTTTTAATCGGCCAGAAACAAAAGCCCAGGTAACCGCATTGTAGCAGCGTCCCGGTGACCATATCGTGCCGGTAAGACCAGATTCGACGCGGTAACCGCTTGCCCATCAGCAGTATTATCGCCACCAGCACCAGCGCGGTGATGGAGAACCGCAGGCACAGGAAGACGAACGGATCGGCGTTGTACATGCTGTACCTGGCAGCAACAAAGCCGGTACTCCACAGCGACACGAATAGCAAGGGTGCTATCCGTATCAGCAGCGCGAGGCTGGGCATGGGAACCGAGCCCCGGTCTAGATTGTGAGTCCGGTCAGGACTTGATTTCGATCAGCTCGACTTCAAAGATCAGGGTTTCAAATGGCCCTATTGCACCGCCCGCACCGCGTTCGCCATAAGCTAGCTCATGCGGAATAACAAACTGATATTTGCTGCCGACGTTCATCAACTGCACGCCCTCGGTCCAGCCTGGAATAACCTGGTTGAGCCCGAAAGTTGCGGGTTCGCCACGCGCGTAGGAACTGTCGAATTCGGTGCCATCGATGAGAGTGCCGCGGTAATGCACGGTGACCTGGTCAGTGGGCGCGGGTTTGGCACCATCACCCTGGGTAATAACCGAGTACTGCAGGCCTGAGTCCGTCACCACCACGCCTTCTTTCTTGGCATTCTCTGCCAGATAGCTTGCACCTTTCATTTTATTGGCCTCTGTTTGTGCTGCAAATTGTTGTTCCGCGTGAGCGGTTAGCGCTGCGGCAGCATCTTCGATAGTGATCAGGGTCTCTTGCGACTGGTGTTGGGCTTTCATGCCCTCGACCAGCAAACTGTAGTCGATATCGCTGTACTGCTTGAGTACGCGTTCGCCGATAACCATACCGAGGCCGTAGCTGAAGCGGTCTGCATCGCTCTCGAGAGTGGTGGGTGCTGCTGCTTCAGTCTGCATGGCTTCCTTTTGCTCACAGGCAATCAGGGTCGATAAGAGTGCAAACAGCACTAGTGCTTTCAATTTCATTTAGAGTTCCTAAAAGTAAAGTTTAATCCTGGACGATTTTGGCTATGACATTCATGAAATCGCCAATTTTGATCAGGGATGGAAAATGCCGGCCGACGATAATACCATCGCTCGCGGCAAGATACTTGACCGGTTTACTGCCAGTTCGTTCAGTAGAATACACTCGGGCAATTAAGTCGCCTTTGCTGACCGAATCGCCGAGCGCAACGTAAGGCTCCAGCAGGCCATCGTGTTCGGAAAAAACATAGGCGTTGTCTTGCTGCATGTCAAGTTTCACACTCGCGCTCTCGGGCACGACCGGGTCCATGTCGAGAATGCCGGCGTGCACCAGGAAATTGTGCACGCCGCGTTTGCCGATCTCCGCGGTCGCCGGGGTGGTGCTGCCGCCGCCGCCGAGCTCGGTGGAGACGAACACCTTACCCATCTCTTCGGCCTGGCTATCGTACATGCCACCGGCGTCGATTTCGATCAGGCTGATGTAGTAGGGTGCGGCGAAGGCGAGCGTGGCTGCCTCGCAGGACTGCTGCTGCATCTGGTCCTCGAGCTCGTGGTAGGCCGCGAAAGGCAGGAATTCGAGCGTCTTGCCACCGGAGTGAATGTCGAGCACGTAGTCGCACATCGGCAGTAATGTGTTGGAAATGTAGTCGGCGATCAACTCGGAGACGCTGCCCTTGGGTTTGCCCGGGAAGATACGGTTCATATTGAGGTTGTCGATCGGCGATACCCGGGTCGCGGCGCGAAAGGCCGGGTAATTCATCGTCGGAATGATAAACACGCGACCGCGCACGCGATCGATATCGAGCGTGTTGGCGAGGTGGTGCAGGGCGATCGGTCCCTCGTACTCATCACCGTGGTTGGCACCGGTGAGGATGGCGCCGGGACCATTGCCGTTTTTGGCTACGCTGATCGGCAACATGATCGATCCCCAGGCGGAATCGTTGCGTGAGAAGGGAATCTTGAGAAAGCCATGTTGCAAGCCGTCGCGGTCGAAATCGATTGTCGAGCTTATCGGATTAGCCATGATTATTTTACCAGCAGCCGTTGTTCGACCGTCGCCAGGCTTTCGTAGCCGTTATCGTTGATGACGACCGATTCGGTAATCTCCAGGCCGCCATCGTCCAGCCACAGCGCCGGCATGAAATGAAAAGTCATGTTCGGCCTGAGTTCGGTCTTGTCACCCCGGCGCAGACTCATGGTGCGTTCACCCCAGTCGGGTGGGTAGGACAGTCCGATCGAGTACCCGGTGCGATTATCCTTGTGGAAGCCGTGTTTTTCCAGGGTGTCGAAAAAAGCAATGGCAATGTCTTCACAGGTCTTGCCCGGGCGGGCATTTTCGAGACCTGCGTGCATCGCATCGAGCACCGCCATTTCGGCATCAAGGTACTTCTGCGGTGGCTTGCCGAGGGAAATGGTACGCGATAGCGGGCAGTGATAACGCTTGTGGCAGCCGGCGATCTCAAAGAAGGTGATATCGCCGGGCTTGAGTCGGGAATTGTCCCAGGTCAGGTGCGCGGCGGTGGCGTCCATTCCGGTTGGCAGCAGCGGCATGATCGCCGGGTAATCACCCCAGTGTTCGTCCTTGCCGAGAATACCGGTATGGAAGATTTCCGCAGCGAGTTCATTCTTCGCGAGGCCCGGCTCGATAATCTCGTAAATGCGCGCGTGCATGGCTTCGACGATGCGTGCCGCGCTGCGCATGTAACTGATTTCCTGGTCCGACTTTATCAGGCGCTGCCAGTTAACCAGCGCGGTGGCATCGAGCAGGGTAGCGTTGGGCAGGTGGGTTTGCAGCGATACAAAGGCGGCGGCGGAAAAGTAATAGTTTTCCATCTCTACACCGATCGTGCCTCGTTCCAGTTTCAGCTCCGCGAGCAATTCCGACAGGTGATCCATCGGATGGCAGACGTCTGATTGCACAAAGTGATCGGGGTACTTGAGGATATTGTCGGCGTCCAGCCAGGTGGTGCGCACCGCGCCCGGTGCATCGATACCACGCCCCCACCAGATGGGTTCGTGGTCGTGTTGCACGATGAGACACTGGTGGGTGTAGAAAGACCAGCCGTCATAGCCGCTGAGCCAGGCCATGTTGGATGGGTCTACTACGAGCAGGCAGTCGATGTTTTTATCGACCATCGCCGCGCGGGTTTTGGCCAGCCGTGCAGCGTATTCCGGCAAACTGAAATTCAAGGTCGCGTCTTTGGGCATGTGATGACTCTCTATGAGGTAAATACGGTGCCGGACTTGTGTTGCTGGCACAGGCGATAGGCAAGGGTGGCAATGGCAGTATCCTGGATGCCGGTTCCGGTCAGGTCGCACAGGGTTATTTCATCGATATGCGCACGTCCCGGTGCCTGGTGCGCAATAACCTGGCCGATTTCAGGAAAGGTATCGGCGGCGCCAACCAGGTTTTGCTCTATGGCATGATGTAATTCACCGAGAGTCTGCACCTGGGAGAGTCGATCGCAGAAGTATTTTGAGTTGGCGACGATGCGTGGATCAATCTCATTTTTATGTTCGGAGTCTGCGCCCATCGCGGTGATGTGTTGTCCGGGCTTGACGTGTTCGACCAGCAGCAGCGGTTGCGTCGAAGGCGTCGTGGTGACAATGATATCCGCGTCGGCAGTGGCCGCCGCTATGTTGTCACAGGCCCTGACCGAAATCCCGAGGCGTTTGCCGAGCGTCGCGGCGGCGGCTTCGGCCTTGTCGAAATCGCGTGCCCACAACGTTGCCGATTCGATATCGCGCACCAGGGTGAGCGCTTCGAGTTGCAGTTGGGCCTGCCGGCCAGCGCCGATAATGGCGGCTGAGCGACTGTCCGTGCGCGCCAGGCATCGAGCCGCAACGGCGCCCGCTGCGGCGGTACGAATATCCGTCAGGTAGCCGTTGTCGAGCAGCAGTGCTTCCACCAGGCCGGTGCGCGTACTGAACAGCACCATCAAGCCGTTGATGCTCGGCAGGCCGAGGTCAGGATTGTCAAAAAAACCTGGACTGATCTTGATGGCAAGGCTGTCGACACCCGGTATGTAGGCGGTTTTGACATCGATCTCGCCGTTGTGCTCGACGATGTCGAGTCGCATGATCGGCGGCATCACCACGGCCCGGGTGGCGAGCGCGTCAAACGCCTGCTCGACACATTCGATGGCGGCGAGGTCGAGTTGAATCTGGCTGCGCAGTTCGGCTTCGGTGAGGATGGTGATGTCACCCATATCTGTTATGCCTCCTGATTGATAATTTTGCGGTGCAGTTGCATATCGATGTTCTTGCCACTCAACAGCACCATGGTTTTCGCACCCGGCACCGCCTTACCGGCCAGCAGCGCCGCAATGCCGACCGCGCCGCCACCCTCGACGATTACCTGTTCGCTAAAATAGGCATGGCGGATACCGTCGGCGATCTCCTTCTCGTCGAGCAGCAGGGTTTCATCGACATAGTTGCGCACCATACCGAAGGTATATTGATTGTCCAGCCCGATGCCACCACCCAGCGAATCAGCCAGCGTCGGCAGTTCTTCGACCTCGACCGGTTTGCCCGCAACCTGTGAGGCTGCCATGGCCGCACCACGCGCCATGGACACGCCGATGATGCGCATATCAGGGTGCTGTGCCTTCAGGGCGAGCGCGATTCCGGAAATCAGGCCACCGCCTGAGAGCTGCACCAGTACCGTATCGATATCGGGCACCTGCTGCAGCATTTCGAGCCCAAGCGTACCCTGACCGGCGATGACGTGAGGATGATCGAAGGGTGGAACCATGGTGTAGCCTTCTTCCTTGACCAGGCGCTTCGCCTCGATTTCGGCTTCGTCCTGGGATTTGCCGACGATACGGGCTTCAGCACCGAGCGCTCGAATACCCTCGAGCTTATTCTGGGGCACCAGCTCTGACATGCAGATAATGCAGGGAACGCCGGCCTGCCGCGCCGAGTAGGCGAGGGCGCGACCGTGATTGCCAGTCGACACCGCGGTGACGCCGCTGGCCCCGGACGGCAACTGCAACACGGCATTCATCGCACCGCGCAATTTGAATGCGCCGGTGGTCTGCAGGTACTCGTGTGCCAGCATAATGTCGCAATCAAAGCGGCCGGACAGGGATTCCGAGCGAGTGACTCGTAGTGGTTGAATGTGCGCGGCAATACGCTTGCGCGCCGCGACGATGTCGTCGAAGGTGATTTCGTTGCTCATGATAGCTGCAGTTGTTGATGCAGCAGGCGCGCGCACATCAGATCGAGGTGGCCGCCGCCGCCGTTTTTAAATATCGTAATTTCGTCATTGTCGCGGCGTCCTGCATGGCGCTGCTGACACAGGTCCGTGAAATCGGCCAGTACGTCGTCCTCGGTGATCGCTCCGCTGGCCAGCGGGATCATCAATTCGCCGATATGATGCAGCGTGGTCTGGCGCGCATCGACGAACAGGCTGCCGCGCCGCAGGCACTCGTCATCGGCCTCGCGCATGGCGGGAGTGTAGGCACCTACCAGGTCAAGGTGACTGCCCGGTTTGAGCCACTCACCGCGGATGATCGGCTGTTCGCAACCGATGGCCGAGCAGATCAGTTCGGCCGCGCGTACCGCTTTTTCGAGGTCAGTGCTGGGACTGAACTGGATCCCGGGAAAATCATCAGCCAGTTGTGCGCACAGTGCCTGCGCCTTGTCGATGGTCCGATTCCAGATCTGCACCCGTCGCAGCGAGGGGCGGACCTGGCAATGCGCGCGTACCAGGTGCGGCGCCATCTGCCCCGCGCCGATCATCAGCATGGATTCCATATCATCACGCGCTAATAGCTTGCTGCCGAGCGCCGAGTCGGTTGCGGTCTTGAGCCAGGTGAGGGCAGTGCCGTCCAGGCAGGCGACCGGAGTGCCGTTGACCCCTTCAAAAAGAATGTATACGGCCTGGATGGATGGCCAGTCGCAGGTTTTGTTATTCCGTGGGAAGATCGTGATGACCTTCGCACCGACCGCTTTTTCGGGTTGCCAGCCGGTGCGAATAAAGAAGTGGCTGGTATTGCTATCCGCATCCGTCGACTCCATCAGCATCTCATCGACCAGGCCGATGGGTTCAAGATGCAGTGCAGCCAACTGGTCGACCAGCGTCGTGAACGGCATGCAATCGAGTATGGTGTCGGCATCCAGCATCAACATCTAGTAGTTCCCCGGGGGCGTAGCAGCTTGTAGAATCGAATCCTTGGTCAGGCCCGTGGAGTGTACTGAAATCGCGCCGGCTTTAACAATTCAAATTTCGGGGAAGTTCCATGCCTGTCTTCAAGAATGACCTGGGTCAGCCGATCGGAACACCCCTGGCCGACTGGCAGGGGTGCGAGCATCCGCGCGGTGCAGTCCTCGAAGGCAGGCTGTGTCGGCTGGAACCGATCGACGCGCAACGTCACGCTCAGGATTTGTTTGCAGCGTTCAGCGAGGATCGTGATGCACTCAACTGGACTTACCTGCCATATGGACCATTTACTGATGTCGATCAGTTGCGCGACTGGATCGTTGCGACCTGCCTCGGTGATGATCCCTGTTTTTTCTGCGTTATCGATCTTGCCAGCGGTAAAGCTGTCGGCGTCGCCAGCTATCTGCGCATTGAGCCTGCCGTCGGCGTAATCGAAGTTGGACACATACATTTTTCGCCGTTGATGCAGGGTCGGTCCATTGCAACCGAGGCCATGTACCTGATGATGCGCCAGGTTTTCGATGGGCTCGGCTATCGGCGCTATGAATGGAAGTGTGATTCGTTAAATCAACCCTCATGCGCT
>JAJDOF010000062.1 GCA_022340305.1 Gammaproteobacteria bacterium
CCTGACGATCGACTCTGCCGGTGCGTGGAACTTCACCGCGAACAGCGCCTACGACAACCTGAATGTCGGTGACAGTGTCAACGAAACCTTTAACGTTGCCAGTATTGATGGCACAGCCAGCACCGTGCAGATCACCATCAACGGTACCAACGATGCCGCGACCGTCAGTAGCGATTCTCAGACACTGACCGAGACCGATGCTCCGGTCACGGCCAGCGGCACGCTCACCGCCACCGACGTCGACAATGCCGATAACGCCTTCACGCCAGCCACCATCGTCGGCACCATCGGTACCCTAACCATCGACGCCGCCGGCGCCTGGAACTTCACGGCGAACAGCGCCTACGACAGCTTGAATGTGGGCGACAGCGTCAACGAAACCTTCAACGTTGCCAGTATTGATGGCACCGCCAGCGCTGTGCAGATCACCATCGATGGCACCAACGACGGGCCGGTGATCGATCTCGACGCCAGCGGCGCCGGCACCGGTTACGCGACTTCTTTTGTCGAAGGTGGTTCCGCGGTTGCAATCGCCGATATCGACATCAATTTATCCGATGCTGACGGTACTGCCCTGGTGGGCGCCACAATCATGATTAACGGCGCGGAAAGCGGCGACCTGCTCACGGTTGGCTCGTTACCTGCTGGAATCGCCGCGAGCGCCTATAACCCGGCGACGGGCACCATTACTCTCTCGGGTTCAGGATCCTTTGCAGACTACCAGAATGCCATTCGCGCCATTCAGTTCTCGAATGATGGATCCACTACTGACACCACTCGCAGCATAGACGTAGTCGTAACCGATGGCCTCAACAATAGCAACACGGCGACCACGGACATCACCATTACCACGTTACCAACGATCAGCGTTATCGATGTCTCAGTACAGGAACCAGCTTCAGGAACAACCTCACTGACATTCACCATTTCAATCGATCAGCCGCTTGCCTCAGATTTGACTTTCGACTACGAAACCGCGGATATCAGCGCGCTCGCAGGCGCAGATTTTGTCGGCATTTCCAAAACCATAGGCACGATTACGGCTGGCAGTACGTCGACCACGGTTACCGTTACAGTCAATAGTGATGCCAATGTATTCGAGGGCGACGAAACCCTGGCGCTCAACCTCACCAACTTCAACCAGGGCGTCAATTTCAACCCGTCAGCACATACCATCAGTGGTGGTGTTCAGGGCATCGGTACCATCGGCGCCAATAGCGGGATTCCCGACGCGGTTGACGACAGTTACATTACGACCGTCGACACCCCGCTCAAAGTTACCAACGCGCTGGCCAACGATACGCTGGTTGACAATGCCCGTGTCGATGTTTCGGGTTATACCGACATTGGTTCTGGCAGCTACAGCTTTAACGGAAGCAATGGCACGGTCGTATACGATACCAACGACGGCAGCTTCACTTTCACCCCGGCCAGTGGATTCGCTGGTACCGCCGGTTTTAGTTATACCCTGATCGACGACGACGGCGAGACCGATACCGCGTCGGTATCGGTTGACGTCAGCTCCGTGGTCGTGAACCCACCGGTAGTCAGCAATGTTCCGGATACCAGCTACACCGAAAATGACGCATCGGTTTCAATAATCTCGGGCGTTAGTATCTCCGACATCGACAGCAGCAATCTGTCTTCAGTCGTCGTCACCATCGCCGGCTATATTGGCTCGCAGGATGTCATCGATTATCTGACGGCCGGTACGAGTGTTGTCGGTAGTGTCGTGACTTCTGGCTCAAGCTGGGAACTCACCCTGACTGGTGGTGCTGACATCACTGAATACGAGACGGTACTGGATTCAATCACCTATCAAAACAGTTCTGACAATCCGAGCACATCGGTCCGAACCATCACCATCGAAGCCTTTGATCAGAGTTACGCCAACCTGTTTGGTTCCGACGTCGGCACCCTGTCAATCACTGCGGTCAACGACGCGCCCGACGTGTTCGACAATGACGTTTACACGCTGGAGGGCAGTCAGGATAACGGTCTAGGGATTCTGCCGCCAACCGATGTCGACAGCGACGACGCCACCCTGGTGATCACCGTAACCGTCCTGCCAGGTGCGCTGGGCACTGTTACGCTCGCCGATGGCAGCCCGGTCAGCGTCGGCCAAACCTTGACTCTTGCGGAGCTGACGTCACTGCAATTCGACGCCGGCCCGACCCAGGGCAGCGGTAGCTTCTCGTATACGGTCGACGATGGTCAATTGACCACGCTGGGCAGCACCACGATCAGCGTGGGCTCCACCAACCCCGATTTTGCCACCGTGTACGAAGGCGGTCTGACGGGTGGAACTGGCTCCGGCTCGGCGCAGGTGAGCGGCAATCTGTTTGCCAATGACGGCAATGCCGGCAACAGCATCGACAGTATCGATTTTGGTGCTGCTAGTTTCACGGCAACAGCTGGGATTATTACTGCGACCACGTCTCTTGGAACCCTGACTGTCTATGCAGATAACAGTACGCCGGGATTTGCCGCGGGTGACTACATCTATACTCTGAACTCTGCAGATGGCAGCAGTGCCGACGTGGACGAAGTGTTTACCTACAATTTCACCAATGGTCTCACATACAGCGATGACCTGACCATTTCTATCATTGACGATGCACCCGTTGCAAACGACGTGGTGCAGAATGTCCCCGAATCCGAAGAAAAGGTGTTTAACATTATTTTCACACTCGACGATTCGGGCAGTATGGGCTGGGGTTCAGTCACCGGCAATACCAATCCGCCAGCCTCCGAACCAACGCGCATGGATGTTGCGAAAGACTCGCTTTCGGCACTGGGTGTAGAATTTTTCAACCAGTCCACCCAGGTGACGGTTACGCTCATCACCTTCAACTCAAGCGCCAGCTTTGTCGGTACCTATACCGATTTTGCTACCTTCGAGGCGGCGTTGAATGCCGTCACTCCGGGAGGCGGCACCAACTACGTTGATGCCACTGACGAAATACAGGCACAGTTAGCTGCAGATCTCGCTACCCAGGTTCCCGCCGATGATGTCCAGAACGTTTCCTACTTCATTTCCGACGGTGAAGCCAATTCAGGAACATCACCGATTGGCAGTGGCTTCATTGAATTCGTCAATAGCAACTCGATCGAATCCTATGCAGTCGGTATTGGCTCCAGCCTGCCGGGCGACCTGTCCGATCTCAACTATATTCACAATATTGACTCGCTGGGTCGCGGTGGGGGCACGGTAGACGAAGCCTTAATCGTAACGGATGTGTCGCAACTCGAGGCCGAGTTACTGTCTACGGTTCCAACCGCATTTGGCGGCAACATTACCGCCAACGGATCTGTTTCAAATGTCCTGTTTGGTGCAGATGGTGGTTTCGTCCAGTCGCTGACCACCGCTATCGGTGGCACCGACTATACCTTCAGTTTCGACGGCAGCACGGTAACCGTGCCGGCGGCCCTGGCTGCCACGGTTGTGGCTAACGGAAGTACCATCGAACTCGGTGCTAACGACGGCTTCGCCTATGGTACTTTCACCTTCAATTTTGCCGATGGTGCCTACACCTTGAGTGCGCCGAATGGCCTGGCGCCTTCGGTATTCGACTTTGACTACAGTATTGTCGATGGCGATGGCGATATCGCCTCCGCGACCGCCACTATTAACCTCATTGACGATGCCCCTGACGCGCGTGACGATCTGCACAGTTCCAACCAATTTGAAGTAGCTTCGGGTAATGTCATTAACGCGCTGGGCACCGATGGAGGCCCGCAGTTCGGCACCAGCATCTCACCCTTCACGGCCCAGGGCGGAGGCGTCGACAAGATCGTCGACGATGCGGTCGTCAGCGAGTTTACCTATAAAGGCAGCACCCTGACCCTCGCCAGTTCTGATTTGAGCGGAGTAGTATTCCCCGATCCTCAAGGTGATGCCGAAAGCATCGTGGTTGACAACCAGCCCGATATCGACTCGTCTAACTTCACTATCAGCGGTTTTATCGGTGCAACGCCGACTGCCCTCGCTTTCGATACCGGCGGTGGCGACCAGGGAGTGGGTGTCGTAGGTGCCACTAACGATCGCCTCGATAGCGGTGAATCACTGGTTATCGATTTCGAGCTGCTTGCACTGCCCTATGGTGCTGAAAACCTGATACTCACCATGGGCGCCTGGGGAGGTTCTGATGCTGCCGATATTACGGTATACGACATCGATGGTATCGCGATAACCTCATTTTCTCATAGTGCCGGGAACACCATAGACCTGTCCACCTATAGTGGTATAGGTTCGGTGAGGATCGATCAAACCAGCAGTAACTCAACCTTGCGCAATGTCGCTTATGATCCGACACCCGCTCCGCCACCTGGCGCGGGTGCCAGCGGCGGCAACGGTAGCAACCTCACCTGGATATACACTGCAGAAACGGATCTCGACGGCAATGATATTTACCAGGCCACGATTACCGATTCCGATGACGGATCCGTGTTTATCATGCGCAGCAACGGTTTTTATGAATTCACACCCGATCAAACTGGCGCGCCCGTCGCTGTATCCGTCGACACCACCTCACAGATCAATGTCGATGCCGATCCGAATATCAATATCAGCATCCGCGCGGGCGGTACCAACCTGCAATATTCGGCCGATGGCGTCGGTGTGGCCGGCGGTAACGGTCAATTGTTGAGTACTGGTGAAGCCCTGCTGATCACATTCAACGCCGCTACCCTGCCCAACGGTGTCGACAACCTGGTGTTGACGATTAATGATTTCCAGAGCACAAATTCCGACCAGGCGACGGTAATCGTAACCCATGACAGCGACGGCGACGGCAACCTGTCTACCGACACGGTCGTCCTGTCCGCTTCGGGTACTGGTACTGAAACTCTCGATCTCTCGCAGTTCTCGGGTGTCACCCAGTTTGATATCGAGTACACCGGAACCGGATTCGACCTGGGGCTCGGTAACATCAGTTACCAGGTACCTACCAGCACCAGCGTTACAGGAACCGAACCGCAATTAATCGATTACACCCTGACCGACAACGACGGCCAGTCGGATACGGCACAACTAGCGCTCTATACGATTGATCAGACCATCACCGGTACCAGTGGTATCGATAATATTGCAGGCGGCAGCCTTAACGATGCCATCATCGGCGATGACGGCGATGATATCCTCGCGGGTAATGCCGGGCACGATTCACTGTCCGGCGGCGCCGGCGACGACATCCTGTTCGGCGGAATCGGCAACGACTACCTCGGGGGTGGCGATGGGCTCGACAGCCTCAGCGGTGGCCTGGGCGACGACACCCTCGATGGTGGCGCCGGTGACGATATCGTCGACGGTAGTTCCGGTGACGACGTCGTGCTGGGTGGAGCGGGCGATGACCTCGTCTTTGGCGGCTCTGGTGCCGATCGCCTGGAAGGCGGCGCTGGCGATGATGTACTGACCGGCGGATCGGGTGACGATATTTTGTTCGGCGATGCCGGTGACGATATTCTGATCGGCGGGAGTGGCAACGACAGTTTGATCGGCGGAGAAGGCATCGACATTTTCGCGCTCGAGTCCGGCGATGAAGGTAGTGTCGGGATTCCCGCGGTCGATACCATAGCCGACTTTACGGTGGGCGTGGGCGGTGACGTACTCGACCTGTCAGACATGCTGCAAGGCGAAGACTTTCAGGACCTCGCTAGCCTTGATGGTTACCTGAACTTCAGCTACGACGCCGGCAGCGGTAGCACAACCATCAGCATCGATACCGATGGTAACGGCGGTGTCTTCGAGACTTCGCAGCAGATCGTGTTAACAGGGGTGGACCTGACAGCAAGCGGCTCCCTTAGCGATCAGCAAATCCTCGACAATCTACTCAACAATGGAAATATCATCGTCGACTAGTGATTAATCATTAACATGCAAGCCAGGGACCGCAGTCCTTGAGGAAGGCCTGCCAGTCGTGTCTGGCGTATTGACTACCCTGATCGGACGCGAGTACGGCACTGTCATTGATGCGCAATAAAACGGGAAAAACAATGCCCGTGGTATTACTCAGATTCTGCGTGCCGGCTGGCACAGCCGGGCTCATGTTAAAAATATGGAAAGTCACCTCATCCGGACCTTGCTCTTACAAGCACTTGATGTAAGTGCCAGGTCATCGTTTTTTGAGGCCGCATGTTAACAAACTGGCAGCGGGGGATTCTCCAGGAATCACAGCTACTGTCTGGCACCGTCCCCAATGCGATACTCATCACCGATAGATCGGTAACACCGGCCCCTGGTCCCGTTTGCAGCAAACGTAATCAAATTTTCATTTTCAGGAGCTATACTTGGATGTGATAGAGAAGTTCGTAGGGCTATCTAACCACGGCTTTCCGACTAGTGCCGCCAAGGGGAGAAACTGATATGCAAAGTTACCATACATACGCTGCCATCACCCTGATTGCCAATACATTCGAGATCCTGCCTGAAATCCGGTGCAAGCTGCCGAACTCCATGATTGCGGAATGGATGGCACAAAATGGCATCGAGCCAGAAGATGTGCTCTACGACAGGCCCGATGTTGTAAAGGCAAAACTGATTGCCCTGGTCAAAAAAAATCGACCTCAGACTCCACATGCGGCCTGAACAAGGTTTCCGGTCCCGCTGATTTGCGACCCGCAGTTGGTTGACAAAAACACCTGTGCCGGCAAAGGCCTGCCATTCGAGGCAACCCTTTAAGGGCATGTAGTTTAAGTCACAAATTGCCTCCGGCTAGCGAATACGAATGCGCCTTTCCTCGAAAGCAAAGGCGTGTGTAACCCAACCCGTAAATGGCTGCGCCTTTAGCTAGAATCCTTATGCAGCAACCTCCAGTCTCTGTTTCGATGCAACAACATCCGCGAAGGTCGTCGACAAGTAGCAACGCCTGGGCGGGTTTATCGCAGTAGGCAAGCATGCGCTAGGTTGATGTGAGGGAAAATTGTTGGCAATAAGAGGCAAATCTTTTGCCTAAAAAGCCCACCATCCCTGGCGGGAGTATTTAGATACTTCTCGGAGGAGGAGTGAAATATCTGAAATCCATGATATTCGATATCCAGGTACCCGGCAGTGACGCAGTTCACAGATGATTTGGAATATTGCTTCTGGTGGTAATTCATCAAGCAGGTAATCCGTTTTCTCCAGACAGGAAACTGATAAGACCTTGGAAGGAAGCGACCTGAGGTCAACTGTTGTCATTGAGCGGGAGGATCTATTCCAAAGAGATCACAACCGCCAAAACTTCACCTTTGAGAGGTCGGGACCCATGTCCTTGTCCAGTGATGTATTCCCCCAATAATCGATCACCAGGCGCAATCGAGGTGAGCCTTTTATCGGTGGATATGGTCTGGAGGATTTCTCCTGTCAGGATTAGCGGTTATAAATGTCAAAAGCTCGCGCAATTCCCACTGCGACAAATTCGGCCCAAGTCCTTATAATGAAATCTGGATAACCAACCTGGCAAATACGGAAACCCCGGAACAATATGGCCACATCCGCTCCCCTCAATATCGTTCACGTCATTTTATCCCGGGGATTTGCCGGCTCGGAGCGTTCCACCACTGAGTCCTGCAATCAGCAGTGCAAAGACCATCGGGTCACACTGATGGTGCGCAGCGACCATCGCAAAAAAGGCAAAAGCATCGTTGACCACGTCGACAGCAAAGTCGCCGTGATCGAAGTCCCGGCTCACTTTTTTACCCGCCGGAATATGCAGCGGGCGCTACGGGAGATAAAGCCGGACATCATACACTGCCACCTGCGCCGCGGAACTCGATTGGTGGCAAAGACCCGGATCGATGCAGCAAAACTATCCACGCTTCACATCACCGTCAACGGCCCACATTTTAGTGATATGGACGGCCTGATCGCCAATGCCAGATGGCAATTAGACGATATTCCAGCAGATTTCAAAGGGCTGGTATTCAAGGCCAATAATTCACTGATCCCGCATCGCCGGCTGGATCAGTTTGAAATTGCCCAACTGAAGCACGGTTTAGAAATCAACTCTGGCGAAATGTTGATCGCCGCAGTCGGCCGCTACAAGCCTAGTAAAGCCTGGGACACTTTGATCAACGCATTCGTTCAGCTAAAGCAATACGACAACGCCCGGCTGCTGTTCTTTGGCGCCGGTAGCCTGGAAAAGAATCTAAAAGCGCTTGCCGAAGGCGATCCGAGGATTCGCTTTGTCGGCTTCAGGGACGATATCAAGGACCTCTATCAAGTCTTCGACCTGGTTGTTTGCCCGTCTCGTTTTGAGCCTTTACCGAGAGTGATGCTCGAAGCCATGGATGGTGGCGCACCGTTGATTGCCTCTGATATCGGGGGTTGCGTGGAGTTGATCGAAGACTACGGCGGCGTGTCGTTTAAAGTCGACGATGTCGAAGATTTAACAGATAAACTGGCGCAATGTATAGAGAACCCACCACCGCGGCATCGACCCGACCTGTCGGCGCACTACGTCGAAAATGCCAATCAGGCGATGGTCGAGTTCTACCGCCGGGTTTTGGCAACTAAATAAGGCCCGCCTGTTTTATGCCGGCCGGTGTTTCAATTATTTTTTCCCGAATTGAGGTTTTGCGGATGACCCGGTTATTGCGCCAGTCCTCGTCAGTGACATAACCGCGCGAGTGATCGAGATGCAGGCAAATAGCGCTGTAGCGAATCTGCCTGGCTTCGATTCCGGCATTGAGTAAGCGCCCACCGAACTCGCAATCCAGGCCGCCATATTTCATTCTTTCATCAAATCCGTTTACCTTTATTGCATCCTCGATGAAACAGGAGGCGTTGTGCCCATTCCAGGTTCGGTTGGTCAATGTCAGGTGATTTAGAAGCACCGCTTGCCAGGGTGACACGGTGACCTTCAGCGCCGGTCTCACACCGTTGGCAATCAGCCAGTCCTTATCGAAACAACGGCCCAGGGCGATATCTTCCCTGGTAATTGCCTCGCTTACCGCCATCGGCAATTTAAAGTAACCTCCGGACAGGAATTTGCCGGGTTCGGCATACTTCCGGTGCACGGCGACGAAGTCTTTGCGTGGAATACAGTCGCCATCGGTGGTAACCATGTATTCACCTGTGGCGGCGACAATCGCCCGATTCAGTACTTTACATTTCTGGAAACCGTCGTCTTCCTGCCAGACGTGTTGCAGGTCAAGATCAGATTCTCGCCGGAATCGTTCGATGACATCCCTGGTCTCCTGGCCCGAGCCGTCGTCGGCAATGACCACCTCGAAATTTTTATCGGTCTGGTACTGGAAGCCCCACAACACCTTTTCCAGCCAGGCCGGGGAATTGTAGGTGGTGAATATAACGCTGATTTTCAATGGATAACCCGTGGGTCGATGTGATGTTTGCGGAGCAAAGTTTACTGGTTTGTCAAACCCCGCTCAACCGCTTTGTCGGCCGTAATGAACAGGGCCGATTGCATAAAACCAGGATGACAACACCCACACACTTCGTCGCTCATAACTGACTGACAAGCGACTTTGCTCCCGGATACCGGCTGGAATCGAACTCAGGCAGCAGGTTCCCTCGATGCCAGGCATCAGTATATGTTGGTATTCAGGCAATCCGGCGCTGCGCAGTCCGTCCAGGTTCGCATTCAATGTTTGCTGATCCCGGAATGACCGGAACGCGCGCTATGCTATCCGGGTTCACCGCCAAAATGCTCCCAGAACTCTTGCTTCGGATGGCGGTGGGGGAACTCGGTGTCGGGAACAGGAAGCTGCAGAAATCGACATAACGGATCCCAGCCATCGGCGACGTTAAACACCAGCAAACGCTCTGCCGGTATCGTGTCCCGCACCCTTTGATTATTCAATCGATAGGCAGCGATTGCCGAGTCGCGGTCGGTAAAATCGGTAAAGGTCTGTTTTAAAAACCAGTTACTCATCGTCTCGAATACATCATTGAAGTAAGGGGGCACATCGAGCCTGGCAAAGTTGGCGAAGAATTTGCCGATAGTACCGTCGAAGCTCGCCCACCAGTCGTCTTCCGGTCGTTCGGTATGAATAACCCTGGCGTTTGGAAAGGCAATCGAGGTTTGCTGCCAAACGTGTGCACCGGGCCAGTCCACCTGTGACTGATAGCCGGCGAAAACAGCCTCCCAGTCGACCGCCTTACCGGCCGCGATCATCTTCCAGAAATCAAGCTGCGCCGGATTTTCCATCACTTCCAGCATGTGGTGACACGGGCCAAGGCCCAGCACGCCCAGCGCCTCTTTCATCGACATGGTGCCGGTACGGCCAAAGCCCGACCCTATAACCTTTAATGACATTTTTATCTCCGCGGAATGAGTGGTGCAGGTTTGCATTAATTGAAAGTTATTACATAAAAAAAGCCCTGGGCGATGGCTGTCATTTCATACGGTAGCGATTAGTTTCATGTACGTAATCACGGCCTGGAATCGCATCAGAGGCTACGCCGCTCAAAGCCTGCTTCATATCGTCTATCACCCTTTGATTATCCAGAAAGTACGAGTGCTGCACCATGCCGGCCACCACCGGAGTGACATCGATCAGGGACACCTTTCCCGGAATACCACGCGGCACGCGCGGACCATCGTCGCCGAGACGGTCGGGGTTACCCTTGGTTTTGTCCGAGACTGCCATGGCGCGGTCGTTATTGTTGAAATAGACATTCACGCGTTTGGCCAGTCGCGGCAATGGCTTCAATTTATAGTCGAGTTCAAAGGCGTCGTCGTCCTCGTCGGCGGCCATCATAAACACCTGGTCGAAAAGGCGCACCGGACGCCCACTGGATTGCTTCACGTATTCCTGTACCGTGTGGCGTAACACGTAATTACCCATCGAGTGCGCCACCAGGTGAAGCTGATGCCTGCAAGCTTCCTCGGGTGTCGAGCCGCGTAGAAAATCGGCAAGCTTGAGCAGACCACGTGCAAAGGCCGGGCCAGACGCAGCCGCATCCTGGCGGTCATTACCGTAAGCGATGTAGGGCATCATTGAACCGTCCGACGGCCACGAGAACAACACCACATTGATCCCCGGACCGTTATTGGCCGTGGAAAAATTCTGCTTTAAGCGTGCGGCACAGGCCAGCGCCTCGGCAAAACTGACATTGTAGCCGTGCACGAAAACCACGGTATCGCGCTGGTGGTGCAACATCTTGTCACGTACCCGGTTGAACACGTTTTGACTGCCGAGAATCGACCCGGAAGCCCCTTTGATTTTTCGCTCGTAATCGACTTTCAGTTTCTCGGGCGCCAGGTAAAGATCGAACTTTTCATAATCATCACCGCTGACCTCGGCCATGCCGAAGCGCAGGTTGGCAAGCCCGTCTTCACTGAACCCGCTGGCGAAATCATCAGGCCTATGCTTGCGGTTTGGCTTCCTGTTGGTCCCGAAATAGACTTTAGGCATCGATTTATCATCCTTTGGCCGACTGAATTTGAAGTCCCCAATGCTACCACAGGAAACTGCCCGACATTCAAACCTCGGGCAATACATTAGACCCGGTAGTATTGGTACCGACGCTCAAGTTCAGGAAGTCGCTGTAGAATTCTTACCCACTGACTATGCTTATCGGGGAACGGCGGGTAAATCTGGAGCTTAACCCTGTTTCGAGTGATAACAGGAATCCCTCCGCACTTGCGCTCACTCATCCATTACGTAAAAATGCGGCTCGCCATTCGCCAGATTCAACGCCGACAAGGCGAGCAGAATAATTAAATGCAACCAGGTACCGCGATAAACAGAAACCGAACTGCAACCGTTCTCGTGAGCAGTTCGATCGCGACTGTTATTGTGGTATTGACGCGACTTACCAGGCCTGCACAAATGTTGCTGAGCGTAATACCCGCGCCTGTCTCGACTGGCTCGATTCGGTGGAGAAGATCGGTGACTTTGCCTGCTGCAAACAACAGGTCAATGCCCATCGAGGCTTGCAGTTACGCACCATGTCGCAGATCGCAGGCGAATGGCGCGAGCTTCCGCCCGACAATACGGCACAGGCAATGGTGACAATTGAACAGCAATGCAGAGACTGGGGTATTCAGTTGGCGAACCTGATCACCAGCGCCGGTGCGGCCGCGCGGCCGTCGCTGAACCGTTCAACTGCTCACCTTGTGAGCCAAGCGAGTCGTTCCTTTTGACCGCCATCGCCATTTTTCGCAAACGCCTGCTATCTTACTCGGAAACCTTCATTGCCGACCAGGGACGCTTTCTGCCAAGCTACCGACCATTATTTTGCGGTTATCATCGCGATAGTTCGGGCCTGCAACTGCTGGATGGCTGCAACCGTATCTTGCTCGACGACTACAGCAGTGCGAGTACGCTATCCAAGCTGATGTTGCGTTACGGTTTAGGTGGCGGCAAACGCTGGCTCGCGGCGATCGCGCGCGAAAATCCGGCACTGATTCACGCCCATTTTTTCAACGATGGCATCGACGCGGTGAGGATCGCCAGGCGGCTTGCTATCCCCGCCGTAACCACCGTGCATGGGCACGATATTACCAAACACGAAAATGCCCGCAGCGGGAGCTCGCACAATCGGCATTTTTTCGCACAGATTGATCGGGTCATCGCCGTTTCCGACTTCATCGCCGAACAGGCGCTCGCCAAAGGCTGCCCCGCGAACAAGCTGGTGCAGCATTACATCGGTATCGACCTGGAAAAATTCAACCAGCCCAAGCTGGAATCCGAGCAGCCGTCGCTACTGTTTGTCGGTCGCCTGGTGGAGAAGAAAGGCTGCACTTACCTGCTGCAGGCCATGGCCCAACTCAAGCAGCGTTTTCCCGAATTGCAGCTGACGATAATCGGCAGCGGCGATCTCGAGACAGAGCTGCGCCGGGAAGCGGCAAAGTGGAAATTGAATGTCGTCTTCGCCGGTACGGCGAGTGCGACTGAAATACGTGAACAGCTCGCGCGCAGCTGGCTATTTGTTGCGCCCAGCGTTACCGCGCACGACGGTGACGCCGAGGGGCTCGGCATGGTATTCCTCGAAGCCCAGGCGCTGCAAACCCCGGTAGTCAGCTTTCGCAGCGGCGGGCTGGTCGAAGCTGTCGAAGAGGGCGTCACTGCGCTGCTCAGCGAGGAGAAGGACGTCGCTGGCCTTGCAGAAAATATCGCCACCCTGCTGGAAAAATCTAGCCTGCGCCAGCAGATGGGGCGAGCGGGGCGTGAGCGCGTCGAGCAACACTTCGACCTGCGCAAACAATGCGCCAAACTGGAATCAATTTACGCTACGCTAAGCTGATGTTTGCCTCCTCCATTTTCACGAAGAATACCCATCCGCTGTGCCCGGGAAAAAACCTGTGGCCATTTGTCACGCAATCATCTCGCGATTTCGAAAACATCGTCGCCGAAGGTGTAACAGTGCCGACGACGCGTACCGCATACGGTATCGCAAACGTGCATTCAACCTGTTCACAACGCGCCTGACGCATGTCCAGCGAGCAGCTAAAGCAGGCCCAGATCGCGCAACTAAAAGCCACGTTGATCGCACGCCAACAGGAACTCCTGGAGTTGTTGCACCATGCCGATACAAATACCAAACCGGTAATCCTGGATCAGCAATCGGTCGGTCGAGTCTCGCGCATCGATGCGATCCAGCAACAGCAAATGGCCATCGCCAACCAGCAACAGACCACCGACATGCTGACGGGCATCGCGCTTGCCCTGCGTCGCATCGACGACGCCTGTTACGGCGAGTGCCTGGAGTGCGGCGAGCCCATCGCCTATGCACGCCTGCGGGCGCAGCCCGCTGCGGGCCTGTGTATTGACTGTCAGTCAGCCCGTGAATCGAGTTAACCCGCAACTGCATAGCCATGACAGCCTCTATGTGGGTTCCTGCCGTCGGTAGGCGCTCTCGAGGATTTGCGGACTACCACTGTGCTGGCGCATGGATACGTCCGCGTAAACCTGCAGGCGGTCGATAAAACGCTGCCAGCGCCGCTGGATTTTGCGCCGCGCAAAAAAATCGATATGGTCGAGCCAGTTGATCGCAGTATGGTTGCCCAGGCCATCGATAACCACCAGGCGTGCACGCTCAGGCGAGAGTTTCTGGAATAGAATATTGTAACGACCCATGTCGACGCTAAAAAAGACCTGGTTGTCGAGCAGGTAGCAGCGCAAGTCTTCGAGGTAAGATGAAAACTCGGACAGCGGGTAACCTTGCTCGAAGTACCACCACAACGATCTGGAAATTTGACCGTCGTAATCGGCGACGCAATCGACCACAAAGCCTTGTCCCAGGTTGGTCTCAACCTCACCGTAGTATCTCGGAATGTGTTCAAAGTTGCGTAAGCCGCGCCGCTTCAGGCGCGCATATAGCGCGAGTTCACGACGGGTTTGCTTGTTGGCGTCGGTCTTCTGTATTTTGACTACCCGCGATGCATCGTCAGGGTGTGCGTAGCACAGCCGCTCCTGGCCGGCTCCGAGCGGATCTCCGGATAGCTGCAGTATTGTCTGATTCTGCGGGTTATTTCGGGGTTGATTCATCGCGCCTAAAAGATATCACGATTTGGCGAGGCCTACTGTACCCGAACACGGCTTTGTAATATCCTCAGCCGATGCCACTAAGCACAGCTGAAATCGAAACTTACCACCGCGACGGACTGGTTATCCCGTCGGCTTACCGGGTACCGCCGGCCACCCTCGAGCGCATTAACGCGCTTTACCAGCAACTGCTGCAAAAAAATACTGACAACCCGGAATTTTCGGCCGATTTCATCCTCGGCCCGCACCTCGATGCCAACGGGACCTACGGCATCAAGGGCGATCCCGAGTGGCTCGAGTTCGCCCGGATCCCCGAAATTCTCGACATGGTGGAACAGTTGATCGGTCCCGACCTGATCCTGTGGGGCGTCACCATTTTTGGCAAACCGGCGCATAACGGTAAAGCTACTCCCTGGCATCAGGACGGCGATTACTACCCGATCGAACCGCTCGAAACGCTGACGGTATGGATATCCCTCGATGGTTCCACGCCCGCACAGGGTTGCATGAAGTACATCCCGGGATCGCACCGCGAACACCGGATTTTTTCGCATCATTTCGATCACCGCGACGACTACACCCTGGCGCAGGTTATCGACGATGGCCAGGTCGATCTCGATCGCGCGCGCGATATCGTGCTCGAAGCCGGGCAGATTTCGCTGCACGACGTCTACCTGGTGCACGGTTCCGAGGCGAATCATTCGAATCATCGCCGCATGGGCCTGGTGCTGCGTATCATGCCGGCAACCAGTTTCTACAATCACAACAGCGGCAAAATCAAGGAAGCCGCAGGCTCTCCGCACGGCTATTCGCAGCGCGCACTGTTCCTGCTGCGCGGCGCAGACAGAACCGGCCGTAATAATTTCACCCTGGGTCATGTATGAAGACCATCGGATTTATTGGCGTTGGCGAGCTGGCGCTCTACACCATTCGCGGCGTGCGTCGAGGCGGTTACCACGACAGCATCCTGCTGAGCCCGCGTAATCGCGCCAGGTCTGCGCTGCTGGCGGCGGACTTCAACTGTACCGTGCTGGCGGATAACCAGGCCGTGGTTGACCGCAGCGATTGTGTGGTAATCGCGACGCGCCCGGCGGATTGCCTGCAAACCCTGGCCGAACTTGAGTTCAGGACCAATCAGTTACTGATCAGCGTGGTCGCAGGAGTCGAAATCGAGGCTTTGCGCAGCTCCGTGCCTGACAGCCTCGACATCGTCCGCGCAATGCCGGTCAGCAGCGCCGAGGCAGGTGCGAGCCCCACCCTGATCTACCCGGATAATGCATTCGTGCGGGAGTTTTTCGATTACTGCGGGAATACGATTCCGGTCGACAGCGAAGCCTATTTTACCCAGGGCAGTGTCCTCGCCTGTGTCTATTGCTGGTTCTTTTCACTATTCGAATCGCTGATCCAGGCAACCCAGGGTCCAGAGCTACCAGGCGAGCTTAGCGCCGAGCTGGTGATGGGTATGGCCCGCGGTGCAGCCGAACTCGCGCTGGCGAAGACCGATAGCTCACCGGGTGAAATCGCCGCAGCCATTGCCACCGACGGCACCTATTCGAAGCTCGGCCTCGATCTGTTGCAACAACAGACGGCCTTTGTGCCCTGGCAACAAGCCTGCGAGCTGTTGCAAAAGAGACTTGCCGCGGACGATTGAGATGACTGCAAGAATGCGGTAACCAGCGCTTGACTCCTGCCACCAGACAGGTTCAAAGGCGAGCCGATAGATCGGCACCGAAAATCGCCAGAATTTGTGACCAGCCTTCCAGAAAATATCTGAAATTCAATCGATGGCATGAACGGCAGCCCTAAGAGAGTTTCGCCCGGTGGCTGAGCTGCCGGATGTGCGTTTCTCCGGTCGTCGCCATCATCAAGCTGTTCCGACACTTCTGGATACGCCTTGTTTTCGCAGAACTCTGCGCGAGTTCGGCCTCCTGCAAATCCCGCGGTGGTCAGGCAGCTTATCGGTACGCGTCGATGTGAGGCCGATATACGCGCGCGGCCCGAATTGCGAACACCACTGGGTGCTCGATCAGCAGCGCCCGGGTAGTGAAAACGATTCGGCGTAACATTTGACCTGCTTGCCGGGCTGGTTTTTAATAGCCACTCACATAAACGGTTACCTACATGTCTTCCAAGGATACCTGCATATATCTCGGCCAGGCGCTCGCCGACTACGGTTTCAAAGACGGCCACCCTTTCGGGCCGCAACGTCATGATGCGTTTCAAACCGAGCTGTTGCGCCTCGGTCTCGATCGCGAAATAACCGTACAACCCCCCGTTGCCGCCAGCCTCGACCGTCTGCAGCTGTTCCACACCGAGGACTACATCGACAGGGTGCGAGATTATTCGGTGAGTGGTCACGGCTACCTGGATGGCGGCGACACGCCTTCCTTCGTTGGCATGTTCGAAGCCGCGAGCCATGTAGCAGGCTCAGTGACCGATGCGATCGATCGCATCATGAAAGGGGAATTCCGCCGGGCATTTTCACCCATTGCGGGTTTACACCATGCCCGCCGCCACGTTGCTGCCGGTTTTTGCGTATTCAACGATTGTGGCATCGCCATCGAATATCTGCGCGCCCAGTACGGCATTAATCGTGTCGCCTATATCGACATCGACGCCCATCACGGTGATGGCGTGTTTTACAGTTTCGAAGATGACAGGGATTTACTGTTTGCCGATATCCACCAGGATGGCCGTACGCTTTACCCCGGCACCGGCAACATCAATGAAACCGGCGCTGGCGCCGCCGTTGGCACCAAGCTCAACATCCCCGTGCCACCATTTGCCGACGATACGGTATTTCACGATGTCTGGCCGCTGGTGGAAGACTACCTGCGCCGCAATCAGCCCGAATTTATTCTGCTGCAATGCGGTGCCGACAGCATCAAGGGTGATCCGATCACCAACATGGAATTCAGCCCGGCTGCCCACGCACATGCCGCGCAGCAACTATGCCGTATCGCGGATGACTATTGCCAGGGCCGTATGCTCGCCATGGGGGGTGGTGGCTACAACCACGACAACATCGCCCAGGGATGGACTGCGGTGGTGAACGCAATGGTGAAAAGTTAGCCCACCGTTAACGCACCGCCCTGCTGCCAGGCATTATTCCCAGCGTACAATGCTGTCGTCGACGGCCGCAGCCTTGAGTAACTCGAGCAACGGCAGTGCCCGTGTGTGCAGGCTGGTGGCTGGCTGATCATCGTCCTCGTCAGCTACCTCCTCTGGTTGCTCTGGTAACTCTGCGAGCCCTTGTTGCAAGTTGGTCAACGCCTGCGGAACATCCTCGGCAGTGATTGCACCGGGCACGGCTGTACCAAATTTCATCATCTCGAGCATTTTCAAACCGATCTCACCGAACATGGTGATATTGGCGTAGGCACGGGTCTTGAAGGTAATCAGCATATCAGTTAACACTCCTGTCGAGGACATATTGCAAAATGCCACCTGCCTCGTAATAGGCGACTTCGTCACGCGTATCAATACGACACAGTACGTCTATCACAACTGCGCTGCCATTCGTATCGGTTACGGTAAGCTCAAGCTTCTGCCCCGGTTTCAGACCACCCTGCATGCCACCAACACTGATCTGCTCAGCGCCCGTCAACTTGAGTTGCTGGCGATCGAAGCCATCGATGAATTGCAGCGGCAGCACACCCATGCCAATCAGGTTGGAACGATGGATACGTTCGAAACTCTCGGCAATGACGGCACGCACACCAAGCAAACGTGAACCCTTGGCCGCCCAGTCGCGGCTTGATCCGGTACCGTACTCTTTACCGGCGATGACTACCAGCGGGGTTCGCTGTTGTTGATATTGCATCGCCGCATCGTAAATGCTCATCAGTTCACCAGTTGGCATCTGCAGGGTTACGCCGCCTTCAACCTCGGGAGTCATTTCATTTTGGATGCGAATATTGGCAAAGGTGCCGCGCATCATCAGTTCGTGATTGCCGCGGCGCGAACCGTAGGAATTGAAATCCCGCTTTGTCACACCGTTTTTGATCAGGTAGCTGCCCGCCGGGCTATCGACGGCGATCGCACCGGCTGGTGATATGTGATCAGTGGTGATCGAATCGCCCAGCAGTGCGAGTATGCGCGCCTTTACGATCGGCTCCAGTTGTCGGCTGTTGTCCAGTTGAAAATATGGCGGATTGCGGATGTAAGTGGATTTTTCATCCCAGTTATAGGTCAGCGCATCACTCACTTCGATCGCCCGCCAGTTGTCGTCACCGCTGAACACATCGGCATACTGTTCGTTGAACATACGTTCGTTGACCATCATGACTGCATCGGCGATAGACTGATTACTGGGCCAGATATCGCGTAGGTAAACTGGTTTACCGTCGTGCCCCGCGCCTATCGGCTCTGCAGTCA
Organism: Gammaproteobacteria bacterium; assembly: GCA_022340305.1. GTDB lineage: Bacteria > Pseudomonadota > Gammaproteobacteria. The sequence continues at coordinate 18,811 of JAJDOF010000062.1, forward strand.
GGTCGATGCAGGTACTGCCTGCGAGTGCATAGGCGACCACCAAAGGCGGCGAGGCAAGCCAGTTCGACTTGATCGCCTGGTGAATCCGGCCCTCGAAATTCCGGTTGCCGGAGAGTACGCTGGCAACGTTTAATTTACCTTCCTTGATCTGGCTTTCGATCGCGTCCGGCAAGGGCCCGGAGTTACCAATACAGGTGGTGCAGCCGTAACCCACCAGATTAAAGCCGAGCGCATCGAGTTCCTGCTGCAGGCCAGCCGCCTGCAAATATTCGGTTACCACCTTGGAACCCGGTGCCAGCGAGGTTTTCACCCAGGGTTTGGTGTCCAGTCCAAGCGCCCTGGCATTGCGTGCCAGCAGGCCGGCGGCCATCATCACCCTGGGGTTCGAAGTATTGGTACAGGAGGTGATCGCGGCAATCACGACATCACCATCGAGCAGTGTATCGACCGCGCCACGAGTTGTATTTGCGCGGTCACCGAGGATAGAGCGGGTTGCCTGCTTGATGCCCGACAGGGGTACGCGGTCCTGCGGGCGTTTAGGTCCGGCAAGCGACGCTTCCACCGAGTCGAGGTCGAGCGTCAGGCTGCTGCTGAACTCGGGATCTGGCTGATCCGCCTGGTACCAGAGTCCCTGGGCGCGACAATAGCTTTCAACCAGTTGCAGGGTAGCTTCATCGCGTCCGCTCAGGCGCAGGTAACGCAAGGTTTCCACGTCAACCGGGAAAAATCCACAGGTGGCGCCATATTCGGGTGCCATGTTGGCAAGCGTAGCGCGGTCGGCCAGGGGCAACTGCGACAGCCCATCACCGTAAAATTCGACAAATTTGCCCACCACACCGTGCTCACGCAGCAACTGGGTAACAGTGAGCACCAGGTCGGTTGCGGTAATTCCTTCACGCAAACTGCCCTTGAAACGAAAGCCGACCACTTCGGGAATCAGCAGCGACACCGGTTGACCCAGCATCGCGGCCTCGGCTTCGATACCTCCCACGCCCCAGCCGAGCACGCCGAGACCGTTGATCATGGTAGTGTGCGAATCGGTGCCCACCAGGGTATCGGGGAATGCATAGTGCTTGCCGTCCACCTCTTGCTGCCAGACTGTTTTCGCCAGGTATTCGAGGTTCACCTGGTGGCAGATACCGGTACCTGGCGGTACCACGCGGAAGTTATCAAACACCGAGGCGCCCCACTTGAGAAAGCGGTAACGCTCGTCGTTACGCTCAACTTCGCGGGCAACATTGGCGGCAAAGGCATTGACGCTGGCGAATTCATCGACCATCACCGAATGATCGATGACAAGATCTACCGGGATCTGCGGATTGACCCGATCAGGCTGCTCTGCGGCGGCATCGCGCATGGCTGCGAGGTCGACCACCGCGGGCACCCCGGTTAAATCCTGCATCAACACCCTGGCCGGACGAAAGGCAATTTCACGCTCAGAGCTACGCGACTCCAGCCAGTCAGCAAAGGCCCTGATATCCCCGGCAGCGTCATCGCCACCCTGTTCGCAGCGTAGAATATTCTCCAGCAGAATCTTTAAGGTAAACGGCAGGCAGCGGATCGCATCGAGATCCTGTTGCGCCAGCTTGTCGAGACTGTAGTAAAGGTATTCCTGGCCATCGACATTCAATGTCGAGAGGGTGTTGAAACTGTTACTACCGGGGGTCATCGCGTATATCCTCGCTGGGAGTCCGCAGGGCAGACCCGCATCCAAATCCGACGATTATACCGATTTATTCGCAGAAATAATGGATGATGTTGGGATCGGTGGGATCGACTTTTCTGCCCAGGCTGATATAGCCCGCACCAAACAGGGTGAACTCTTCGCGGCGCAGAAATATGATCTGGCCACCAGTGGTCTTGACGAAAGTGCCGTTGGTGCTCTGGTCAGTAAGCACGAATTTGCCGCGACGGTGCTCGATCTTGCAGTGATAACGCGAAATCAGGTCGCCCTTTACGACCAATTCACAATCCTTGCCTCGACCCACAAGATAAGAGGCCGTATCCACCGGAATTGGGTACGCCCTGCTCTGGTAGTTCAGCGTCAGGTTTTTGAGCTGCTCGTGACGTGCGGGATTGGTAAAACTGCTGGCGGTGGCCATGTTGGTCATGTCGCCCTCTTCTTCCCAGGCAAACAGGTAGACGTCAAGATGTTCGTTTTTCCCCTTGATGCGCAGGCGGTCAAAGGGTCGCATATTGTTGGAAAGTTCCGCGCTCTTGACCATAAAGGCAATTTCCTGGGTGCACAGTATCTGGCGTGCTTTGGCCATACTCGCAACCCGGGCGGCGACGTTCACGGTATCTCCAAAAATATCGTCGTTTTCAAGAATGGTGCTGCCGTATTGCATGCCGATACGAATTGAGACCCCGATGGTTTCCGGCGTGCGATCGTCCTCCATCGACTCCTGGATTGACTTGGCCGCCAATATGGCGTTATCGATATCGATGAAATAAACCAGTATCTCGTCACCGATGGTCTTGACCAGGTGACCTGCAAAGCGCTGCGAAATCGTGATCAATGCGTTCAATGCCCTGGAGATACGCTCTCTCGCCAGGTCATCGCCCATGTTTTCATACATGGCGGTGCTGCCCGCAACATCGGCGAACATCACTACGCAATTGATTGTCTCTCGCACCACTAACTGATTCTCTTAAATGTCGACAGGGCAGATTATTCGGATTCGCTCTCGGGTGGGAAGGTTTCCAGAATCCTCGGATCAGGGTAATCACCCATCGGTTTTGCAAATAATATGCTGATCGAGTCTATCATGACTGAGTTGATTTTCCTTGGTTTTATATAGCAGGTCACTGAAAAATAAAAAGAATTACTGCTCCTGCTTTTCTGAAATATGATCGATTGCCCGCTCCAGGCGCGCAAGGCTGCGCTCCTTGCCGAGCAATTCCAGGGTCTGGTCGATCGGTGGCGAAAACGAGCCCCCAGTGACGGCTACGCGTAACGGCTGACCCACCTTACCCATGCCGACATCCAGTTCAACGGTAATCGCCTCTATCAGCGCATGAATGTCGTCCGCAGTCCAGCTATCCAGCAACGTCAGGCGTTCGTGCAAACACTGCAGGGGCCGCAGTGCAGAAGCCTTGAGAACCTTGGCGGCTGCCTTTGCATCGTAATCGTTAAAGTCCTGGAAATAATACAGAATACTGTCCACCAGCTCGTTGATGGTCGATACCCGCTGGCGATACAAATCAACCACGGAGGCAAAATCGAGTACCCCGCTGTGGTCAATTTGGAGCCGCAGAAGCCGCTGTTCAACCAGGCCAACAATGCTGTCCAACGGAGCCCTCATCAAGTACTGCTGGTTAATCCAGTTGAGTTTTTCGGTATTGAACGATGAGGCCGATTTATTCAACCCGTCCAGTGAAAAAAGCTCGATCATTTCGTCGCGGGTGAATATCTCCTGGTCACCGTGCGACCAACCCAGCCGAACCAGGTAATTGAGCATCGCCTCGGGCAGGTAACCAGCCTCGAAATACTCCATGACGCCAACCGCACCATGGCGTTTCGATAAGCGTTTACCGTCGTCACCCAGGATCATCGGCACATGCGCATACTCGGGAACCGTAGCGCCCAGGGCACGCAGAATATTCACCTGCCGCGGGGTATTGTTGACGTGATCGTCGCCGCGCAAAACATGGGTAATGTCCATCTCCATGTCATCGACCACTACCGATAAATTATAGGTTGGGCTACCGTCACTACGCTCGATTATCAAGTCATCCAGTTCGCGGTTGTCGACACTGACAGCGCCCTTGACATGATCCTTGAAGCTGACCATACCCTGCTGCGGGTTGCGAAATCGAACCACCATGGAAGACCCCGCTTGCGGCCCAAGTCCCAGCTCGCGACAACACCCATCGTAGCGCGGCTTTTGCTTATCTTTCATCTGTTGTTCGCGCAGATCTTCAAGTCGTTCACGGGAGCACTGGCAGTAATAGGCATCACCCTGCTCCAGCAATTGTGCAATGGCCTTGCGATAGTGCTCAAAGCGTTGCGTCTGGTAATAGGGACCTTCGTCGTAATCGAGACCCAGCCACTGCATCGCGTCCAGAATCGCCTGTACCGATTCAGGTGTCGAACGTTCGAGGTCGGTGTCCTCGATACGCAATACGAACTTACCCTTCATTTTCTTGCTGTAAAGCCAGCAGAATAACGCGGTGCGCGCACCGCCAACGTGCAGTACACCGGTCGGACTCGGGGCAAATCGGGTTTTAATCATTGGTTTCGAACAGCGTTGCAAAGCGCAGTATTCTACCCGATTAATGGCGACCGGGCCTGAGAAAAAGTTGCCTTTGACGACTTTAGTAGCGTTTGCGGATTATCAGCACCGAGTCCGCCTGCTGCATGTCGGTATGACGTAGAAACGAATTGCCAAGGAGAACCTCGTAAGGTTTATCACCGTCGATCACGGTGGCGCTTACATTGCGGAGCTTGATGCCACCGATGCTGACCGAATTCAACATGACCTGCCAGACCGGCACGTTCGCTGCCGCGGTTCGTGCCATGGTACGCTCGCCCTTACTGAAGTCGATGCTTAGCGCCCTGGCTTTTTGACCACTCAGGGTAACGTGGGTTGCTCCCGTGTCCACCAGAAAACTGGTTGCCTTGTTATTGATAGTACCCTCGACGTAATACATGCCGCGGGTATCCGGAAAAATTCGAAGCTTGCTGCGGTCAGGCTTCTTGAAGTTGCCGGCAATCGACTGGTTGAGTTCGAGATTCAGGGTTTGACCATCGATCACCACGACGGCACCACGGCCCGTGGCGGACTGCAATAACACACCCCCGAAGGTTTCCCCGACACTGACAACCTTCCGCAGATCGCCTACTTGCAACAACGCCTTGTTCGAGAATAACGCCATCACCTTGACACCGACAGGCTCCGCCAGCACAGCCGCTGACGACACCAGTAACACTAGGGCCATAAAGGCGCGCCGCCATTTCATACCGAATTGACTAATTGCAATGCAATCTGCAGGGCGATGAGCGCATACAACGCTGCCAGCAGGTCGTCAAACATAATACCAAAACCACCTTTCATCTTTGCGTCCGCAATTCTTACCGGCCAGGGTTTTACGATATCGAACAGTCTAAATAGCACAAACCCGGCCAGAATCCATTGCCAGGCGGCCGGGACTGCGATCATGGTGATCCACAATCCGACGAATTCATCCCATACGATACCCGAGTGATCGTGCTCTCCGAGCGCAGCGCTGGTATAGCCACAGAGGTAAACACCGATAGCGAAAGCGACCGCAACTGCGAGCAGGTAGTACCAGAACGGTAATTGCGCTAACAGTAAATACAGTGGTATCGCGACCACCGTGCCACAGGTCCCCGGCGCAAACGGCGACAGTCCCGAGCCAAACCCCAGCGACAGAAAATGCAGGGGATTGCGCAGCAGTCGTGGAGAAATCTTAGCCTGCATACCTCACCGATATCCTGCTGCAAGTGCCGCAAAGCACACTGTGGCAAGGCGTACTCGCAGCGTAAACCACTGAGATCGGCGGACTAGTCAAAATGGCGAAAACCTCCCGAGGTGGCAAGATCGACCTGTTGATTGCCGACTTGCAGCGTAAATCCGGCATCGGTTAACTCACCGATCTGCGTCAGGTGACAATCCGCATGTAGCCGGTTCCAGCTTTCGACTTCGCTACGATATTTTTGCGGAACGCTGCAGCAGATTTCGTAATCGTCACCCGCACCAAGCGCATATTGATAGAGGTTGTGCTGTGCAAGCCAGGGATCTACCGGCAAGGCGGCTCGATCGATTCGAGCGCCACAGTGGCTCGCATGGAGGATATGCGCCAGGTCACCCTGCAAGCCATCGGAAACATCGATCGCTGCGCTGGCAAAGCTGCGCAAAAAATCAACCAGCTCCAACCTTGGTTGCGGGCGATTGAGTGCTTGCAGGCAGCGCCGACGTAAATCATCCGGTAATTCGACACGGCCTTGCTGATACGCGAGTCCGAGCCCGGCATTTCCCAGCAAGCCGGATACCAGCAGCAGATCACCCGCATTCCCCCCTGCCCTGGTGACAAACCTGGCGACAGGCACCAGCCCGGCAATCTGAATAGAGATCGACAAATTACCCCGACAGGTATCGCCTCCGATCAATTGCAGCGCAAAGCGCTCCGCCGTGTACCTCAGACCATCGGCAAACTGCTGCAACCAGTCCGCGTCAACCCGTGGCAGGCTGATCGACAGTAAGAACCAGTCTGGAGTAGCCGCCATCGCCGCGAGATCGCTGAGGTTTACTGCAAGTGCCTTGTGAGCGATGTCGGCGGGGCTGGTATCGGCTGCAAAATGGACGCCGGAGATCAGCGTATCCATGCTAACCACCTGCTGAAAGCCCTCCGGAATCCCGACCACGGCCGCATCGTCGCCAATGGTCAACACCGTGTTGGGCGACGGCTTGCCGACATCGGCAAAGTAGTGCTGAATAATGGAAAATTCGTCTTGTGCCATCACGGCTCCCGACAGCAGTATTACCCGGCCACTTCTAGTTCACGCAGCTCGGCGCAAAGCGGATCGAGTACGCCATTGACGAATTTGTGGCTATCATCGGCACCATAGGTTTTGGCCAGGTTGATGGCTTCATTGATGATCACTTTATAGGGGATCTCGAGATGGTTTTGCAGCTCGTAGGTGGCGATGCGCAAGATATTGGTTTCGATCGGATCAACGTGATCGGCGAAATTGGCGACGTACTTGCGAAAACAACCATCAAGCGCCTCCGCCTGTGGTGGTATCTGGTACAACAGTTCCAGGAAATACTCCTCATCGCCGGCGGCAACCCCCTGATCCTGCTGGTAGTGATCTCTTATCCAGTCGAGGTCCTCGCCGGACAATTGCCATTGATAAAGTGCCTGCATCGCCTTGTCACGGGCATGTCGACGTTTCTTGATAAAGCGCGCCTTGTCATTCACGGATAGCAGGCTTTACTTGATTTTGCGCATCAGGCTGATCATTTCCATCGCACTCATGGCGGCATCGGCGCCCTTGTTGCCCGCCTTGGTACCGGCACGCTCGATCGCCTGTTCGATGGTGTCTGTGGTCAGAATGGCGTTGATCACCGGTAGCGAGTGAGCGAGCGACAAAGATGCCAGTGCCTTGGCACTTTCGCCAGCGACTATGTCGAAATGTGGCGTTGCGCCGCGAATAACAGCACCCAGAGCAATAACAGCATCGTGCTTGCCCGAGGCCGCAAAAGTCTGCACCACCAGTGGTACTTCAAGTGCTCCGGGTACATGGCTGACGGTGATGTCACTGGCCGCAATGCCGGCCCGCTGTAAAGTATCGAGCGCCGCGGCGAGCAGGCTTTCTACAATAAAACCGTTAAACCTGCCGACCACGATCGCGATTCGGGCATCGGTAACGGTCAGGTCGCCATCAATCCGTTTGCTATCAGTCATAGTGTTAGTCCTCTTCCGCATAATAATCGACCACTTCAAGCCCGAAGCCCGCGAGTCCATGAAATACCTTGGGCGCGCTCAACAATCTCATCTTGCGTACGCCGAGATCAGCCAGAATCTGCGCCCCGATACCGTAAGTTCGCTGATCGTCGCCACGCTCGACCGGTCCGTGGCCCAGCAGTATCGCATCGATCAGGCTGACCATGTCCTTGGGTGATTCCGCCTGACGCAGGAACACGATAACACCCTCACCGGCTTTATTTATTGTCTTCATGATATCGTGTAACGGCCAGCCGCGCCCGTGGGTCCCCGCGAGTGAATCGACCAGCGTATTTTGCACATGTACACGCACCAGTATCGGCTTTTCCGGGTCGATCTTACCCTTGACCAGGGCTAAATGCAGCTCCTGCGCGGTACTGTCTTCAAAAGCATAAAGCTTGAACTCACCGTATTCGGTCGGGAAAGGCGCTTCGACGATGCGCTCGACGGTGTGTTCGTTTTCGATCCGATAGCGAATCAAATCTTCAATGGTTCCGATCTTCAAGTCGTGCTGTACCGCAAACTGCTCGAGATCCTTGCGCCGTGCCATGGTGCCGTCGTCATTTAGAATTTCGACGATGACGGCGGCCGGTTCGAACCCGGCGAGGCGCGCCAGATCGCAGCCGGCTTCGGTGTGGCCGGCGCGAAACAGGACCCCACCCTTACGCGCCATCACCGGGAACACGTGTCCCGGCTGTACTATGCTACCGGGAGTAGCGTCAGGCCTGATTGCTGCCTGGATCGTCGTGGCGCGATCCGCAGCCGAAATTCCCGTCGTTACACCTTCAGCAGCTTCAATCGACACGGTAAAATTGGTCTCCATGACTTCGCGGTTGTCACCGACCATGAGCGGCAGTCGCAGTTGTTTACAGCGCTGCTCGGACAGGGTCAGGCAGATCAACCCGCGACCGTATCTTGCCATGAAGTTAATGTGATCGGCGCTCACCAGCTGCGCCGCCATCAGCAGATCGCCCTCGTTTTCCCGGTCTTCATCGTCCATGATCACGACCATCTTGCCGGCCTTGATATCGTCGATGATTTGCTGGGTCGAATTCAATTTGATGGCCATTTCGGGCGCTTTACTCATGGTTGACAAACCCTGATTTTATCAGGGTTTGAACGAGCTGCTCATCTTTGAGCGCAGCACCGTCGGCCCTGCCCTGCAGCAATCGTTCAAGGTAACGGGCAATAATATCAACTTCGATATTAACCCGGGTGCCGACCTGGTAAGTGTGAAAGACCGTTCTCTGCTGAGTGTGCGGCACTATATTGACAGTAAAGCGATTTCCGTCGACGCCGTTCACTGTCAGACTGCAGCCATCCAGCGCCACCGAACCCTTGACCGCCAGGTAATGTTGCAGCGCTGGCTCCACTTCAAATCGATAGCGCAGCGAGCGCGCGTCCGCCTCCATTTCCAGGAGTTTCGCGAGTCCATCCACGTGGCCGCTGACCAGGTGCCCGCCAAGCGCATCGTTAAGCGTCAGCGCAGTCTCCAGGTTTACCGGACTACCAAGGGCGAGCTGCCCGAGACTGGTGCGTTGCAGAGTTTCCAGGGAGACGTCAGCAACGAAGCCACGTGTCTCAAGTTCGACTGCGGTAAGGCAAACGCCATTGACAGCGATGCTGTCGCCAATTTGTGTATGTTCGAGATCGAGGTCTCCGCAATCAATGCCGAGCCGCAAGTCACCACTGCTAGCCTGGTGCAGATCGACCGTGCCCAGCGCCTGGATAATTCCGGTAAACATCAGCCGGTTTCCAGACTGTAGCTGGTCATCGGCAGGGAGCTACTGTTGTCGAAGCAGGCTCCTGCCTCGATTCCGGCACGGGCGACCGCCTGCGCATCATCGAACAGCTCATAGGCCACTTTCATCGCACCAAGAGCAAACTCGGCACCCGAACCCACCGCCCAGAAACGGCTGTACTGATCAACTTCACGTAACGAGTAAAGCCCGAAAATACCGCTGCGATTGACGATCAACGCGTCGACGCGCGACGATTCGTAAGAGTCGTCGTCATCGTCCTTACTGTTCAAAAAGTATTCCTCCTTGAGAATCGGGTGAATCTGACGCATCGACTCGAAGATGCTGAAACGATCGCTAAAATCAATTTTATCGGCATGTTTGGCGAACAGGTTCTGCATCACCAGGTGGTGGGCAGCGCTCCCCACGATGCCAATGTAACACTGCTCGCCAAACGGCAGGATCTTGTCGGAGTCGGTAACATACTCGGCTGCCTGGCGGGTATCGCCAAAACTGGTCAGACTATCTGCAGCAATGCAGGCAATATTGTTTTTCAAGACAGCAACAATGGTGGACACGTTTAATTCCTAATCGATACTCAGGGTGAGGCGCAAATCGTCGCCAAGCTGGCGCATATCACGCATGCTACAGGTTTTACGCTGCTCCATGGCGGTTAATTCGCCAAGATCAAAACCGCCGCGGGCAGCGCTGCCGAGCAAATGCGGTGCCAGGTAAAGCACCAGTTGATCTGCGAGTTGCTGCTGGATCAATGCGCCGGCCAGGCGCTGCCCACACTCGCTGTGCACGTCGTTGATTCCACGCTGAGCCAAATCCTGCAACATTGCGCGCAAATCAAGGCGTTCCGATTCATCGCTGGTGATCGAAATCACCGTCGCGCCACGCGCTTCGAGCCGCTCCTTCCGCTGCACGTCCTCGCTCAAACTGTAAATCCATATGTCGCCCGGAATGGTGAACAGCTTTTCGCTGCCACTCAGGCGCAGGCGCGAGTCGAGCACGACGCGCACCGGCTGGCGCACCTCGAAAATCTGTTTCAGTTCCTGCTTTGACAAGCGCAAATTCAACGATGGATCATCGTCGAGAACAGTTTGAGCGCTGGTCAGAATAGCACCCGCACGGGCGCGTAAAAACTGTACGTCGCGGCGTGCCGGGGCCGAGGTAATCCAGTGGCTACTGCCGTTTTTAAGCGCACTACGCCCATCCAGTGAAAGGGCCATCTTGAGGCTGACGAACGGCAGTCCCTGTTCCATGCGCTTGATAAAACCGCGGTTGAGCTCACGCGCCTGCGCTTCGAGCACACCGACAACGACATCAATACCCTGTGCACGCAGTCGTTCAAGCCCCCGGCCACTGACCTGGGGATTCGGGTCTTGCATGGCTACGATAACGCGGGCCGGTTTTGCTTCGATCAGAGCATCCACACAGGGTGGTGTTTTACCGTGATGTGAGCAGGGTTCGAGGGTGATGTAGATATCGGCACCGGCGGGTATTTCGGCGGCCAGCAACGCGTTGACCTCGGCGTGTGGGCCACCACTATAGCCGTGCCAACCGCTGGCGAGCATGACATCGTCACTGACGATGACGCAACCGACGCAGGGATTCGGCGGTGTCGAATAAAGACCCTTGCGGGCCTGGCGTAAAGCTTCCGCCATCCAGTATTGCAGCGGACGCGACATCAACTGTCCTCATCGATTAGCGGTACCTGCCGCTGATGCATTTCCGGGGTCGGTTCGGCGGCAAGGCGATGAATTGCGTCCTGGAAGGCCTGAATGTCTTCGAAACTGAGATAAACCGAGGCGAAGCGAATATAGGCCACCTGGTCGACCCGCTGCAATTCGTGCATCACCATGGCACCGATTTCGCGAGACGAAATCTCTCGACTCTCGATCGCGACCAGCTGCCGCTTGATGTGGTTGATCGCATCTTCGATCTGTTCAGCCGTCACCGGCCGCTTCTCGAGAGCGCGCATCATGCCGTTGCGCAGACGCAGCTCGTCAAAGGCGTCGCGGCTGCCGTCGTTCTTGATCACCATCGGCATGTTCAACATTGGTGATTCGTAGGTGGTGAACCGAGTTTCGCAGGAAACACATTCCCTTCTGCGGCGCACCTGCACCGATTCCGATGCAAGGCGCGAATCGACCACTCGCGTGTCGGGAGTGCCGCAGAAGGGACATTTCATCTTAGCGAATCAGTTTCGGTAAACCGGCAGGCGCTTGCAGATTGCACTGACCTTGGCGCGCACACCAGCAATTACCTCTTCGTTACCCATATTGTCGAGGAGATCGCTAATCCAGTTAGCCAGATCACGAGAATCCTGTTCGTTAAAGCCGCGCGTGGTAATAGCCGGTGAACCGATACGCAGGCCTGACGTGACGAAGGGTGATTGTGGATCATTTGGCACCGAGTTCTTGTTGACCGTGATGTGCGCCTTGCTGAGCGTCGCATCGGCGTCCTTACCGGTCAGCCCCTTGCTGATCAGCGACAGCAGGAACAGGTGGTTATCGGTACCACCGGAGACCACGTCGAACCCACGTTTGACGAACTCTTCCGCCATCGCGTTGGCGTTGACCAACACCTGCTTCTGGTAGGTGACGAACTCGTCGCTCATCGCCTCCTTGAAAGCGACCGCCTTGCCGGCAATCACGTGCATCAACGGCCCGCCCTGGGTGCCGGGAAATACCATCGAGCTCAACTTCTTTTCGATTTCCGGGTTGGCGCGCGCCAGGATGATGCCGCCGCGCGGTCCGCGCAGAGTTTTATGCGTGGTGCTGGTGCAGACATCGGCGATGGCGATCGGGCTTGGATAAACACCTGCCGCGACAAGGCCGGCCACATGTGCCATATCGACAAACAAATAGGCGCCAACCGAATCCGCGATATCGCGGAAACGCTGCCAGTCCATCACGCGTGAATAGGCGGAAAAGCCGGCAATGATCATCTTCGGTTGGTGCTCCTGCGCCAATGCAGCCACCTGCTCGTAATCGATTTCGCCGGTATCGTTATTCAGACCGTATTGCACGGCATTGAACAACTTGCCGGAAAAGTTAACCTTGGCGCCATGCGTCAGGTGACCACCATCCGCCAGACTCATGCCCAGTATGGTGTCACCCGGTTGCAGCAGGGCAAAAAATACTGCGGCGTTGGCCTGCGATCCCGAATGCGGCTGCACGTTGGCATAATCGGCATTAAATAACTGCTTGGCGCGCTCGATGGCGAGAGCCTCCGCGACGTCGACAAATTCACAACCACCGTAATAACGCTTGGATGGGTATCCCTCGGCATACTTGTTGGTCAATACCGATCCCTGGGCCTGCATCACACGCGGACTGGTATAGTTTTCAGAAGCGATCAGCTCGATGTGATCTTCCTGGCGGGTTTCTTCATGTTGCATCGCCGCCCACAGTTCAGGATCGAAATCGGCAATATTCATTGATTTGTCAAACATCGGTGTACCCTCGGGAGAAAAAGAAGGGGATGATACGAAAAAGTCCTCGAAGTATCACTAAAAAACACGACAGATTGATCGGCTATAGCGGCATATCGTATTGAAATCGTGGCATTTACTCCCATCTAATGTCTGTGAACGCCAGAATTGGGTATATTCTAAAACTGTCGGATTCACGATTTCGAGTGTATAATCAATTTCATTAAATCAGCAGGTAGTCATCATGGAAAATGTCGGTATTTACACCCCGCCGCAAGCAGTCAAAACAGTAAGCGGCGCAAGCTCGGCAAGCTTTCAGCCGAGCCTGACCCAAAGCGATCTCGAAGTGACCCAGTCAGCGCAGGACAAGTTGTTTGAAATCGTCAGCCAGACCGACGAAGACGTTTCAGCGATCCGCATCTACATCAGTGGTGGCGGCTGTGGTGGTTTATCCTACGGCATGACGTTTACCGAAGACAAAAGTGATTTCGATACCATTTTGCAATTTGATGGATTCAAGGTTCTGGTCGACGTCGTCGCGCTGAATTACCTGAAAGGCGCTCAAATCGATTACATCCAGGAAGTCGGGCGCGAACGCTTTGTGTTCAACAACGTCTTCGCCGAAACCGGGGGTTCCGGTACCTGCGGTGGATGCGGTGCAGCGGGTGGCGGTTGATTCGGAACTGCGATCCTCTGCGATCATCCAGTAGTGATAACCCATCTCGATTACTGATTAATAGCATCTCTCAGCAGCAACCAAAGCCTGGCCATCAGCCGGGCTTTGTTGTTTTGGTAGCGCCGTCCGGCAGCTATCGCATCGCCGCCTACACGCGCGCCGCCCAGGCACTTGGCAGGCCTATTCTGGTGGTATCCAACAACGCCCATTCGCTGGTAGCCGAAGTGGCTAGCGGGATAACCGTCGATTTCGGCCAGCCCGAGCAGGCCTACACCGACATAATCGCCGCGCTTGAGGGCCTGGATGTCGCCTGCCTGTTGGCGACCGACGACAGTTGCGTCGCGCTTTGTAGCCGCGTCGCGGCCTGTCTCGGCCTGCCACAGAATAGCGCCGAGGCAGCCCTGCTAACCCAGCGCAAGGACCTGGCGCGCGATGCGCTGGCGCGAGCCGGCTGCAATACTCCGTCCTACCAGCTCATCGAAATCAGCAAGGCTAGCCCGGCCACGCTGTCTATCGCTTACCCGGTAGTTCTCAAACCGCTGGCGCTATCTGCCAGCCGCGGTGTCATACGCGCCAATAACGATGCCGAGTTCATGCGCGCCCTGCACCGTATCGATGCCATACTCGCGACAACCGGTCAACATGGCCACATACGGGATCACCTGTTGGTCGAATCCTATATCGACGGCTGCGAGTACGCAGTCGAGGGCTTCATCATCGACGGGCAGTTCCACTTGCTGACGCTGTTTGACAAACCGGAGCCACTGACCGGCCCTTATTTTGAGGAAACATTTTACCTGACCCCGAGCCGCCTGGGAGCGCCACAGAAACTGCAGTTAATCGAAGAAGTGGAACGCTGTTGCGTCGCCTATGGGCTCACCCACGGCCCCATCCACGCCGAGGTGCGACTGACCAGGGCTAAGCCGATATTGCTGGAACTGGCGGCGCGTACGATTGGCGGGCAATGCGGTCAATTAATCGAGTTTTCATTGAAGCAGAAGCTGGAGGAACTGGTGATCAATGGCATGTGTGGCATCCTGCCAGTGACCCCGAGCGAGCCTGAGGCAGCCGGCGTACTGATGATCCCGATTACCGATAGCGGCATATTAAAACGCGTCGAAGGCTTGACTGCAGCGCTGCAATGCGACTACGTACGCGATATCGAAATTCACATCAACCCCGGCTATGAACTCGTGCCGCTGCCCGAAGGGTCGAGCTACCTCGGCTTTATTTTTGCCCAGGCACCGAGCTATGAACAAACCTACAAAGCACTGCAAAGCGCATACTCGAAATTGCGCTTTGTGACGCAACCACGCTGGGAGCTGGAAAACCTCGTGGTCTGAGTTACTTTTTTGCGCCAGGTGGGCGAAAACCCTCGGGCGTCTGCCCCAAATCGCCTTCCTGGAAGATGAATCCCAGCATGTGTTGCTCGAGAATCTCGAGGCTTGCCGGATCGATGGTCGACAGCCCATTTTCGTTGATGATCATGGTTTGACGCTCGATCCATTTACTCCAGCCTTCAGCGGAGACATTATCGTAGATACGCTGCCCCAGATCACCAGGATATGGGACCCGGTCCAGACCCGGAGCCTCGGCGCCGAGCACAACGCAATTTACTACTCTAGCCATTTGTAATTCCCAAAAAAAAGCAGCCATTGATCGGCTGCTTCGTATGATAGCAAAGTTAACCGTGATCAGAAGGCATAATTAACACCTAATGCGAGTACCGGCCACAGTTCATAATTATCGAGTTCAGCTTCGGCATCTTTTTCCAGGGATCGTAATCTGCTGTCCAGTTCAGCCTGGCTCAGGCCATTTGGACCAGCGGCGTTCACCGCAGCATCAAAATCAACGCTGGTATCGAGTAGTGCCACGCCCACATCCAGCGAAAACGAAAAGCCCCCATCGCCACCGGCACCACGGCCCCAACCAACTCCGATATAGGGCTGATAGGATTCGCCCAGGCTGACCTCGGTGCTGATATCGCCGTTAAAGTCCGTCGGCGCCAGGCTCTGGCCATCGATTACGATAGCACCCTGTAATGCGGCGCTGCCGCCCGCAGCACCGTTATTTTTGAACATTCCCGCAGAAATGCGAAAGCCACCGCCCAGTACGTGCCAGTCGATAAACAGCGCATTCGCGCCATAGTCGAAATCGATGTCGTAATTCAGGTCTGCTTCATTGCCGGCGTCACCGACCGACACGCTATCGTCCTTACCTTTGATATCGATATTGGATACACTGAGGCGCGCATTGATATTTTTGCTCAGCCCGACACTGAGATCGAGTCCGACACCACTTATACCGGCCTTGGCTCCAATGCCTGGACAGTCGATGAAAACAATAGAATTGCGCAGCCCAGCCCGATAGATTTTTTCATTTTGAATTACCCTGGAGGTTTTCTATTACGACTGATAATAGTGCAAATTATTAGGCCTGCTTCGCTAAACCGATCATTGGCTTATGCGTCGTTCTTCAAGTTATACATACCATTTTGCCATTTATCTATTATAATTATCGAGTCCCAAATAATCTTAATATCCGAGGATACTCGTTGTCACGCCCCATCGAAAACAATGAGCGGTTCGCCGCTGCCGGTTTCCAAATTACCAGTCATGGCGTGACCGACACGGGTCACGTCAGATCAAAAAATGAAGATTCCGTTCTATTGCATGACGACGAAAATGTCTGGGTCGTTGCCGATGGAATGGGAGGGCATCACGCGGGTGATTATGCCAGTCAGACGATCACCAACAATTTAAGTCTGTTCAAGCAGCATGCGTCGCTAGACGACAGTATCCTGTTGCTCGAAGAGAATATCCTCAATTCGAATACCATTATTCGTAAGAAGTCGCTCAAGCTCGGCCGCAACGCGACGATTGGCAGTACCGTTGTCTGCGTCTATGTCTGGCATAACCTGTTGTTTACCCTGTGGGCGGGTGATAGCCGCCTGTATCGCTATCGCGATAGCCGCCTGGAACGTCTGACAGAAGATCACAGCTACGTCGAAGAACTGGTGCGCATGGGCAAAATAGAGGCTCGCGAGGCCGAAGAACACCCCGCGGCGAACGTGGTGCTCAGAGCAGTGGGAATCGATGACCAGCTGCGCATCGATTTAGAATACTTCGAACTGCGGGAGAGAGACATATATATCATTTGTTCCGATGGATTGTATAAAGATCTGGAGGAAGCAAAAATAGCGCCTATAATCGCTAGCCATCCGGACAACATGAACGAACTTGCGCAATCACTGCTGGATGCGTCGCTCGCAGCGGGCGGTACCGATAACACCTCGATTATCACCATGAAAATCTGCCAAAAGGAAGATAATGTCTGACGTCTGCGAATCGCTGATAGACGATTATATTGCAGGGACGCTCAATGTCGAAGACTTCGAGCAGGGTCTACAGAGTATTTTCGTGGCCATCCCCAACGGTCATAACGAGGCGCAGAGTTACCTGCAGCGGCTATATACCAGTGACGCCATCGATTCAGATGGCTTTACCCTGATTTCCCAGGTTATTTCCAGTGCTAATATTCATTCGACACTGAAAAACAGCCAGCAGACCGATGTGTCTTATTTCGACGAAGACAAAACCATGCATTTGACCGATATCTCGGATATGGCAAATGAAATCGGTCTCGATTCCGACAACGATGACAACGGTGACAGAACAATAATCGTGCGCGCCGGTACGGAAATAAACCACGTCGAAAAGTCCGATGCTTCAATGGACTACAGCGAAGAAATTTCGCCACTGTCCCCGCAGATCGTGGAGAAACTGGGTAGAACTGCACGCCACGAAACCCTCGGTCCCGGCGTCACGCTTAAGGAACGTTTCGTGCTGTTGGAGAAACTGGGCCAGGGTGGCATGGGAGTGGTCTTCAAGGCCAAGGATTTGCTCAAAGTCGAAGCGAAGGACAAGGACCCCTACGTCGCCATCAAGGTATTGACCGACGCATTTAAAAAATATTCGGGTTCGTTTATCGCCCTGCAACGTGAAGCGAGCAAGGCACAACGCCTGGCGCATCCAAACATCGCGACAGTTTACGATTTCGATCGCGACGGTAACACCGTTTTCATGACAATGGAGTTTCTGCAGGGCAAGCCGTTGAATCAGTTGATCAAGGAACTCATCAAGAAACCACTTAAGCTGGATCAAGCGTTGCATATCATCGAGGAATTATGCAGTGGACTCGCCTATGCACATGAAAAATTGTTGATTCATTCCGACTTCAAACCCGGTAACTGCTTTCTACTCAACGACGGCCACGTCAAACTGCTCGATTTCGGTATCGCCCGAGCAAGCACCCAGACCGACGAGGAAAGAGAAAACACCATGTTCGATCCGGCCAAGCTGAGCGCGGTAACGCCGGCCTACGCAACTCCAGAAATGTTTGCCGGCATGAATCCGGATCCGCGTGACGATATTTATGGTCTTGCCTGCGTGGCCTACCAGTTGCTCGCCGGCGGCAAGCATCCCTATAACAAGGTAGCCTCTCCAAAAATCAAGGAGCTGGGTATCAAGCCCAAACCGATAAAGGGATTAAATCGTCGTCAGCAGAAAACCCTGATGAAGGCTCTGACGGTGACGCGTGATGATCGCATCGCCAACGTCGAGAAATTCGCCGAGGGTATGCGTTCGAAAAAATCGCATACCAAGTCAATCTTGCTGGTGACCCTGTTCATCGCCATCATCGGTGCCGGTATCGGTTACAAACCTTTCCTCAAATTTCAGGAAGAGCAGGATCTGTACGACAAGATTCGGCTGATCAAGAACGGCGACAAGGCGTTGATGATCGAGACTATCTGGTCGCTGGATCAATTGGAGCAGGAACAACAGAAAATTATTTCGGTTGGTCTGCGCCGTGAAATCATCACCTTTTATCGTGATCGTATTCGCGCGGTTTTTCGTCCCCCGGAAGGTCTGTACGACTACCCGCAGGCACTCGACCTGCTCGGCCAGGCGAAAAAACACTACCCCGATTCGGTAGCATTATCGACCATCGAGGACCAGATCAAAGAACAGCATGATCGCCTGATGAACAACCTGGTGTCTTTGTACAAACGTTATTTTGATACGAAAAAATTAATCAAGACAACCAGCGGCGAAGACCTCACCACGGTGATACCGATCATTAAACGAGTTGATCCAAAACACTATTTGCTCAAGGAGAAGGCGCTCGCCGACCTCTATCTATCCGAATCTGAAAAATTGATCGCAGCCAGCAAGTTCAAAGATGCCAAGAGCTACATCGTTACCGGTTTGAAGTTATTTCCCGAAGATAGCCGGCTGCAGAGTCTTAACCAGCAGATCAACGCACAGACTTTGAATTGATGAACCCGCACGGCTCACCATTGCGACTGCTTGCCAAGACCTACGCCAGTGACCTCCTGACCCGTGAGCAATACGTTGAAATCCGCGCGCACCTGCTGAAACGTCTCGAATCGAAAGGAAAGATTACCGACGCTGACCTGAAAAACTTCACTACCCTGGCACATGGTGCAGATCCTGATCCTCGGGTACGAAATTACACGGCTTTCGACTGGCTCATCATCGCCCTTGGTATAATCGCATCAGCGGTGCTCGCCTTTGTACTATACGGATAACCAGTAATCTTCTGGCGAATTCTCAGGCTATTGATACCGGCAAAACTCGCCCGGCGCGGCGAGCGCGATCACGGCACCAGCGTGGCAAGTACCAGGCGCAGATCATCCGGAAGATTAACCGGGTGGTTGTTCAGTCGATCCACGTATACGTGAACGAAATGTCCCTGGGCAATCGCCCGCTCGCGCCCCTCGATGAATAATCCAATTTCATAACGCACAGAACTGCGACCCAGATGTGCTACCCGAATACCCGACTCGATATCGGCAGGAAATGCAGCGCTACTGAAATAATTGCAGTGGCTTTCGACAGCAAGCCCGATGACTTCACCGTCGTGGATGTCGAGTACTCCACGGTCGATCAGGAAGCGATTGATGACCGTATCGAAGTAGCTGTAGTATTGAACGTTATTGATATGGCCATAGATATCGTTATCCATCCATCGCGTGGTGATGGTCAAAAAGTGGCGATAGTCGCCGCGCTCTGCGGGTTGCTGTCTGTCCATGTAAAGCTCCTGCGGGACAAGCCATCAGATAATTGAATGGAGTGCATTCAATCATAGATCGTGCATTGTTAAAACCCGCGCTGTTTTTCTTTAAAGTATCAACCATCATGCAACCGAAAGCATTTCTACTGCTGAATGTGATCATGTGGATCACATTCAGCCTGACTATCAGAACGCAGGCATAGCCCGCGAACTGTGATTGACGCCAATCGCTGCGCCCGCATGGCCTCGATTGCTCGACCCGGCTTTCCACAGGGTCCCTGGTGCGGGGGCGCTCTTAATCTGGTGCCGACGGCGGCGACATCCCTTAACACCTTGTGAATCGTCAGTTATAAATAGCCGGGTTTAACCGACGGGTTCCAGTAACAGCGCAATCGGTACCGATAATCGCAAGCGCACCCCGGTTAAACTCGGATTTATCGAAAACCATGCAACTGGGAGCCAGTCGCACGACATTATGTACACCGCTATGAGCGGCTGTTATACACTTGAGATCCAGGCGAAACTCAATCATTAGACGAACCAGGATCGTTGTAAATGCAAAGCAAAATCCGTGTAGCAATACTCTTTGGAGGGCGTTCGGCCGAGCATGAAGTCTCGTTGCAATCGGCACGCAACGTCATCGATGCAATCGACCAGGAAAAGTATGAAACGGTGCTGATCGGCATTGACCGTCGCGGTGCCTGGTTGCTGAACGAAGAGTCCATAGCATTGCTGGATTTGGACGATCCCCGGCTGATCACACTGAAGCAAAGCAACCAGGCCGTCTCGTTGGTGGCAGGTGACCAGGCGGGAGCGCTGGTAGATTTGAAGGGCGGCGCTCCGCTACCCGCGATCGACGTGCTGTTTCCAGTGCTGCACGGCCCCTATGGCGAAGACGGCTCGGTACAGGGCCTGGCGAAGCTTGCCAACGTGGCCTGTGTCGGCAGCGATATCCTCGGTTCGGCAATTGCCATGGACAAAGACATTTCCAAGCGCCTTCTGCGCGCCGCGGGTATACCTGTCGCACGTCACCTGTGCCTGCGACGCGGTGGCTTGACAGCGGATTTAAGGCAGCAGCTGGAGCAGGAATTCGGCTACCCGATTTACGCCAAGCCCGCCAACATGGGCTCGTCGGTCGGGGTGACAAAAGTGGCTCGACCAGCGCTACTCGAAGCCGCGGTCGAAACCGCGCTGCAATACGATATAAAAGCAGTGCTCGAAGAAAATATCGTGGCTCGCGAAATCGAATGTGCGGTACTCGGTAATGACGACGCGATCGCGTCGGCCGTCGGTGAAATTGGCACCGATGACGGCTTTTATTCCTACGAAAAGAAGTACATCGATGACGCCGCCGCGCAGCTGATCATACCGGCAAAGATGAAGCCTGCGACCCTGCAACGGGTGCAGCAGACTGCGCTTGCCGCATTCAAAGCCCTGGAGTGCAGGGGTATGGCGCGCGTAGACATGTTTCTCACCGCCGACGACGAGATTTACGTCAACGAGATCAATACCATACCCGGCTTCACGGCAATCAGCATGTATCCAAAGCTGTGGCAGGCCACCGGGCTGTCCTACACCGACCTGATTGATCGCCTGATCCAGCTCGCGATCGAGGAGCACGCGCTCAGGAGCCAGCTCAAAACAACCGGATATTGACCCCATCTAATCACTGATACGGCCTGAGTAATGAGCTACCCTACAAAAAAATGAGCGACGTACACAGCGCGAAGTAATGTGATAGTGAGGGGTATCAGCGAACGAGATCGACGCCTTCCGAGATCGGGATCGACCTGTGTCAACGACGAAGTGCGCGTCCCAGCAATACCCGTACCAGCTATACCGGCATCAAGCTGGCACCCAGAACATCGTAAGGAGTAGATTCGATGAAAACAGGCGAACTCGTTGTCATGACCAACCATAACCACCCAGGACTCAGCCAGCGACTGGTATTCACAGCTATTCTTTCCATCCTGGTTGGCTCTCCTGAAGTAGCAGACGTCAAATTTACGAAGCATGCCGTGCACTGCTATTTGATCGGCATCAGGGACTTGTGTTTCTCCAAAATAATATACTGCTGGTTCAGTATGAAAACCTGGGACTTGAACATAGCGATATCCGACAGGCTAAGGATCGATCTGCAATATCCAGTTCGATCCTCGGCATCGCGCCCGGGTGGTCTCCGCTTGCCTGCGGTTATCCTGATATGGGCTGCATTAATCCTGATACCGATGTGGCGAACTGCCGTGGCTGAAGTACTACAGGTGTTGATTGAGGATAACGCCGTAAATCATGTGCATCCCAGCGGCTCACGGTTTACAGTAAAACTGAAAATCGACCAGAATGGACCCGGTCTCACCCGCTACTACTGGCGTGACTTTCGCGGTCAACTTGTCACTGATCCCATGCCACTACGATCCGGTGTGTTGACTGCAATCACAGCACCGGCCGGCACGTCGGGCTATCTCGGACTGGTCCTCGCACCCGCAACCGAGGATCTTGCCATGCCAAACCGATTACCCGGCGAAACCAGGGAATATGGCTTTGCCTTGCTGCCGCCGCCAGCCACCGCGGGTCGGCAGGTCGATCCCTCGTCAAGCTTCGGTATGGTTCACGCCGACTTCGAGGACCCCTATCTGGGTGGGTGGGTCAAGACCATGACCTGGAAGACCACTAGTCCCAAGTGGTGGAGTTTTGAAATGGAAAAACGCCGTTCACTGGGCCTGCTGGAACTGCCGATCGTAGTAGGTGCCGAATGGAAAAGCTCTGATGAACAACCCATCTCAACTGCTCAACTGGAGCAACTTAAATCCCGAATTCGCAAATACTTCGCCGCCCACCCCCAAACGCAGTATTGGGAAACCGGTATAGAAGAGAATCTGAGGCATCGCTACGAAACGCCCTATTACTGGTCCAACCTCAAAGCCAAGATCCACGTTATCAGGGAGGTGGCCGACGAGGTTAATCCCGGGATCAAGCTGATCTATCAGATTGCGGAGCTGGGTCTGGATGATGTTCGCGAATTTTTAAACAGTGCCGCGGCGCCCTATTTTGACATACTTTCCCTGCACCCTTACGCCTGGCCTGATTTTCCCGACCCCGCAACATGGTTGGATACGTATATACACGATATCAATAGAATATTAGAGGATACGAACCAGGAGATGCCGCTATGGTTTACTGAAGTGGGCGTGCCCCAGCGAGGCAATCATCCAGATGAATTCTTTGGATACCCGGGCAAAGGAGTAGAAATCCCGGGGAAAACTCCCTATGAAGCAGTCATTTATCTGGTGAAGCTACATATAATGGCGTTTCATCAGGGTGTCGAAAAAATATTCTGGTACAACTACCGGGACCGCAAACCGGAGCGTGAATACGCAGAGAACCATTTTGGCCTACGCGACTATTGGGGGTACCCCAAGCCCGTTTATCCTGCCTATGTCAATTTGCAGAAACAGCTGCATGCCAAGCGCGCAGGTCGTTCATGGGAATTACCTGGAAATATTCGGGCTTATGAATTTGTCGGACAGCAAGAGCGAGTGATCGTTGCCTGGGCCTATCCCCCTGTTACCCGGGAGATACCCATCTCGGCCCTGATGACGGAATCGACAACTGCTAACGTTATCGCCGTCGTCGATCCGGTGGGAGCTCCGGTACCTTATACGGAAACATCATTGCGCATCACCGCGGAGCCGATTTTTATCCGGCTCGAACCGGCAAGCACGTCAATAACAAAAACGGGTCAGGCGACACAATGAATAGTCGGGTTCCCACCACCCGCCAACGCAATTCAATACCCACAACAACGCGTGGGCACCGCTGCGAGTATTACAGGTTGTGCTCAAAGAGCTCGAGCAACGCAATATCTGCTTCTGAGTAATTATCATCTCGAGTAAGCGCTGACAGGCGCTGAAGATTTGGATGTCCTGATCGCAGCAGCGGATTTTTCAACATTTGTGCAGGTTTTGTTAGAACCAATTTTTAAGCAGGCCGACAGTGTCACTAACCGGATGCAACCTGGAGTATTTCATTTTCTCGACAATGATAGCGACACGGGTACTCCGATCAATATTCACGCCGATACACGCATCCTGAGCGGTGATCGTTTCCTAAAGAGCCGGGCGCTTCCACTGGAGTCGATGCTGTAGTCCGAAACTGATGAGGTCAACGGTATGCGGCTACTATTTAAGTCCAGTGAATTAATAGTTTAGGTGTTCCGCAACATGATCGAGTTAACCACGCTGTTCGATTTCTACCTGTCGACCCGTTCGACACAGGCTACCACTGAAGCATTCGAATGGCTGCCGACTGGCCTTAATATCGAGCAGTCGCTGCAGAAACCGGAGCGGGTTTTCCCCAGGATTCCAGGATCGGATTTTAAGCAGGCGGTCGACCTGCTTGCTTCTGGCGGTTCTTTATACACGAAATTAAGTCTCGGGCAGCGGTTCAAGAAGAACCTGGAAAAATACCAACGTTACGGCCCGACTGCGCAATCGATTCTCAGCGTCGTTGCCGTCGGCAGAACGGTAATCGATCGACTCGCCTGCAAGTAAAAGCATATGCATTTTTTTTCAGGCGGTACGATCATCTTTTCCGATGAAGAGAAGTACATCGATGACGCCGTCGCGCAGCTGATCATACCGGCAAAGATCAAGCCTGCGACCCTGCAACAGGTGCAGCAGACTGCGCTTGCCGCATGCTAAGCCCTCGAGTGCATGGGTATGGCGCGCGTTGACATATTTGTTACCGCCGACGGCGAAATTTTCCTCAACGAGATCAATACCATGCCCGGCTTCACGACAATCAGCATGTATGCAAAGCTTTGGCAGGCCTCCTGGCTGTCCTACACCGACCTGATTGATCGCCTGATCCAGCTCGCGATCGAGGAGCACGCGCTCAGGATCCAACTTAAAACAACCGGTTACTGATTCCATATTATGCATACTGGGGTCAGCTGGATTGCCAACAGCCTGGAATATCATCGATTCGTATGCGCTGATCCGCTGGCCCCCTCGGGGGCCCGCTACAACAGTGCGAAACAGGGCCAGGAACAGGCCCCGGGAGCCAACTGCAGGACCAGGAATTATGACATTGAAATCCGCATTCTGAACTTTTCGATATAACACTGTATTGTGGTCCTCGGCCAGAGGTAAGGAATCGGCTCTGAGAAGTTGTCATGGCCTGGCCTTGGCCTTTACCAGGCGCTTTTTAGCCACCATCTTGAGTATCGAGACTGAAATGAACAAACTTGAACAAATTGTTGCAGACATCAAAAAACTGGAGCAGGAACTTTTCGTCGAATTGCAGAAAAAACAGGACGAGTATTTTTACGTCATCAAGGGTAAAAAAATCCAGTTCGAAGCAGAAACTCGCAAGTACCACAAGACACTCGCCACAAGGCTGCATATCTACCTGGCCGGTGCTTCGCTTCCAGTCATTCTGACCGCGCCGATTATCTGGTCCTGCCTGGTCCCCGCACTGATGATGGACCTGACCGTCTGTGTATATCATTCGATCTGCTTCAGGATATACGGTATTCCGCTGGTAAAGCGCAGCGATTACATCGTCATCGATCGCCACAGCCTGCAGTACTTGAACCTGATCGAAAAGCTGAATTGCTATTACTGCAGTTATTTCAATGGGTTGATCGGTTTCGTACAGGAAATAGGCGCAAGGAGCGAACAATACTGGTGCCCGATAAAGCATGCGCGCAAGTCACTGATGCTCCACACTCGTTACCACAAGTTTATCGAGTACGGGGACAGCCAGTATTACCAGGAAAAGCTGGTCGAACTGCGCAAGAGTTTCGATGACCTTGACGAAAAGAGTTGATTGGAGCCGGCAACCCGGGCAGGGCTGACACTGCGAGCTACCAGGCGCAATGAAATCAGTGCTGCGCTACCTGGCATCACTACAACCCGAGAATATCCCTGATAGTACAGGGCCCTGGCTTTGCTGCTCAGGGCTGATCGACCGTCCGAGGCAGTTGGACCGCTGATGTCGGAGCCGCTGGATCCGTATACTCGGGAACACGGAAGGCAAAAAAAAGCCCGCGCTTAAGCGGGCTTTGGCGTTAAATCGAGGACCGCAAATCTACGTTTCCCTGCTACGCTTGCCAAAACCAACCATGCTGATCAGCGCCGTACCGAACAGCCAGACAGCTGCGGGAACTGGAACCGCTGAAACGGTCATCGAAGACAGGTACATTTGCGCACCAGGTTGATTCAACCCGTGCATAATCGTGTAATCCAGCGTTTTATTGAAAAGCAGGCCAATGCTGAGGTCGGCAATTCCACCGATATTCGCACCGATATGCTGACCAGTCAGGTCTTGTGAATGCCATTCAACACCGCCATCCAGGCTATACCAGAACTCGGCCTTGTCATCGACGACTGTATGGTCTCCAGTGATGTCGAGGCTTAGAATGTTGACGACTTCGTCAAACACCATGTGGATAAACTCTCCGTCCGTCTGGTTGTCATCGGAAATTCCGGCACAATTTCCATCTGCTTGCTGGCACACCCCAAGACCTGCATCTTCACTGCTCGAATTCGCGTCCATATAAGCGTGGTAGGCCTGATAGGCCACTGTATTTGCCACTCCATCAAAATCGTTTACCATCCCGACGCCATCCGTAAAACCACCATTGGAAGCGGTAATGGTCAGGCCACCCGGCAAATCAGGGGTACCGCCGTGGAGAACCGCCGAGTGATCACCTGAATTAAATTCGGAATATCCTGCTTCATGCTGATTACCCTCGGCAGCAAAATCATAGGTCATCGCCTGTCCCGTCGTTGACAGGCCAAGCAGGAAAACTGTAAGCGGAAATAATTGATACTTCATGCGATCTCCTATCGTTGCTGCGATTCGTGCAGCCATCAGCAAATAAAAAAACAAGTCTAGGCACCGACAATCCCGGGCGCATCCCCTATATAGGCTAATAGACAGGATTTAAAAGCCTTTTGCGACCAGTATCACATTGTAATTCACTGATTTTCCGGGCTTTTAGAAACATTAGAACGTAAATAAGCTTTCGATTTGGGCTTCATGTGGCAATTGAACAAGTTTGCTGTGAGACACCAACCCGTCTCAATGCAGTACGATTCAGCGCATAGATTACATCTGATCCGACCGATTCGAATAAACTTCAGCTGCCATGTTGTAAAAACTGGCGTTCAGATCGACCTTGGCAACCGGTTTAAAGCAAAAAAAAAGACTTCGAACCTGAAGGCAGGAAGTCATTTTTTATTCTAAATTTGGTCGGGACGGCAAGATTCGAACTTGCGACCACCTGCCCCCCAGGCAGGCATGTGAGAATTGGCTGAAACCCTTACCACGCTTTGCTTTCAACACACTCAAATAAGACTAATCTGTCTAACAAAATTGGCCTGATCTACTTGTAAGTGCTTGATTAGTGCCTATCACAAGGGGTGCTGTTAGACAGCTACGCCCTGCCCCAGCCACTGTCATGAACCCCGGGGCTACTGATAAGGAAGTCGATAAAAGAGGGTCGATATCGGCGGAGGTTAACGATCGACGCCGCCAGCGCCAGAGAAAACGAGCGCTGAGCGAGGCAGGGCTCCGGGCGATTAATAAATGCCTCAATCTACACAAAGGATGCCTACAAGGATGGGGCCGGGGAACAGTTTCTCTGACTGTCACAAGCCCTGCGGGAGCAGCAGCGGCATTTGGGTCGGTGAAGCGTGAAAGCGGACGCTTAATTTTGAGGGCTAGGAGTCCGAGATGTGCCCAATTGAGACACCCAGCTACCTAACTTACTCCGGTAACTCGGCCATTCTCATATGGGATTGCAAGTGGGTCAGCACATCCGAATCACGGAAGTTGTCCCAACTCGTATAGGCAGTGACCGAGGCATTCGCATCAAACTCGACAGCTTTGCGAGCGGTTTCGCGGGCATTATCAACGCGATTATCGGCAATCTGACAGGCAGCTAACCATGCCTGATTGAAGCCATTGCGTTCCGGATTCTTGCTGATGTATTCGATTGCCGTTTCGTAGTCCCCTGCGCAATAGGCAACCATACCGCGGTTGAGCCAGTACCAACCGGGATGTAGTGGGTTGATCGATATCGCTCGTTCGATCATGGCCTCAGCCTGATCGATATGGCCGAGACAGGCGAAACGATAGGCGCTTCGGGCGATAACATCGGCATTGTTTGGATTTAGGTGTACCGCGAGGAGTCCATGATGCTCGCTTAAGTCGAGGTCGCCGAGAGCGTGGTAACCGGTCGCCAGGATGCGCTGCACCTCATCCTCGGTATCGTCGAGTTCAAGAGCTTTAAGAGTTAACTCAACATACTCTTCCAAATTGCCCCTGGTGTATTCACCGCGGACCGAACTCAACGAACAGACTTTCCATGCATGCGCCCGCGCGAGATTCGGGTCGTGGTCGACCGCCTGGCAAAACTCGTCGTGGGCCAGGCGCGAGTCGTCCTTGTTGGGCCAAAATGCCTTGTGATGGTGCAGGCCTCGTAGCAGGTGCTCGTATGCGCTGTAGTTGCTAGCCTTACGGGCTATCGCGTGCTCGGTTTCAATTTTACGCACCTGGCCTGCAATTGTTGACACGGCTGTTTCGACGATCTGATCCTGAACAGCGAAAATCTCATTGATACCAAGATCAAACTTATCTCCCCAGGCATGTGCCCCGCTTGACAGATCAATCAACAGGACATTAATTCGAACAGTATTGCCAAGCTTGCGTACGCTGCCCTCGATGGCATAGTCAGCATTTAGCTTATCAACTAACTCCTCGATGTTTTCGGTGGCACTGTCGAACTGGAAAGCCGAGTAGCGAGCGACTACCCGCAAGTCATGAAAACGACTGAGCTCGGTGATGATGTCTTCGCTCATTCCCTCGCAGAAAAAGGTTTGTTCGGGGTCGCTGCTCAGGTTCTGGAAAGGCAACACCACGATCGTTGGGCAAGCGTTGCGCAGCAACTTGATAGTCGCTGTTGCAATTTCCTCACGTGAATCCGGCACAATCTCCCTGGATACCCGGGAAAGAAACTGGAAACCGCGCCCATGTACAGTCTTGATGAAGGCCTGTCGCTTGCCGCTGTCACCAAGTGCCTTGCGGGCTTCCTTGATCTGATTGGAGAGTGATGCTTCAGTTACGATCTGGCCCGGCCACAGGTATTCAAACAGCTCTTCCTTGGTGACCAGCTTTTTCTGACTGGACACAAGATAGCTCAGCAAGTCGTAAACCTTAGGCTCCAGCGCCAGTTCTTCGCCGTTTCGTGTCAGCTCGAAATTGCCGGTATCGAGTTCAAAATCATCGAATCGATAAATCATTACGGGTACCTGCCTGACGGACACCGATTGTACGTTAAACTGCGCTCGAATTCGATTTTGCACCGGCTTTCGGGCAATCCTTAGGAAATCATCAGGTTTTCCTCAAGTATGTACGGCCGGACCTGGCCACAATAACCCTGTCATTAACCGAATAAAGACAGGAGACAAATATGAACAGATACATTATCGAACGCGACATCCCGGAAATCGGCTCAGCTGACCGGGAAACGCTGGCAGGCGCAGCGGCAAAATCGAACGGTGTGTTGTCAGCCATGCAGGGCGAGCAGAAATCCATACAGTGGGAGCAATCATTTGTCGCAGGCGACAAGACGTTCTGCGT
This sequence comes from Gammaproteobacteria bacterium, assembly GCA_022340305.1. GTDB lineage: Bacteria > Pseudomonadota > Gammaproteobacteria. The sequence goes on from JAJDOF010000062.1 coordinate 47,882, forward strand.
ATATCTCGCCGATGACGAGGCATTGATTGCGGAGCATGCCGAACGGAGCGGATTCCCGGCATCGCTTGTCACTCGTGTTGCGAACGTGATCGACCCGGTCACAGCTGAGGGGTAGGCCTGCAAACAAGTTAATCACTCTTTAATTTAACTGTTAGGAATTGAATATTCGAGAGGGGGCAAAATAATGGCAGATTCACATTCAGCATTTATAGGGGAAATTCCGCGAAACTATGAAAAGTACCTCGGCCCTCTGATTTTCAGTGAGTATGCCGAAGATCTTGCAAAGCGTGTATCAGTCCCTTCCGGTGGTGTATTGCTTGAAACAGCCGCAGGTACAGGTATGGCAACTCGCCAACTCCGTGACGAAATAGATCAGGAAGTGCGCATCGTAGTAACCGATCTCAATGAAGATATGCTCGATGTGAATAGAGGCAAGTTTGAAGGTCATGAAAACGTTGAGTTTCAAACGGCAAACGCATTGGAACTCCCTTTTGAAGATTCTTCATTTGATGCGGTTGTATGCCAGTTTAGTGTTATGTTCTTTCCCGACAAACTCGCAGCATTGAAGGAAGCGGCTCGCATTCTAAAACCAGGCGGGATGTTTCTTTTTAATATTTGGGATTCGTTCGAGCACAACCACCTCATCCGCACGGTTAATGCGACTGTTGCCAAGTGCCTACCAGACGATCCACCAAACTTCTGGGGTGTGCCTTACGGCTACTACGAAATCGATGTGATTAAAAATCTCTTGTTTGAAGCGGGATTTGGAGATATTGAAATTTCGGTGCTGCCGCGCACAAGTACAGCAGATGAAGCGCGTCACGTAGCCGTTGGTTATATTCTAGGAACCCCTGTCCGTTTGCAGATTGAACAGAGTGCCCCAGAGTCCATTTCAGAAATTGTGAATGCTGTTGAAAAAGCTATCGGTGAGGAATTTGGTTATACATCGGTAAGCGCGAAGATGCAGGCGATAGTCTTCCAAGCGCATTATCCGGGATAGAATTACTTAACTTCAAACGATAATTGGGCTTCCGTTATGGGCACAAAGCCGCCATCCTGACTTTGGCGCTGAGAGTCACAGTTGGGTCGTTAACGGGGCTGCTCGCCGTAATTACCTGGGGGTCCGTTGTGTGCCGTTGGACTAAACCGCTCTCGCGGTAAAGGGTGCAGGCGTCGGGTACAACTTCTTTATCACTGACCGTGGTTTTTCTATGTTTGAGATACGAGGCA
>JAJDOF010000067.1 GCA_022340305.1 Gammaproteobacteria bacterium
GTGACCGGTTTCGAGAGCTACCTTCACTTCCTCGAAAAACTGTTCAACGATTTCCTTAGCTTCTCTCTTATTGAGACCAAGTTCCTCAAATAGCATCTCGGCCATATCAGCCTTGGTCAGTGACATCAGCTCTCCCTCAAAACAGCGTTACAGCGTTCTTTTAATTGTGCGAGGATTTTTGTAACCAGATTCTCCACGTCCTCGTCAACAAGAGTGCGTGAAAAGTCCTGTAAAATCAAGCCTAAAGCGACGCTTTTTCGATTATTTCTCACTTCTTTTCCAGTATAGACGTCAAATACAAATACTTCCTGCAAAATTTCGTTTTTTATCGAATATATCTCGTCCAGCAAGCGTTGCACCGGTAAATTCACGTCAACCATCAATGCAATATCGCGCCTGATCGACGGAAATCGCGACATTTCGCTGAAATTCGGCAGGTTTGCGTTCCTGATAGGCGATAGTTCGACTTCAAACACGAAAACGGGCTGATCGATATCGAGTTTCTGCAGGACGGCCGGATGTAAACCACCCACAAAACCGATCTTCGCACCATTCAGGGTCACTTCGGCACCCTGCCCCGGATGCAGGATCGGTTGTTGCGCAGGCTGGAATCTGAATGCCGACAAATCGGACGGCCGCAAGATTGCCTCAAGATCACCCTTGATATCAAAAAAGTCGACCTGCCCCGCCGCCTGGGAATACAGACCCTCATGCAGACGGTTTCCACTAATGACGCCGGCAATACGCGGTGTCTGTTGCAGTCCATCATCCGTAGGCACGAAACACAGGCCGGTTTCAAACATTCGCACTCGTGACTGTTGTCGATTCAGGTTGTGCCGCAAGGCCTGGATCAGGCCCGGTAACAGGCGGGTACGCATCACCGACATATCCGTTGAAATCGGATTCGACAGAGGCAATGTCGATTGACCGGGGTCGAGGATTGCCTGCAGTTCGGGCGACACGAAGGAATAGGTAACGGCTTCGTAATAGCCCTGCTCGACAAGAATATCGCGAATTTGATTGACGCCGACACGCCGCTCGGAAAAGCTTTCCATACGCACGTGAGAAGCTTCGCGGCTGCCGGGGATATTGTTATATCCGATCAGCCGACCAATCTCTTCGATCAGATCCGCCTCGATGTTGATATCAAAACGATAACTCGGCGGCGTGACCTGCCAACCATCAGCATCTTCGATGACCTGCATGTTGAGCCGCTGCAGAATCGAGCCGATTTCATCCCGCTCCACATCAATACCGAGCAAGCGCTTTACCTGCGCATAACGTAAAATCACCTGCGGCGACGTCGGCAGATACGATTCTTGCACCGCGTCAATCAGCGGCCCTGCCGCGCCCCCGGTAATTTGGATCAATAGCTCGCTGGCGCGCTGTATGGCGAGCGGCGGCAGTTGCGCATCGACGCCGCGCTCGAAACGGTGGGACGCGTCGGTGTGCATACCATATTTTCGCGCCTTTCCAGCGAGCCTGGTGGCGCTGAAATGAGCAGCCTCGAGAAATATATTACTCGTATTCGCCTGCACCGAGCTGTCGAGTCCTCCCATGATACCGGCCAGGGCAATCGCGCCATTGTGATCGGCAATTACCAGCGTATCTGCGCAGCACTCGACTTCACTTTGATCCAGCAACGCCAGCTTTTCACCCGGCTCTGCCAGGCGTACACGTATTCCGCCGCTCAGTTTGTCGAAATCGAAACCGTGCATTGGCTGGCCGAGTTCCATCATCACATAGTTAGTCACGTCGACCACCGGGCTGATAGGCCGCAAACCGCAACGGCGTAACTTTTCCTGCATCCACAGCGGCGTGCGCGCCTGTGGATCGATACCGCATATCACGCGACCCACGTAGCGTGGGCAGTGCTCAGCGGCTAGCAGTTCGACACTGAAGCTCTGTGTGACGCTATCGGCAACCTCAGCAACCCCGCCGTGAGCCAGTGACATCCGGTTGATAGCCGAGACCTCGCGCGCAACACCGGCAATGCTCAGGCAATCACCGCGGTTGGGCGTGAGGTCGACGTCGATTATACGGTCGGTGAGGGACAGGTAGTCAACGAGCGAAGTACCGCTCGGCGCATCGGCTGGCAGCTCCAGAATCCCCTCGGATGTTTCCGCCAGTTGCAGCTCCATGGCCGAGCAGATCATGCCTTGCGACTCGATACCGCGCAATTTCGCCTTCTTGATACGGATACCCGGCAGTTCAGCGCCAACCCGTGCAAATGCAACTTTGAGGCCGGCGCGCACGTTGCCGGCGCCACACACCACGGTAACCTGCTGGTTACCATCGTCGACCTGGCACAGGTTAAGTTTGTCGGCATCGGGATGCTTTTCCACCGCAACAATCTCGGCGACCACGACATTGGCGAGTTCAGGTGCGGCACTGCGCCAACCCTCCACTTCAAGCCCTGCCATGGTCAATTGACTGATCAGCGTGTCGCTGTCGATCGGAGGATCGACCCATTCTCGCAACCAGTTTTCGCTTATTTCCATGCTCGCACCGGCCTAGGTGAACTGCTGCAAAAAACGCAGGTCGTTATCGAAAAACAGTCGTAAATCATTCACGCCATAGCGCAACATCGCGAGTCGCTCGACACCCATACCAAACGCGTAGCCGGTGTACTTTTCACCGTCCACGCCGGTGTGACGAAACAACTCGGGATGCACCATGCCACAACCCAGCACTTCCAGCCAGCCAGTGTGGCTACAGACCCGACAACCCGTGCCTGTGCACATCACGCAACTGATATCGACTTCCATGGATGGTTCGGTGAACGGAAAATAAGAGGGTCGAAATCGAGTCTTCAGCCCGTCGTCTTCGAAAAAGAGCCGAAGAAATTCTTCCAGAGTGCCTTTTAACACCGAAAAAGAAACATCGACATCCACCAGCAGACCTTCCACCTGGTGGAACATCGGCGTATGTGTTAAATCCGAATCGCAGCGATAAACTCGCCCGGGCGCAATGACGCGCAATGGGGGTTCCTGATTTTCCATGACGCGTATTTGCACCGGCGAGGTATGCGTGCGCAGCAGCATTCCGTCGTCAAAGTAAAAGGTGTCATGCATGGCGCGCGCAGGATGTTGTTCAGGTATGTTGAGCGCTTCAAAATTATGGAAATCGTCTTCGACTTCAGGACCCTCGGCAACGTCGAAACCCAGTTTGCCAAACATCATATCGATGCGGTTCATGGTCAATGTCACCGGATGCAGGCCACCCGCCGCGCGGCGTCGGCCCGGCAGAGTAACATCCACGGTCTCACCTTGCAGGCTCGAGGTAATTGCGGCATCGGCGAGCGTCGACATGCGCGCCTCGATCCATTCCTGGACCTGGTACTTGGCAAGGTTGATCGCCTGGCCCGCGGCAGGCCGTTGTTCGACCGGCAAACCTCCCAGTGATTTGAGCTGAGCGGTCAACTCTCCCTTTTTACCGAGATAAGCGACACGCACGGCATCAAGGGCCGCCACATCGGCAGCCTCACTGACCGAGCGGGAAGCCTGCAGCAGTAGTTGGTCTAAATCTTTGGACATGTTTCAGATGCGCACCACAGGCAACGGCCGAGGCCGCTGCCCATGACAAACTGACAGTTAAGCCGCTTCGAGACCGGCGCGCGCCTTTTCGACAAGCATCGTGAAGGCAGGCTTGTCAAAAATAGCGATATCCGAAAGCACCTTGCGATCAATTTCAATCTCTGCCTTTTTCAGGCCATTCATGAAAACACTGTATGACATGCCATTCTCGCGCGCACCAGCGTTGATACGCGCAATCCACAATGCGCGAAACTGACGTTTGCGCTGACGACGGTCACGGTAGGCGTACTGACCGGCCTTGGTAACTGCCTGCTTGGCAACACGAAATACTTTGCTGCGCGCACCACGATAGCCCTTGGCTTTATCCAGGACTTTCTTATGACGGGCGTGAGCGGTAACACCTCTTTTTACTCTTGGCATTTAACTATCCCCCTAAGAATACGGCAACATACGGCGCACCTGTGCGACGTCGTTTTCATGAACATCAAGCTTC
>JAJDOF010000071.1 GCA_022340305.1 Gammaproteobacteria bacterium
GTTGCGGGCACGGGTCAGCACAATGTAATTGCCGAGCAATACCAGCGCAAAACCGAACAGTGCGCGCAACGTCCATTGATAGTCTTCGAACAGGGTCGACAACGCCAGCGCGATCACCGGGAACAAAACTGCGGCATAGGCCGCCTTGTCGGCACCGATGCGACCTATTAACGTCAGGTAGCAGCCAAAGGCGAGTATCGAGCCGAAAACCGACAGGTAGAGCAGCGACAGGCTATAACTAAAAGCAGGGTCATAGTTAAACGGCACACCGTGGATTAGCGCATAAGTTGCCATGATGACTGCGCCGTAAGTCATCCCCCAGGCATTGGTTTGTATCACCGGAATAGCATGGCGCTGATTGCGCGCGGACAGGATGTTGCCGACTGATGCAAACCAGGTCGCCAACAGGCACATCCACAATCCGCGCCAGGTATCGGCATTATCACCAACACCGCTGACTTCCGCCCAGAAGATTGCAGCGATGCCGGCAATCCCGAAGCTGGCTCCGAGGACAACACGCGGACGTATCTGGCTGCCCGTGAATATTGCGCCGTTGACGATATTCATCAGGATCACGGTGGAAAACATCAAAGCGACAATACCGGAGGTCAGCAAGCCCGTTGCCCAGTAAAACACCAGGTAGTTGCTGGAAAACAGGAACAGTCCCTGTAGCACGATAAAGCCATGTTGACGCACGGAATACTTCAAATTGCGTCCGGTCAACACACAAAACAGCAGCAACAGCATCGCCGCGATGCCAAATCGATAAACCAGCGATACCTCGGCTGCAACCACGCCCAGCTGAAACTTGATCGCAAACCAGGTGGAACCCCAGATCAATACCGAGGACAGATACAGGGTGATCGAATTGGTAAACATTTCGGTGCCTACAAATCCGCGAGCGCGGCCATCCAGCAATCACTGAGCAATTTGAGTAAACCGCGGTAATCAAACAACTTCGATTCTTGCATTGCCGGGCCGTCGGCGCAATACGCTTGCAGCAGGAACCGACTCTGCGCAAGGTCCAGTTCTGCCTCGTTGCAGAGGATGGCGAGGTCCCAGTAAGGCGGGGCCATTGCCGAATATTCCCAGTCGATGAGCCAGAGTCGATTATCGGTCAATAACAGGTTGCCGAGAACCGGGTCGCGATGCGAAGGGACCCAGTCCGCACAATCGCCTTCCAGCAAAGACAAGATTCGTTGCGCCTGCGCCAGGCGCGGTGCGTAGTCTTTCCGCAGGGCAGCATCGAGTAAGTCATAGTGGCTTTCCAGGGTATACGCGAGGTCCGCTCTGCCCTGAAAGCGCAAACCGCTGCGGTGCAATTGCTGCACGACTTTGACGACATGTTCGATACCCTCCCTGGTGTTGAAATCCGCGCGACGCAGATTGCGGCTATTGCGCAGGGTTGGGGTTAGTGTAATGCCGTAGTCATTGCACCACAGCACCTGCGGTGCCAGGCCCAACTTGTGAGCCAGAGATTGATTGTGCGCTTCGGCGGCGCGATCGATGAGACCATTGGTGGTAGGCCGGGGCAGGCGCAGCACCCAGTCATAGTCAGGGTTGTGCAGACGATAGTTGCGATTGGTATATCCCGGCAAAGTCGAAATAGTAAAGTCGTCTGGCGTCAGACCGGCCAACATCGGTATCTGCGCAAACACCGATTGCAGCTCAGGATCCACGAGCCCGGACTCGTTCACCCCGATCCCAGGTAATCGCGCAGCTGCGGTGGCTCGGATTGCGCGAGTAACTGTGCCGTAGCGGCGATAGCCGCGACCCGGCCCTCGCAGATAAATGCGCTACGCGCCGAAGCGATCGACGCGTCACTCGGCTGGTGGCTGACCAGCAGCGCGCACATGTCGTGCTCAGCCACCAGTGTCTTCACCAGTTCAATCAATTCCGCCCGCAGCGCTGGACCGAGCGCGGCAAAAGCCTCGTCCAGCAACAGGATTTTACGCTGCCGCACCAACGCACGCGCCAGTGCGACGCGCTGGCGCTGACCGCCCGACAGTTCACCGGGCTTGCGTCGTTGCATCGGTTCCAGCCCAAGTCTTGCCAGCGCACCGCGCACCGCTTCTACCTGAATCGGTGCAAGCCGCAACGACGGTTCGATACCGAGCGCAACATTGGTATACAGGTCGAGATGAGGAAATAGATTGTGTTGCTGAAACACGATGGAGACCGGCCGCTCGGCCACCGGCAAATTATGCAGGGGTTCATCATCGACGAGTATACGCCCACCACTGGCTGGCAAAAAACCGGCGATCAGGCTGAGCAGGGTAGATTTGCCGGAGCCGCTTGGCCCGATCAGACTCAACACTTCGCCGACATCCACCGTCAGATCAAAGTGCATGGTGGATGCGGGCACAGACGGATAGCTGAATTCCAGGGCTTCAATTTTTAGCATCGCGGCTGCCTCCTATGCAGCGCTCCAGCAAGGCGAATACGCCGAGACACAGCAGCAATAACAGCACCGCGGTCACGCTGGCCTGGGCAACCAGGTATGCGCCGAGTTGCTGGTAAATCATCAGCGCAAGCGTTGCGCTCTGCGTTGATCCGAACAACGCGATGACCCCCAGATCACCCATCGCCAATACCGCTACCAGCGCGATGGCCAGTCCCAGCGGTCGACGCAGCAATGGCCACTCGAGGTGGCGAAAGCGGTGCCATCCCCGCAATGCAAGCGCCTGGCAGAGGCGATGGTAGCGCGCATGGTTCTGGCGCATTGCCGGCCCCAGGCAGCGAATGACGAAGGGCAGACCCATCAACGCATTGATCGCGATCACGATCGGATATACCCAGTCGAAAACATCGACATGCGGCGCTAGCAACACAAACATGCCGGTACCAATCACCAGCGGCGGCACTACATAGACGATTGATCCGGCGAGATCGACCAGCCTTGCACGCCTGGAGTGCCCTTGTTCCGCGAGACTCGCGCTGTATTGCAGCAAAAACCATCCGGCCGTTACCGACAGCAGTGCCGCCGACAGTCCAATGAACAGCGTATTGGCGAGCGCCTGCCACAGTCGCAGGTCGCCGAGAGTCTGGCCCAGGGGACCGCGCAGGGCGTCGATCAACAGTGATGTCAGCGGCATACCGACGTATAGCGTAGCCAACAGAATAATCCCGAGATCAAACCAGCGCAATCGCAATGCCCTGTGTCGATAGGCAATCGATAGCGCGATTTCCACTGCGGGCATACGCTGTAGCTTGAGGGTTAGCATGGCCACCAGCATACACAAACCCAGCTGCAGCAGGGCAAGCACAACGGCTTGTGCCGGGTCAAAGTCAAAACGCAGAGATTGATATATAGCAACCTCGACCGTGGTGCTGCGCGGTCCACCGCCGAGCGTTAGCACCACGGCGAAACTGGTTAGACACAGCATGAAAATCAGCAGCGACACGCCGGGCACCGATTCCCGTAGCATTGGCCATTCAATAAAGCGGAAGCGTTGCCAGGTATTCATTCCCAGTTGCTCGCCGAGCTGCCAGTGATGTTGCGGTATGGCCTGCCATTGCGGCAACAACAGGCGTACCGCAAGCGGTAGATTAAAGAAAACATGCGCCAGTAAAATGCCATTGATTCCGTACAGCGACCTTCCGAGCGGCAGCCAGCCATTGCTGCCATATACCGACACCACCGCCATTACCACCACAACTGCCGGCACCACCAGTGGCAGCGCGAACAACCCCAACAGTAGGCGCCGCAGCGGCAGTTGCGGTTGCATCGCAAAGGCCCGCGCGACCAGGATCGCCGGCAATACGCTGAGCAAGGTCGAGAGTAACGCTTGCCAGAGACTGAAAAAAACCACGCGCCGCAGGTAAGCATTTTCCCAAAAGCGCGGATCGACCGCTTCATAGCCAGGCAGGGCACTCAGGTGCAACAAGCCCGCCATCGGACTCAACACCAGAAGTGCCAGTATGGCGAGCACCAGGCTTGCTGGCATGGCGCGCGACATCGTCATAAAAGCTAGCGCGACATGACCTCAAGCCAGTCATCGACCCAACCCTTGCGCTGCCTGGCGACAATTGTTTCATCGAGCAATAGTGCCGGCGATGGATCGATTAGCTGGCTGAACTCGGCAGGAACGACGTCCGCTCCGGTGATCGCGGGATACATCCAGTTGGTAGTTGGAATAATCTTCTGGAAGTCTTCGCTGATCATGAATTCAAGGAACGCGCGCGCCAGTTGTTTTTGTTGGCTGGTCCGCACCATACCGGCGACCTCGATCTGCTGGTAATGACCCTCTGCAAAATGTGCCGCGGCAAAACGTGAGTCCTGTTCGGCAATGAGGTGATAAGCCGGCGATGTGGTGTAACTCAATACCATGTCGGCCTCGCCTTTGAGGAAAAGTCCATAGGCTTCGCTCCAGCCCTTGCTGACCGTGACTATACGCGGTGATAATTGCGCCCAGGCCCGGTCTGATCCTTCACCGAACACTTTTTTCATCCATAACAGCAAACCGAGCCCCGGGGTTGAGGTCCGCGGATCCTGGATCAACAGCGTAGGACCATTGGAATTCTCAACCAGCTGCCGCAGACTGGTCGGTGGATTGGCAAGCTTCTCCTTGTTGTAAACAAAGGCAAAGTAGCCAAAATCATAGGGTAGAAACAAATCATCCTGCCAGGGATCGGGCAGTGCGCTGACTGGCAGGCTGAGATCATGACGAGCAAACAGTCCGCTGCTACGGGCCTCTGCCGTCAGATTGGTATCGAGACCGAGCAAAATGTCGGCGCGGCTGTTGTCGCCTTCCAGCTTGATGCGGTTCAACATTGCGACGCCATCGGACAGGCCGACCAGCTCGAGCGTGCACAAACACTGCGCTTCGAAAGCGGCCTTTACCTTGGGTCCCGGCCCCCAGTCGCTGGTGAATGAATCGTAAGTGTAGACCACCAGATTGGGAGTTGCCGCCTGCAGACCGAAGCAAAATAACAACGAAACCAGGAGGGTTCCGGTACAGGATAAAACAGACTTCATGACAATCTCCATTGGGCTGAAATATATGAACCAGTAACAACGGAGAGATGGGGAATGGTGGAATTCGCTCACATCCCTACGCCAGTATTAACTGGATCAGGTTCATCGGGTTGAGGTCGAAGCGACTTCTCTCAGCTCTAGGGAGCACCCCGTTGAGGAGCGGTGACTATATTCGCAGTATTCGGCGGGTGCAAGCGGGAATCGACGCAGATAACTACTACAGCATCATTCGAAAATAAGCGTTACCAGTCGGTGACTTTGCATCAAAGGTGGAACTTGAGGCCCACTTTGCGTTCTTCGTACAACCTGTAATCAGTTTCCGACATGCCCAGCGACTGATAGGTTTTCTGCGCGGTAAGGTTTTCGCGCTCGACATACAAGCGAAATCCACACACTGCGGGCTCCTGCTCGGCGAGCTCCTTGACACGCTCATAAAGCTCACGATAAAGCCCCTGACGACGATAAACAGGCCGCACGTAAACGCTCTGAATCCACCAGAACATACCATTGCGCCAGTCGCTCCACTCGGTGGTAACCATCAACGATGCCTGGATATTGTTGTCGAGTTCGACCACCAGGTAGAAGCCCATTTGCGGATTGTCGAGCATCGCTCTGACACCCGCTGTGGCCACTTCGGGAATCAGCTCGATTCCCTCGGTTTCACGCGCGATGCTGGTGTTGAATTCAGCGAGTTCCGCTACATCCTGCGAAAGTGCGCGGCGAATAATCATGCCCTGGTCTCCTGTTATTATTTATGGCGTTCGTTTTTGCGCGCCTCTGTTGCTTCCGCTTTACGCGCGCGGATCAGCGCAACCTGTTCCCACTCGACGGCAAATCCAGCCGGTGACTCCAGGCATACCGCACCGAGGTCTCCCGAGCGGAATTCGCTGATAAACAAGCGCGACACCTTTTCCAGATCCACGTGCCCACCGGACACCAGGCAGCCGCGTTTGCGTGCTATCAGTTCGAGTAACTCGATCTCGGGTTGCGGCAACTCGTCGATATCATAGCGCTGAATCAATCGCTGCGGATAGTTCTCGATAAAAAATTCAGCGAGGAAGCTGGCAACGTCCTGCAGTACCAGCGCAGTATCGCGAATCGCACCGCTGGCAGCGAGGCGATAGCCACTGGCTTCGTTTTCAATATTGGGCCAGAGCATCCCCGGGGTGTCGATTAATGTCAGTTCGTTTGAAATCTCGATGCGCTGTTGCAGGCGCGTGAGCGCCGCTTCATTGCCGGTTTTGGCAATGCTGCGCCCCGCAAGGCGGTTGATCAAGGTGGATTTGCCCACATTGGGAATGCCCGCAATCATCGCGTAGATCATGGTTGAACGGTTCTCACGTTTCGGCACCAGGCTTCGACACAGTCCGGGCAAGCCGGTGTGGACATTGTCACTGCTGCTGCAAACCAGGGTCTTGACCTGGCTTTGCAGTTCCAGTTCGGCGATCCATTCCGCCAGGCGCTCGCGATCTGACAGGTCGCTTTTATTGAGCAGCTTGATGCAGGGTTTGTCGCGGCGAAGTTGCGCCAGCATCGGGTTCTCGCTGGACCCCGGCAAGCGCGCATCCAGCATCTCGATGACGATATCGACCTGTGGCAAAATCTCCTTGAATGCCTTGCTCGCTTTGTGCATATGGCCGGGATACCACTGAATCATAAACTGCTCTTATTTGCGTGAGGCGGTTATTCTGGCCAAGTCTATTCCCAATGTCATTAAAACGTTTAAACTAGCATAACTTCATTGCGTTTTTACAGGAGCACCCGGGCAATGGCGGAGATCAGGCATCGTGTCGGAATCAGTGGCAGCGCGGCGGAAATCTACCAGTTGCTGACCACCGATGCGGGTCTGTGCAAATGGTGGACTACCGATACCCACGGCGCTGGCGAACCAGGTTCAATCATCAGTTTTCGTTTCGGCGACGGTGGACCTGACTTCGAGGTGGTGGAGCTGGAGCCGGATCGCAAGGTAGTCTGGCGGCATCGCGGCGAGATGCCACCTGCCTGGATGGGCAGTGAGATTTCATTCCTGCTGGAAGCGACAGAAAAGCAGACTTTCGTCAATTTCAGACATTACAATTGGCAGCAATCCGACGATTTTCTGGCGCATTGCTGCACCAAGTGGGGAATATTCATGATGAGTATTAAATCCTGCATCGAGACCGGGCGAGGACAACCTTACCCGGATGATGTTCATATCGACTTCGACGAGTAAACATGAGTGATACGGATAGCATCATCGCCGAGCTTGAATCGGAATTTGTCGAGCTTTACAAGATTCTCAAATTTGAAGGCTTGACTGAGTCGGGCGGCAGCGCCAAGCAGGCCATCGCCGATGGCCTGGTGAGCGTCAACGGCGAAGTCGAGACACGCAAACGCAAGAAAATCCGTGCCGGAGATCAGATCGATTTCATCGACCATCACATCGACATTGTCGGCAAGACCGACGACTGATAAGCCCGCTGTCCACCATTTTCATCGCGATTGCCCCGGGTTCGTGTCGGGGATGACGCCAGCTTCGATCTCGGCTAGACTACGCATCCTTTGAAACCGGCTCTGGATTTACGTTCCAGGAGGCTTGATGTCATCGTCCATCGTGATTGCCGCGCTGTATCGTTTTGTGCGGCTCGATAATTACTGCTTGCTGCGCCAACCCCTGCTGGACCTGATGCTCGAGCAGCAGGTCCGCGGCACCTTGTTGCTCGCCGCAGAAGGTATTAACGGGACCATCGCCGGCAACGCCCAGGCGATTGTGTGTGTGCTCGATTTCCTGCGTCGGGATGAGCGCCTGAGCGATCTCGATTGTAAGCTATCCTATGACGATGAAATGCCATTTCACCGCTCGCGCGTCAAACTCAAACGCGAAATTGTCACCATGGGTATCGAAGATCTCGACCCTGCGCAGGGTGGCACCTATGTCGACCCCGGTGACTGGAATGCGCTGATCGATGATCCCGATGTCACCCTTGTCGATACCCGCAACGCCTATGAATCAGCGATCGGCAGCTTCGAGGGTGCGATACTGCCGAATACCGATTCATTTCGCGAATTTCCTGACTATGCAAAACAGCACCTCGATCCGGGTGTTCACCGCAAGGTGGCGATGTTCTGTACCGGCGGTATTCGCTGCGAAAAGTCGACCGCATATTTGCGCCAACAGGGATTCGACGAGGTCTACCACCTGCGTGGCGGTATATTGAAGTATCTGCAGGAAGTGCCCGAGGCGGAATCCAGATGGCGCGGCGAGTGTTTCGTTTTCGATAATCGCGTCAGCGTCAATCATGCGCTGGATAAAGGCAGTTACGATCAATGCCATGCCTGCCGTCTGCCGATCACCGAAGAAGACAAGCACAGTGAGCGTTACCAGCCGGGGGTCAGTTGCCCAGCCTGTTACGATTCTGTTTCTGCAGACGACAAAAATCGCTTCAGAGAGCGCGAAAGGCAGGTGCGTCTGGCTGGCGAACGCGGTGAGCAACACCTTGGCGTCGACGCCATGCTGCAGGCAGAGGTGCGTAAAGCCCGCAAATTGGCCGCCAAACAAAACCAGCGCAATCGGGCGAGCTAGCCCAGGTAGCCGGTTTACCGCGGATTTTAACAAAATGGGTATTCCTGGGCAGATGAAAACTATTGGCGTAATTGGTGGCATGAGCTGGGAAAGCAGCCTGCTTTACTATCGCCTGATCAACCAGGCTGTGCGTGACCGCCTCGGTGGTTTGCATTCAGCCAGAATGTTGATGTATAGCGTCGATTTTGCACCGCTCGAAACGTTGCAACACCAGGGCGACTGGGATGGCGCGTCCGCTATCGTGATCGATGCGGCGCTTCGGCTGGAAGCCGGGGGCGCTGATTTTATCCTGATCGCCAGCAACACCATGCACCAGGTCGCAGAGGCGGTAGCGAACGCGGTCAATATCCCACTACTGCATATTGCCGATGCGACAGCACAACAGTTACTGGGTGAAAAGGTCCGCCGTGTTGGATTGCTCGGCACCGCATTCACCATGGAGCTTGATTTTTATCGTCAGCGTATTGAGCAGCAGAGTATCGAGATCGTGGTGCCCGAGTTGCACGATCGGCAAATGGTACACGACATCATTTACCAGGAACTCTGTCTCGGTAAAATCGATGAGGACTCGCGCGAAGTTTACCTCGCGATCATCGATCGTTTGCGCGCGCAGCGCATCGAAGGCGTCATTCTCGGTTGTACGGAAATCGGCATGCTGATCGATTCCCGACATACCGATCTGCCGCTCTACGACACTACCGCTATTCACTGCGCTCAGGCCGTTGCCTGCGCACTGCAAGCCTAGCCCACATATTGCACCAGTCGGGCTCGCGCATTGACCTAACTTATTGAAACGTATGAGTAAACCGATGGTTTCGTCCGTAAATGTAAAAGTACACTTGGTACCGGCCCGAGCCCTATCCCGGCACTGACTTGTCCAGATACGCCACTCCTGCGGAGCCATGGACGCTACGCGCCCATGTGCAAAATCGCTCCCGGCGATTTTGTCAGTCCAGTCCGGCGTTCAGCCGCATCTGGCCGGCGCCGGAATGCCGCATCACTCGGGATACCGTGATGCGGCATTCCGATGCAATATGCGGCCTAGCCCGATAAGCGCGCGATTTTCGGGTTAGCTCGGAAATTCGGGCTGCAACAATTCGATGGTCAAATCCGAAACCGCATAGGCGCTGCAAAACAACGCATAGCCCTGTTCCTGCTGTTCCCGGCTGAGTGCCGCTGGTTGCCCATGTGGATAGCTGACTTCACCTGCAAGCAGACGCCCAAGACAGGAACCACATTGCCCGCTGCGACAGCTGTAGGATATCAGCACATTGGCAGCGTGCGCGCAGCGCAGAATGGACTGCCCGGCGCCACAAGTGAACTGCTCGCCGCCCGGCTGGACGGTGATCTGGAAGCCTGGTTCGGTAATAGTGTCAGATGACCGGTTGGCTGCGCTTGCTGTCAAGCCAGCGAATGATCGGATCCCATTGATCAAGATCCTTGCGCACCGAATAGGGCGGCAGTTCAAACACGCCTAAGCCACGTTCGGCGGCGCGAACATAATTCTGCGTCTCACGTAACACACTGATAAATGGCGCCTTGCGCACCTTGCGCAGGTAACTGTCGAGCTTATGATAGATGTTGTAGTTCTCGCGACAGCGATTGGCAATCAATGCAACCCGGGCTTCCTTGCGCGCAATGCGGTTATTTTCCAGCACTTTCTGCACGAACGGCGTCGCCGCACGCATGTCGATTGGCGAGGGTAACACCGGAATAATAATGCTCTGGGCGCGGCGCAGTAATGCACTGAGTTCCGCGCCTTGTACCGCGGCGGGTGTGTCGTAGATGACATAATCCGCATTGCGTGGCACTCGGTAATGACCGTTGGCACCGTTGATTGCGTTGATGGAACTGCGCCCGCTGGGGCGTGCTGCGAGCCAGTCGAGACTCGATGATTGCGGATCAAGATCGACCAGGACGACCTTGTTACCCTGCGTCGCGTAATAGCTTGCTATGTTCGTGGCGACGGTGCTTTTGCCCGAGCCCCCCTTGGAATTCAACACCATTATGGAACGCATGTGACCTCCGTTAGCCTCGACCGGGAAGAATATCGATTATCCTTCAATTATGCCGTTGGTGCAAAAAACACATGGGGCGGCGGATCAGTCCAGTCCCAGCTCGTTCCACATGGCATCGACCCTGTCGATGACCTCGTCTGACATCTTGATCGGTTTGCCCCACGCGCGTGAAGTTTCTCCTCCAATCTTGTTGGTCGCATCCAGCCCCATCTTCGATCCGAGCCCCGATATGGGTGACGCGAAGTCGAGGTAGTCGATCGGAGTATTGTCGACCAGCGTGATATCCCGGCTCGGATCGGTACGTGTTGATATCGCCCAGATCACGTCTTCCCAGTTTCGCGCGTTGATATCGTCATCGACCACGATCACGAACTTGGTGTACATGAACTGGCGCAGAAAAGACCAGACACCCATCATTACGCGTTTGGCATGCCCGGGGTATTGCTTTTTTATGCTGACCACGGCGACACGGTAGGAGCAACCTTCGGCTGGCAGATAGAAGTCGATGATTTCGGGAAACTGCTTTTGCAGGATCGGGATAAACACTTCGTTCAAGGCCAGACCCAGCACCGACGGCTCGTCTGGCGGTCGACCGGTATAGGTGCTGTGATAAATGGGATTCTTGCGCATGCTCATCGCTTCAACCGTAAATACTGGGAACCGTTCGACCTCGTTGTAGTAGCCAGTATGATCGCCGAACGGCCCTTCGTCGGCCTCGTCGTCCGCATAGATATTCCCTTCCAGCACGATCTCCGCACGTGACGGAATCTCGAGATCCGACAGTAGAGAACGCGTGATTTCGGTTTTTGAGCCGCGTAACAGTCCCGCGAAGGCATATTCAGCGAGTGTATCCGGGATTGGCGTCACTGCCGCCAGTATGGTTGCCGGATCACAGCCCAGCACTACCGAGACGGGAAACGGCGCATCGCCGTTATGCAGTCGCCACTCCTGGTAATCGAGTGCCCCACCACGGTGCGATAACCAACGCATGATCAGTCGATTGCGACCGATCAACTGTTGGCGATAAATACCCAGATTCTGGCGTTTCTTGTGTGGTCCCCGGGTGGTGACCATGCCCCAGGTTATTAGTGGCGCCGCATCCTCGGGCCAACAGGTCTGGATCGGCAATATCGACAGATCAACATCGTCGCCGTGGTACTGGATTTCCTGGCAAACACCCGTTTTCACGGCTTTTGGCGACATGTCGAGGATCTTGCGGTATATGGGCAGGGTTTTCATCGCTTCCTTGAAACCCCTGGGTGGCGCGGGTTCTTTCAGGAATGCGAGTAGTTTGCCTACCTCACGCAAGTTGGCCGCATTCTGTTCGCCCAGTGCCTGGGCGACACGCCGCTCGGTGCCGAACAGATTGGCCAGCAAAGGAATAGCACTATTGCCCGGGTTTTCAAACAACAGGGCCGGGCCACCCGCACGCAATACGCGGTCGCAGATCTCGGTAATTTCGAGCTCGGTGGAAACCGCTTTGCTAATCCGTTTCAGGTCACCCTGACGCTCCAGTTGACCAATAAAGTCGCGCAGATCCCGGTATTCCATTTACCAGATCTTGATGCCGTGGAATCGCGCTTTGATGCGGCTTTCAATAATTACTTTGCTGAGCAGGAAACACAGGAGCAATAAAGCCAGCAATCCGGGAAGGATAATTTTCCAGTAAAGCAGAAAGGTCTCGGTTAAAACTTTTATGGCGGGCTCATTGTTTTGCCGTTTGCGGTCGAGTTCCAGCTGCTTGTCCACTAATTTTTGCTCGAGCGTGGTTATGGCCTCGCTTGCCTCGTTCTTTTCAGTTTCGAGGCTTTCCATTTTTCTACGCATTTCATCCATGTCCTTTTCGTAGGTATCGATTACGACTTTACTGTCACTCAGCTTTTCGATCTCTTCTGCCAGGCTGGTATTCTTCTTGCGCTCTTCCTCCAAAAGTATGTTTGATGTTGGGGAGGTTACCAAAAAGCCTCGCTTTACCCAGCCACGCAGGCCACCCGGCGCGGTGACCAGGGCGTAAGGACCACGAATTTCATCGACGATCAAGAGATCGCCTGACTGCAATAATTTTAAAACCTCGCTCTGTGAGTTGGCGTCCTGGTATAGCGACAGCCGCAACTGGTCGGTAACGTACTGCTTGTCTTTGGCCGTGGTTGCAGCATCCTGTGCGAACGCCTGCAGGCTGCAGATCGTAAGAGTCAAAGTAAAGATTAATTTAGTCATCACTGGCTTATTCCACTATGTCTCAACAAGGCTTCTATATCAGGTTCACGCCCACGAAAACAACGGAAAGATTCCATCGCAGGGCGCGAGCCTCCCCGTTCGAGCACACATTGCAGGAAACGGTTACCGGTTTCAGGATTGAAAATCCCTTCTTCTTCAAACGCGGCAAATGCATCGGCGGATAATACCTCCGCCCACTTGTAACTATAGTACCCCGCCGCATACCCACCTGCAAAAATATGTGAAAAACCATTCTGGAAACAGTTGATGGCCGGTGTCTCGACCACCCCTATCTCGCTGCGTACCTGGTCAAGTATTTGCTGGATCTGGGCAGCAGAGGTAATGTCGGCCTGTCGGTGCACCAGTAAATCAAACAGCGAAAATTCGACCTGGCGCAGCATTTGCAAGGCGCTTTGAAAATTGCGTGCCGCCAACATGTTTTCAAACAATGAAAGTGGCAGGGGTTCGTTAGTTTGGTAGTGGCGCGCAAATAGCTGCAACGCATCATATTCCCAGCAAAAGTTTTCCATAAACTGGCTGGGTAGTTCCACTGCATCCCATTCGACACCGTTGATACCAGCTACTTCGGGAACATCTACTCGTGTCAGCAAATGGTGGAGGCCGTGACCGAACTCGTGAAATAGCGTGATCACTTCATTGTGGGTAAACAGGGCCGGCTCATCTCCGATTGGAGGCGTCAGGTTGCAGGTTAGATATGCAACCGGTAACTGAATTTTACCGTCGATGCGGTAACGATTGACACATTCATCCATCCAGGCGCCGCCACGCTTGTGTTCGCGGGCATAGAGATCGAGGAAAAACTGGCCGATAGGTTCGCCTTTGCTGTCCTCGATCTGGTAGAACCCAACATCGTCGTGCCAGCAATCGATACCCTCTTCGATACGGGTGATGCGGATGCGGTATAGCTTCGCTACGATGTCAAACAACCCATTGATCACCCCCTCGTCAGCGAAGTAGGGTTTTAGATCCTCGTCGGATATCTGGTAGCGATGTTGTTTTAACTTTTCGCTGTAATAGGCATAGTCCCAGGCTTCGAGTTCACCCTCGAAACCCAGCGACTGCGCAAATTCCTGGCGCTCGGCCACTTCCTTCAGGGCGGCCTGCCGAGAACGTGCAGCAAGATCGTAGAGAAATTCAAGCACCTGCTCGACATTGTTCGCCATCTTGGTTTGCAGCGAGTATTCAGCGTAGTTCGCAAATCCGAGTAATTGGGCCTTTTCGTGTCTTTTAGCGACAATGTCCTGCATTACAGGCGCATTATCCCAGACTTTATCGGTAATACCTCGATCCGAAGCGCGCGTGACATGGGCCTCGTAAATGGCCTGACGCAATGAGCGATTGTCGGCAAAACCGATCACCGCCAGAAAACAGGGCATGTCGAGCGTGACGCGATAGCCCGACATTTCCTTTTGCTCGGCCAATTGGCGCAGCATCGCGTAAGCGTAATCGGGCAAGCCGCTGAGCTCGCTTTCATCCTCGGTTAGATATTGCCAGGCCTGCGTTGCATCGAGAATATTGTTTTCAAAACGCGATTGCAGTTCAGACAATTCAGTTTGTAATTGTTGATAGCGCTGCTTGTCGTCACCCTCGAGCTCGACACCGCCAAGGCGAAAATGCAGTAGCGCGTCGCTGATCGTCTTTTGTTGTGCTGGCGTGAAATTCGTATAGTCGGCAGATTCGGCTATGCGATGGTAGGCTTCGTATAGCTCCTGATTATGGCTGACTTCGGTGGCATATTCACTCAGCAGCGGCAGGCATAGATTGTATGCGTCGCGCAACTCTGGGTTACTTTTTACCGCGTTCAGATGGCGTACCGGCGACCAGGCCCTGTCCAGACGATCATTCATCAATTCAAGCGGCTGGATCAAACTCGCCCAGTCGGGATGATCCTGCTCTGCCAGGATGGCGATGGCGCTGAGGTTTTGCTCAATCAGCTGGCTGATGGCAGGCTCAATCATTGCCGGATGGATTTTGCTAAAGGCGGGCAATACGCCGGGTTCGAGTAATGGGTTGGTCACTTTTTGTCCATAAGGATTCGGTAAAGGGCGCTAGTCTACTGAACTCGGTCGCGCAATCAACTCGGAAACGGTGGGCGCAGCGAGAACAGGATGACAACAGCAATAAAAACAAGAAATGCAATCGCAACCGAAAACCACGCCGCTAGCTTTTTCCGCGCCACGAGATCCTCTTCTACGGTCGCAGACAAAATATAGGGCAAGCCAGGATCGCGCGGTGCTGATAGCAAATGTTGTTCGCCACCTTGACTATTCAATATTCCCAGCACCTGCTTGCGTGCAGCAGAACGTATCGCCTGCCACTCCCGTTTCTGGATCACTCCATTGTTGTCAAAATCATACTGTGCCAGATATCGCTGCGGTTGCAGCTTCCAGTCTTTGACGAGATCGTCGACCTGGCGCGCAATATATTCATCCGTTGGACTGTTCTGAAAACTGCTGAACTCACCGAGGGCATATAAAGTCGTTGCTGGTCGAATCAGTCGCTCGCGAAAACGGTAGCTACCCATATTGAATTGCAGCCAACCTGCCTTTGATGGGGGCTTCAATCGATAGTCGGCATCATGGCCATACCAGGTGATATCGGTTTCGGGAATTACCTGTGCGTGATCGGGGTTGATGATACACCAACCGGTGTCATCGACCAGGCGAAACAGCGCACCGCTGCGTTCGTCCGATATGTTACTCCAGCTGATACGCTTGCCACTCTTCTTACGCTTGTCGATGGTGCAGTGATACCAGACGCAACGGCTGTTACTGAATGGCGAAGTGATACTGTCACCCGACAGCCATTCACCCAGACCTTTCAGCTCGACGTGGCCCTGTGCCGCCGACCTGATTTTCGAGGTTGCCGTACCATCGACAAAGCGAAAGCTGCGAAATGCGCCATAACAGTAGTACACCAGGAATGCAAACACACCGATCAGCACCGCCAGTAAAACCTGGTAGTCACTACCCGGCATGGCCATGATTTCGGATTTGAGCCAGACATACATGGCGACAAACGGGCGTGTTATATCAGGAATCGAATAATTCTTTCACGCTGACATCGACAGTTTCCGTGGCTTCGAACTCGAGTAAATCGCGCGCGTTAAATGCGAATAGTCGGGCAACGATTAAATCGGGGAATGTTTCGATGCCAATATTATTGATATTGGCAGATTCGTTATAAAACTCACGCCTGTCCGCTATCGTGTTCTCTAACGCACTGATACGCCCCTGCAGATGCTGAAAATTCTCATTGGCGCGCAGCTCCGGATAATCTTCTGCCAATGCGAATAGCTGGCCCAGCCCGAGGCGTAACGCGCCTTCTGCCATCCCCAATCCGGGAACATCCTGATCTTGCCGAGCCTGGGAAACGCGGGAACGCGCTTGCATTACTTTTTCCAGCGTGCCCTGCTCGAATTTCATGTATTGCTTGCAGGTTTCAACCAGCTTGGGAATTTCATCGTGCCGCTGTTTAAGCAGAACGTCGATGTTTGACCAGGCCTTGGATACATTGTGCTTGAGACGCACCAGGTGATTGTAAATACTGATCACGTAAAGCACGATGCCCACTACGACAGCCCAGAAGATGATGCTGGTTATATCCATCGGGTTGTTCTCTTGGATGTTAAAAGATACCCTATATATAGATATTATTTTAATAAAATCAAGAAGTTGCTAAACATCGAGATTATTGACGTTAAGCGCGTTGGCTTCAATGAATTCACGACGCGGTTCGACCTGATCGCCCATCAGTGTGGTAAAAACCTCATCGGCAGCAATTGCATCTTCAATTCGCACATTCAGCAAACGGCGATTTTCCGGATCCATCGTGGTCTCCCACAACTGTTCCGGATTCATTTCGCCGAGGCCCTTGTAGCGCTGTATGTTAAGTCCCTTGCGCGCTTCACCCATTAGCCAATGATAGGCATCGCCGAATTTTTTCACCGGCTGATTACGCTCCCCGCGACTGACATAGGAGTTTTCATCGAACAAATCTCCGGCCTGTTGGACAAACTGCCCTATCTGCAGGTAATCGGCACCATTGAAAAACTCGCTACTCAACGATCGAGTAGTGGTCAAGCCGTGCAACCGCTTATCCAGCAACAAGCCGAACTGATTGCTGTTGTCATCACCCTTGACTGACACTTTGTAGGATACGGATGCTTCACTCTTTTGATTCAACCGCCGTGCCAGTTCGTGGCCCCATTCACCGATAGCCGTTTCGCTCGACAGCACGGATTCATCGACCACTGCCATATCGACCAGTTCTTTAAGCACTTCTGCTGGAATATGCTGGCTGAGCCGATCAAATATGGCCAGTATTGTGATGTATTGTCTAGCCAGGCCTTCGAGAGCAAGATCAGAAATTGGTGGTGAATCATCCGACAAATGTAATTGAGCACCTTCAATGGCCAACTGCAACAAGTAGCCATTTAATTCTTTATCGTCTTTAACGTAGCGCTCCTGCTTTCCCTTTTTCACCTTGTAAAGCGGGGGTTGTGCAATGTAAACGTGTCCACGTTCGACCAATTCCCGCATTTGGCGATAGAAAAACGTTAACAACAACGTGCGAATATGCGAGCCGTCCACATCGGCGTCGGTCATGATGATGATGTGATGATAACGCAATTTATTGATATTGAACTCTTCGCGACCAATTCCACAACCCAGGGCCGTTATCAGCGTGCCCACTTCAGCGGATTGCAGCATCTTGTCGAAACGTGCCTTTTCAACGTTTAGGATCTTACCCTTGAGAGGCAATATAGCCTGTGTTTTACGATTGCGGCCCTGTTTTGCCGAACCCCCGGCCGAATCTCCTTCCACCAGGTAAATTTCCGATAGCGCCGGATCCTTCTCCTGGCAGTCGGCAAGTTTTCCCGGTAAACCGGCAATATCGAGAGCACCCTTACGTCGTGTCATGTCGCGCGCTTTGCGTGCAGCTTCGCGCGCCCTTGCAGCTTCCATAATCTTGCTTGTGATCGAACGCGCGTCGCCGGGATTTTCTTCCAGGTAATCTTTGAGGCGCTCGCTAACCACCGACTCAACGATTCCCTTGATTTCGGAAGAAACAAGCTTGTCCTTGGTCTGCGATGAAAACTTTGGGTCTGGAACCTTAACGGATAAAACTGCGGTCAATCCCTCACGAGCATCGTCACCACCGGTGGTAACCTTTTCTTTCTTGGTCTGGCTATTTTCCATGTACTGGTTCAGCGTACGCGTTAGCGCTGCACGAAATCCGGACAAGTGCGTACCGCCGTCACGTTGCGGAATATTATTGGTAAAACAGAATATGTTCTCCTGGTAAGAATCATTCCACTGCATCGAAACTTCGACAATTACTTCATCCTGTTCCATTTTTATGTTGATGACTTTGTCGTGTATCGGAGTCTTGTTCTTATTCAGGTGCTCGACAAAGGCGCAGATTCCGCCCTCGTATTCAAACAGGTCTTTCTTGTTGCTACGTTCGTCAAACAGGTGGATGCGCACCCCGGAATTCAGGAATGACAGTTCACGCAAACGTTTAGCAAGAATTTCATAATGGAACTCAACGTCGGCAAATATTTTCGGGTTGGGTAAAAAACGCAGCTCGGTGCCGGTTTGATCGGTATCCTTGATTTCCTTCAAATCGCCCTGGGGTTCCCCAAGTCTATATTCCTGGGCATATAATTTACCCTGCCGCTTGATGCGCAACGACAGTGATTCCGACAGTGCATTGACCACGGAAATACCGACACCGTGCAAACCACCCGAAACTTTATAGGAATTATCATCGAACTTACCACCGGCATGCAGCACGGTCATGATAACCTCGGCCGCCGAGCGCCCCTCTTCCTTGTGTATGTCAACCGGTATACCGCGGCCATCGTCTTTGACCGAAACTGATCCATCGGTATGAATCACAACATTGATTTCGGTGCAGTGGCCTGCCAGGGTTTCGTCGATAGAGTTATCTACCGCTTCAAAAACCATGTGGTGCAAGCCCGTACCGTCATCGGTATCACCGATGTACATGCCTGGCCGTTTGCGTACAGCATCGAGGCCTTTTAGCACCTGAATGCTAGTGGAATCGTAGTTTGACATGAGAGGGTCTAGCTGAAAATTCGAGGCTTAATTGTACCATGTTCCACGTGAAACATTTTAAAATCTTTTGCCAGGCCCGCAGGTGGTCGGGCTCCGATATTACTGATAAATAACTGCAGATCCATTGCCTCTAGCTTCTGGTAAACACGCTGTTGCGCCTCGCTATCGAGCTCGGATTGCAAATCGTCAACCAGCAAAATAATTCGCTTTCCGGTGATTCGGTTTACCAGTTGCAACGACGCCATGAGCAGCGCCATGCATAAACGCTTGCCCTGGCCGCGCGACAATACTGCGCTGGTCCTTATCCCGTTGGTAGTGAAAATCAGGTCATCTCGATGAAGCCCGGAATTGGTGAATCCACTTTGAACATCGCGTTGCCTCTGGGCGACCAGGGCATCTTTCAACTCGACACCCTCCGGCCACCCACGGCGGTATTCAATCTCGATGGGGATATCGTGCAAAAGGTCGGAAAACTCCGTCGCAAGCAGATCACGCAATGCATCGCATTGCCGACATCGCATTTCGTACAACTTCGCAGAGGGTGATACCAGATGATCATCCCAATAATCGAGTAGCTTTAAATCTCTCCTGCTCTTCAACAACCGATTGCGTTGCTTTAATGCATGGCGGAGTTCACCCCAAATCTCTGCATAGGATTGTTCCACGTGAAACAAACACCAATCAAGAAACCCACGCCGCTGTTGTGGCGATCCGTCAATCAGCTCGAAACTATGCGCATTTACTATTTGCACCGGCACCCTTCTGACCAGCTCGGATCGCCGCCTGATCACTTCGCCGTTGACGTGAATTTCAAGCTTCTTTGAGGATTTCGCCAGACCCGCCTTGAAGTCAGCGAAACGGCCGAACAACAGGAAACCGGATTTACCATGATTGACACACTGGCGTAGCTGATGGGAACGGAAGGAATCCGCCTGGCAAAGCACATAAATAGCTTCCAGCAGGCTGGTTTTACCGGAGGCGTTCTCTCCGAATATCAGATTTACATGGGGGTCGAAATCGAGCGTCGTACTGCGCAGGTTTCTGAAATCTGTCAGGCTCAGCTGACGGATTGCCATACAGTCTCAGCCATAACCTACAAGCGCATCGGCATGACGACGTACAAACTCGATTCGTCTTCGCGGTCACTCATGATGGCGCTGCTATTGGAGTCTTTGAGTTTGATTTGTACCTTCTCTGACCCGAGCACATTCAATACATCGATCAGATAGGTTACGTTGAATCCGATTTCCATATCACTTTCATCGTATTCTACCTGCAATTCCTCTTCGGCTTCTTCCTGGTCCGGATTATTGGCTTGAATCGACAGATTTCCAGAGGAAAGCGTCAGGCGAATGCCTCGATACTTTTCGTTTGACAAAATAGCTATCCGGCTCATCGACTGTTTCAGCGTCTCACGGTCGACCTGCATGGTCTTATTTCCATCAACCGGAATCACCCGCTGGTAATCCGGAAATTTACCATCGATTAATTTTGTCGTGAATATCAGCGAACCCGTTTCCACCCTGAAATGATTTTGACTCAGTTCACAGCTTGCGTGGCTATCACCAGAATCAAGCAACCGTGACAACTCAAGTACGGCCTTACGCGGAATGATAATCTGCCGGTCTTCGCTTACCCCGATATCGAGAGAGGCATGGCTGAGCGCCAGCCGGTGGCCGTCAGTAGCTACCAGCTTGATGCCGCCCGATTCAAGCTCCATCAAAATCCCATTCAAATAGTAACGAACGTCTTGCTGTGCCATGGCAAACGAGGTTTTATCAAACAATCCCTTGAGAACCATTTGCGGAATTGTAAACGCTTGCTGAACCGCGATTTCGTCCAGGCTCGGGAAATCCTGCGCAGGCAAGGTGGCGAGGGTGAAACGGCTACGCGCCGATATCAGCGACACGCGTGTTTCTTCGAGGTTGAAATTAATTTCTGCCCCGTCGGGCAACGCTTTGCAAATATCGAGCAATTTCCGTGCAGGAATGGTTGTCTGGAAATCAGCAGGGCTGTCCGCCTTGACGCGGGCGACCATCTCGATTTCAAGATCTGTAGCCGAAAGAGTTAAGTCACCGCCTGATGACTTAAACAAAACGTTACCCAAGATAGGCAGTGTCTGCCGCCTTTCAACCGCGCCTATAATTTGTTGCAGGGGACCAAGCAAGTCTTGTCTTTTAATAGTAGTTTTCATTTATTTATATAACTTACTGTTGTTATTAGTAACACTCTGTTTGCAGAGCAACTTAGATTTATCATTATTAATCAGAACCTTACGCGTAATAAATCCACTTCTTTCCTGTTCGGGTCCTATTACTAAGTTGTGCATAACTACAGGATAAAGGCGTTCCTGTTTATCATCTATAGCTTATCCACAGCTTTTTCCCGAGTTGTGCTTTTACGAATACCTTTTACCTAATTACTCAACATTCGAGCCAGAATTTCGACATCTTCATCGATCCGACGATCTTCGCTACGAAGTTCTTTTATCTTGCGGCAGGCATGTAGCACCGTGGTGTGATCACGTCCGCCAAAAGCATTGCCGATTTCGGGTAGGCTGTGGCGCGTCAACGATTTTGCCAGGGACATCGCAATTTGCCGTGGTCTGGTAATTGAACGATTGCGCCGGCTCGAGAGCAAATCGGCAACCCGGATTTTGAAATACTCGGCAACCAGTTTCTGAATATTATCGATAGTTATCGGTTTGTCCTGCACCGCAAGCAATTCCTTAAGCGCCTTGCGGGCAAAGTCCTGGGTGATGTGCTGACCGGTAAACCGAGCATGTGCGACGACCCGCTTCAATGCACCTTCAAGTTCGCGAATGTTCGATTTAAAACGCTCCGCTATAAAAAACGCGACATCATCAGGCACGTCAGCATTGGCCTGCTCGGCCTTGCTTTTCAATATTGCAACTCGGGTCTCCAGGTCGGCGGGTTTGATATCAACCGCCAGGCCCCAGCCCAAACGGGATCGAATACGGTCTTCAAGCCCTTCGATTTCCTTGGGAAATCGATCGCAGGTAATAACCATTTGCGCGTGCGCCTCGTAGAGCGAGTTGAAGGTATGGAAGAACTCTTCCTGGGAGCGGCCCTTATCCGCCAGGAATTGAATGTCATCGATCAGTAACGCATCCAGGCTACGGTAAGAGTTTTTGAAATCATCCATACGGCTATGCTGTAAAGCCTTGACCATATCGGATACAAAGCGTTCGCAATTGACGTAGAGGATATTTGCATCCGGTTTGTTTTCACGGATCTGGTTGCCAATGGCATGCATTAAATGCGTTTTGCCAAGTCCGACGCCGCCGTATATGTATAACGGGTTGTACTCAGAACCCGGGTGATTACTTACCTGGATGGAGGCAGCACGAGCCAGCTGGTTTGATTTGCCCTCGACAAAATTGCGAAATTTGTGAGAATCATTGAGACCCGACGATCGGTAGGTGCGCGGTGGCAAACCAGGTGCGGCGGGTTCCGGTTCAAGGGTTCGCGTCTGCGACCCAATGGTAAGGCTCACCGATATCGACTTACTATCGTCGATGCTGGCAACCAGTTCGCGGATTCGCTCCAGGAAATGTTTGCGCACCCAGTCCATTACAAAGCGATTGGGAGCGAGCAACTTCAGGTTACTCGGGTCCTGTTCGACCTGTAGAGGCAAAATCCAGGTATTGAGCTGCTGCTCGCTGATTTCGCCTTCGAGGCA
This sequence comes from Gammaproteobacteria bacterium, assembly GCA_022340305.1. Taxonomy (GTDB): domain Bacteria; phylum Pseudomonadota; class Gammaproteobacteria. The sequence continues at coordinate 22,582 of JAJDOF010000071.1, forward strand.
GGAAATACATTGTTGCCAAATCGAATTCAAATTATGTCCGTTTGTTCGTCTTTCCGTAGCAAAATTGCACGGGACCAATAACATTGCCCTTACCCCCCGATAACTAGGGTATTGATAGCAAAATCATTTCGTAAATCAGATTCTGCGACCCCACATCCGGGGGTAGAGATTTTATCGATATGCTAGCCGGGCCACAATATTATACTTATCCACAGCCCACGCAAAGGGGCGAATTTTAATATCCGTGATGATTTCTCCAGAATTCGGGCAGGAATGCCTTCTCATCCATGAAACGGGCAAAAACTACTAACCACGAGCAATTAAATATTGACGTAGCGGAACTCTAACAGTACATTGTCGCGCCTTGTTGAAAGCCACAAACAGAGAGCCGAGTCGTTCGCTATGAAACGTACATTTCAACCCAGTAATTTAAAGCGAGCCAGAACGCATGGTTTTCGCGCACGTATGCAAACCCGCGGCGGACGAGGTGTTATTAAATCGCGTCGCGCGAAAGGAAGAGCGCGTCTCACCCCATAAAGTGGGTGCAGGCACCGGCGAGTCTTTCCCTAGACAGTTGAGATTGACGCGTGCTTGCGAATTTCAGCAGGTATTTAAAAATAATTATCGCTGTGCCGACGCCTGCATAACGATCCTGGTCCGTAAAACAGCGGGCGACGGTCCGCGATTGGGGTTTGCTATAGCGCGTAAGCAGATACCCAAAGCAGTCCAACGTAACCGGCTTAAGCGCCAGTTTCGTGAAAGCTTTCGCAGAGCCCAACATCGATTGCCTGCTCGTGATCTGGTAATCATGGTAAGACGTGAAATACTTTTAATCGGTCCAGAAAAGATTCGGGCCTCACTGGATCAACATTGGAACAGCATCATCAAGCAATGCGAAAAATCCTGACAGCACTCGTAATATTTCTGGTTCAGGCATACCGCTATCTTTTAAGTCCCCTGATTGGCTGCCATTGCCGATATACACCAAGCTGTTCGCAATATGCGCTTGAAGCGCTTGCAACGCATGGCGCAGCCAAAGGCCTGTGGCTGGCGGCAAAACGTGTTGGCAGCTGTCATCCCTGGCATGCCGGCGGTTATGACCCGGTTCCCGGAGCCAACACCGAGCACAAGCATGGATAATACTCGCCTTTTCCTATTTGCGGCCCTGGTCTTTGTTGGCATGTTATTGTGGCAGCAATGGCAGGCCGATTATGGACAACCAGCGCAACCCGTAAGCCAGCAGCAAAATCGCGATAACTCGAGCACTGCCGGTGCCGAGATCGCCATCGATGATTTGCCTGACCTGGCCGATTCAGTCGACGGCAAACAAAATCAGGACAGTGCCACGGTCGACGCTATTTCCACTAGCCCGTCGGAGCAATTGGTGAAGGTAGAAACCGATGTGCTGCGGGTGTTGATCGATACTCGTGGTGGCGTTGTTCGGTCAATCAAACTGAAAAAGTTTCCAACCTCGATCGATGATCCCAACGACTACCTTGAACTGGTTCATAGCGATAGCGACTCCCTGCATATTCTGCAAAGCGGGTTGCGCAACAAGGAATCAACCGCACCCACACACCATAGTATTTACCAGGTCGACAATACCGAATATCGACTCGAGGAAGGCCAGGCGGAACTGGTCGTGCCGTTTTACTGGACTGAAAACGGCATCGAAGTGGTCAAGAGCTATCATTTCAAACCCGGAAATTACCTCGTCGATGTGACGCATGAGGTGCGCAACCGCTCACAGCAGGATTGGCAGGCCAGCGAGTATCGCCAGATTCAACGCAGCCGACCGCTGGAGACCTCGCGCCTGCTGTATACCTATACGGGCTCGGTCTACTACAACGAAGAAACCAAATTTGAAAAGGTCAAGTTCGACGACATGGAAGACAGCCAGCTGAGGCTGGAATCGAAAGGAGGCTGGATCGCGATGATCCAGCACTATTTCCTGTCAGCCTGGATTCCCAACCAGGACGAAACCAATCTGGTCTACAGTATCGCCAACACCAAACGTAATCCGGCGACCTATACCATTGGCCTGCGCTCTGCCAACAAGGTCGTTCCGCCCGGTGGCAGCGGCGAATTTTCCAGCCAGCTGTTCGTTGGTCCGAAGATCGTCAATCGACTCGAAGAGATCTCACCCGGTCTCGAGCTAACCGTTGATTACGGCGTGCTGACGTTTATCTCCAAACCGCTTTACTGGTTGTTGTCCTGGTACCACAGTTTCGTCGGCAATTGGGGTGTGGCAATTATCCTGTTGACCTTGACCGTGAAAACGCTGTTTTACAAGCTGTCTGAAACCAGTTATCGCTCGATGGCGAAGATGCGCAAAGTAAGCCCACGCCTCAAGAGCCTCAAGGAGCGCTACGGGGACGATCGCCAGAAGATGAACCAGGCGATGATGGAGCTCTATAAAACCGAGAAAATAAACCCGATGGGCGGCTGTCTGCCGATCCTGGTGCAAATTCCGGTATTCATCGCACTTTACTGGGCACTACTGGAAAGTGTCGACCTGCGCCAGGCGCCTTTCATCTTCTGGATCAGGGATCTGTCGGTAATGGATCCGTATTACGTATTGCCGATCCTGATGGGTATCAGTATGGTCATCCAGCAGCGTCTGAACCCGCCACCACCGGATCCGATACAGGCCAAGATCATGATGGCATTGCCGTTTGTGTTCACGGTGTTCTTCGCTTTCTTTCCTGCGGGGCTGGTTTTGTACTGGGTTTGCAACAACACCTTATCGATCACCCAACAGTGGATAATTACCAAGCGTATCGAGGCTGGGGCCAGTAAATAAGCGACAGCCGGGCGCGCTGCGCCCATACCCAAAACTTTGGTATTGCCAGGGCATCGCCAAATGACATCACCCGACACTATCGCCGCCATCGCTACCCCTCCCGGTACCGGAGGTATCGGCATCGTGCGGCTGTCTGGCACCCAGGCACTCGCTATCGCCGAAAAACTCTGTCAATCCAGGTTAGCACCCGGCAGTATCCAGTTTCGCAGCTTTACCGACGCCGCTGGCGTCGCCATCGATCACGGACTGTGTCTGTTCTTCAAGTCACCCCATAGTTTCAGCGGCGAAGATTGCGTCGAAATCCAGGCACATGGCGGACCGATCGTGCTCGACATGTTGCTCGAGCGGGTCTGCGCACTCGGTGCACGCCTGGCGCGTGCGGGTGAATTTTCCGAACGCGCCTTTCTCAATGGCAAGGTCGACCTCACGCAGGCCGAAGCAATCGCCGACCTGATCGAGTCAGGAAGCCGTGCCGCATCGCGTGCCGCGATGCGTTCGCTCGAAGGCCGCTTTTCACAGCAGGTTAACGAGTTGGTGGACGCTGTTGTCGAACTGCGCGCTTATATCGAAGCCGCACTCGATTTTGCCGAAGAAGAGATCGATTTTCTCGCCAACAGCGATGTCGGTCAGCGGCTCGATGCAACATTGAACCAACTGCAGACTTTGCTGCTTCATGCCGAGCAGGGTAGAACGCTGCAGGAAGGTCTGGCCGTGGCACTGGCCGGTCTGCCTAATGCCGGCAAATCGAGTTTGTTGAATTATCTCGCGGGCTACGAGGCTGCGATCGTTACCGAGATCGAAGGCACGACGCGTGATGTTTTACGCGAACACATTTCGCTGCGAGGTATCCCGATTCGAATCAACGATACGGCAGGCTTGCGCGAATCGGATAATCCAGTTGAGCGCGAAGGTATACGCCGTGCCTGGGAATCCATCGGACAGGCCGATGCGGTGATATACCTGGTCGATGCCACGAAAGGATTTACCGATGCAGACCAGCGCATTGTTGAGGAGCTGGGAAAAACTCGCCTGCACCTCGTCTACAGCAAAAGTGATTTGCTCGCAGCAGATCATCGCAGTGACCCCCAGGGTCTTTATCTTTCGACACTGACTGGCAGCGGCATGGATTTGCTGATCGATCGTATCACCGGCCAGGCCGCTGATTTTAACCAGGATAATCATATTTTCATGGCGCGGCGCAGACACGTCGATGCTTTGCAGCGCGCCCTGCACTGCCTGCAGCAGGCAACGCGCAGTTTTGCCACCTCACGCTCCGGCGAGCTGGTGGCCGAAGATTTGCGCGCGGCTCAGCAGAGTCTGAACGAAATCACCGGTGAGTTCACCAGCGACGACTTGCTCGGCAAGATATTTTCCAGCTTCTGCATTGGTAAGTAAGGCCGCGGTAACCGACCGTATTGAGGGCGTCAGGACGATCACGGCAAGAGACAAGCCCTGCAGATCCACTTCACGCTCGCTGCCGCGGCCTGTGCAGATTGTCCGGGAGATACGCGCCGATGCCGCGCAAACGATGCATTTCGCGAAACTGATCGGGGCACTTGGTAAAAGTCAGCTCGCCGCACAGCGGGAAAGTCTTGTCGTAGAGGCGCGACAGCCAGAAACGTAGCGCTGTGAGGCGTAACATCAACGGCAGCGCTTCTATTTCAGCGGGTTCCAGGCAGCGTTGCTGTTGGTATCCATCGATAACTGCGCTGACCCGGGTATCGATTAACTGATAATCTTGATCGATACACCAGTCATTCAGCAGCACGGCGATATCCAGCACATAGCAATCAGTGCATGCGTAATCAAAATCGAGAATACCTCCAAGAACTTCCCCGACGAACAATGCGTTGTCGTGGAACAGGTCAGCATGTATTGCACCACGTGGCAGGGAATCCAGATCAAAGTTTCGGGCCGCGAGCAGGCTTGATTCGATAGCCGCCTGATCGACGTCATCCAGGTATTCCTGCAGCATGTCGCGCACGGCCACAATCCAGTCGAGACCACGCGGGTTGGCGCGGACGGCTTCGAAATCCTCTCCGGCGAGGTGGAACTTCCCGAGTTCTGCACCGATCAGGGCGCAGTGCTCGATATTGGGTCTGGATTGCACTTCTCCCGGCAGGAGGTGGATGATTGCCGCCGGACGATTATTCAGGCTCGAATAGAATTCACCGCGCCGATCCTTTGCCGGTTGCGCACAGCGCACGGCGCGTTTCACCAGATGGCGCTGCAGGCTCAGCATGTAGTCGAGTTCATCGTCGCTGTGATGTTCGTACAGGGTCAGTACAAACCGTCCCTGATCAGTTTCGAGCGTGTAATTTGAATTGGTTATGCCGGCGGCGACAGCTTTGAAAGCAATCGCTTTACCGAGGTCATAACGCAGTAGAAAATGTTCGAGCTGCTCGAAGTCGACAGAAGTATAAACAGACATTAATCTCGCCAATGAAATAGCTCAAAGCGATCAGGTTGTCGCTGGGGCTTGTGATATGATCCGTTTCCGGAATGGGGCATATTAACGCATCTGTATGAATCAAGAGAAACAAAAAAAGCTGGTGTTGGTAGACGGCAGCTCGTACCTGTTTCGCGCCTATCATGCGCGTGGCGTAAACCTGTCGAGTCCGGACGGTCGACCGACGCATGTCATTTATATCGTGTTGAACATGCTCAACAAGCTGGTCAACGATGAGCAGCCCGATCTCATCGGCGTGGTGTTCGATGCCAAGGGAAAGACTTTTCGCAATGATATCTATCCCGAGTACAAGGCCAACCGGCCGCCCATGCCGGATGATTTGCGCGAACAAATCGAGCCACTGCATGAAATCATCAAAGCGCGTGGGCTGCCTTTGATCTGTGTCGAAGGAGTCGAGGCAGACGACATTATCGGCACCATGAGTCGTGAGGCCACCGAGCGGGGTTATCGGGTGCTTATTTCAACGGGCGACAAGGATATGGCGCAACTGGTTAACGCCAATGTCAGCCTGATCAATACCATGAATAATCATTCGATGGATGAGACGGGAGTTGTTGAAAAATTCCAGGTGCGCGCGGACCAGATCATCGATTACCTCGCGCTAATGGGGGATAGTTCGGACAATATTCCCGGCGTTCCCAAAGTGGGTCCAAAGACCGCTGCAAAGTGGATTGCCGAGTATGGCGATTTAAATGGCGTTATCGCCCATGCCGATGACATCCAGGGAAAGGTTGGTGAAAACCTGCGTGAATCGCTGGGCTTTCTTCCCATGTCATATCAACTGGCGACGATCAAACTGGATTGCGATACCGGCATTGCTATCGATGACCTGGAACCAGCGCAGTCCGACCGGGCGGCGCTCGCGGACTATTACCAGGAGTTTGGCTTCACCCGCTGGTACGATGAACTCCAGTCCGAGTCGAAGCCGGAGCCTGCAGCGGCAGGCAACAGCGCCGCAAAGGCGTCGCAAAGTAGTTACGAATGTATTCTCGAACAGGCCCGTTTCGACGACTGGTTGCAGCGCCTGCGCCAGGCGGACGAGTTTACGATCGACACCGAGACCACCAGCATCGATTACATGCATGCCGAACTGGTGGGCATATCGCTGTGCCTGCAGGTTGGCGAAGCCTGTTATATTCCGCTTGCGCACAGCTACGAAGACGCACCCCGACAACTCGACAAGGCGCAGGTGTTGGCAGCGCTTAAACCAGTCCTCGAAGATCCGGCAATTGGTAAAATCGGCCAGAATATCAAGTATGACGCGCATATTTTTATCACCGAGGGCATTCGCATGCGCGGTATCGCGCACGACACCATGCTCGAATCCTACGTGCTCAATTCCACCGCGAGCCGGCACAACATGGATGCGCTGGCAAAATTTTATCTCGATCGCGACACCATCCATTTCGAGGATATCGCCGGCAAGGGGACGAAGCAGGTAACCTTCGACCTGATCGAGATCGAAGTCGCCAGTGACTATGCGGCCGAAGATGCCGATGTCACCTTGCAGTTGCACCAGGTGCTCGGCGCGCGCTTGCGCGACGATGAAAAACTGAACTCGGTTTACCGCGACATCGAAATGCCACTGGTGGATATTTTGCTCGATGTGGAACGCAATGGCGTGCTCATAGATCGCGATCTGTTGCGCATACAGGGTAAGGAAATCGACCAGAAACTGGGCAAGATCGAGCTTGAAATTTACCAGCTGGCGGGCGAGGTTTTCAATCTCAGTTCGCCCAAGCAGATCCAGACTATCCTGTTCGAAAAGCTTGAGTTACCGGTGCTACGCAAAACACCGAAGGGTCAGCCATCGACCGCCGAGGACGTACTCGAAGAACTGGGACGCGACTATGAGATTCCGGCACTGCTGCTGGAACACCGCGGCCTCAACAAGTTGATGTCGACCTACATCGATAAATTGCCACAGGAAATCGATCGCAATACCGGCAGGGTACACACTTCGTACCAACAGGCCGTCGCCTCCACCGGTCGCCTGTCGTCCACCAGTCCTAACTTGCAGAACATTCCGATTCGCACTGCCGAGGGCCGCCGTATTCGTGAAGCCTTTGTGGCGCCAGCTGGCTACAAGTTATTGGCACTGGATTATTCGCAGATCGAGTTGCGCATCATGGCGCATTTGTCAGCCGACGAAAGCCTGCTCAATGCCTTTGCCCGCGGGCTAGACGTTCACCGCGCTACTGCCGCCGAGGTATTTGGAGCCGAACTTGAGCATGTCAGTAGCGAACAGCGCCGTGCCGCCAAGGCGATCAATTTCGGTCTGATTTACGGCATGTCCGCCTTTGGCCTGGGCAAGCAGTTGAATATTGGACGCAACGAGGCGCAGCAATATGTTGATACCTATTTTGAGCGTTATCCGGGTGTCAAACGTTACATGGAGGAAACCAAGCAACTTGCGCGCGACCAGGGCTATGTCGAGACGGTATTCGGCCGCAGGCTGTATCTACCCGACATCAACGCCCGCAATGCCAATGTGCGCCAATATGCCGAACGCACCGCAATCAATGCCCCGATGCAGGGTAGTGCCGCCGATATCATCAAGCGCGCGATGATTCGGGTACAGAGCTGGCTGTGGGAACAGCAGCTGGATTGCAAGATGATCATGCAAGTTCACGATGAACTGGTTTTCGAGGTGGCGCAAAGCCAGGTCGACCAGTGCCGCGATGCCATAGCCGGCCTGATGACCTCTGCGGCGAGTCTCGATGTTGCGCTGGAAGTGGACGCCGGCATCGGCCTAAACTGGAACGAAGCCCATTAGCCATAGTTATACCAGCCTGTACAAATAAAAGGCGTCCCCGCCAGGTCGGAGCACCGCTGCGTGGATGGCATGCGGTCAGAGATGACATCAACACAGCGGGGTGCTTTACAAGGCGCCTGATCGCGGCGGACCCGGGCACCTGCCACGGTGTCACGGAGAGTCATTCTCTGAAATATTTTTTTACCCGAATTGATCCAGCCGCTGCCATCGCACGTATACCTGTGACTTGCTAAATTTGGGTAGATTGAAATTTTAAAATCCACACCCATATAGATGAACATTAACGTCCTTCGATGTGGCCGAATTCCCACCGGCAGGTGGAACTAAGCAGTGCATCGCAGGTCTACTGAATTAGCGCTTTAGCCCGGCGCTATGTCCGTTCTCCCTCCTATGAGCGGACTTTGATCCGAAAACCCCATTCGGATCACACGTTTTTCCCTGGCAGTTTTCTGCCAGGGTTTTTTTATGCTCTCGAAAATTATCGATGCAAGCCAGTTTTGCGCGCTATTTCATGCATGCTTCAGGGCAACGTCAGCCACTCGCCACATCTTTGCTCCAGCAATTCGAGGCCCTGTCCCGTTTGAATGGATAAGGTCGATACCGACTGATCGGGCCCGATGAGCTGTGCCTGGGTTGCGGCGACTACCTTGTGAACAGCATTGCGCCCCAGTTTGTCGGATTTGGTCAGCAGTATATGTAGCGGCACCGTGTTATCCATCATTTCGATCAGGGCTCGATCGAGATCGCTGATACCGCGGCGTATATCAACCACGATTACCAGACCACGCAGTGCCTTACGCTGCAGCAGGAAGGTCGAAAGCACCAGGTTCCAGTGATTGCGCAGTTGCTTGGAAACCTTGGCAAATCCGTAGCCGGGCAAATCGACCAGGTGGCATTGCGGGTCGACCTCGAAGAAATTGATCAATTGTGTGCGTCCCGGGGTTTTACTGGTTTTACACAGGTTTTTCTGCCGGGTAAGGCAATTGATCGCACTGGATTTGCCCGCATTGGAGCGGCCCGCAAATGCAACCTCGGCGCCGGCGTCGGGCAGCAATTGCGAGAGTTCGAATGCACTGGTAACGAATTTTGCTTGTCTGAATGAAATACTCATAGATGCTGTCGGGTTACGGTTGAACGAGCGGCTGGGGTATGATATACATTTGCGCCCTGAATTTCTGTACGTTTTCCCTCTGGAGTAATAATGAAAGCGAGCCAAATTGGAGTCATCGTGCTGGCCTTGTCCGGGCTGGTCTCATTCGCTGCGAACGCCGCCGATGTTGAAGCCGGCAAGGCGAAGAGCGCCGTTTGTGCCGCCTGCCATGGAGCGGACGGTAACAGCATTAACGCCATCTGGCCGTCGCTCGCCGGGCAGCATGCTAGCTATATTTACAAGCAGTTGACGGATTTCAAGGCAGGTCGGCGCGAAAATGCGTCGATGACGGGCATGGTTGCCGGTCTCAACGACGATGACATGAAAAATCTCGCTGCTTATTACGAGAGCCAACGTCCGAAGCCGGTTGCTTTTGACGATAAAATGATCGCCAGCGGCGAGAATATTTACCGCGGTGGCATCACCGAGACCCAGGTACCAGCATGCATGGGTTGTCACTCACCGAGCGGCGTAGGTAACGGCCCCGCCGGATGGCCTTCGTTGAAGAGTCAGCATCCCGAATACATCGTCGCCCAGTTGCAAAGCTTCAAGCATGGAACGCGTGCCAACGATACGGGCAAAATGATGCGCAACGTCGCTGTACGCATGTCCGAGATGGAAATGAAATCGGTGGCAGCTTACATCGCCGGAATCCAGTAAGACAATCGATTAAGCCGACATTCACCTGTAGCAGGATAGTCTTGCGATTAAACCAATCGTGAGTTAGACGGTCTATAAATGAATGAATTTTTGTGGAGAATTAAAATGAATAAACGCTGGCTACTGAGTTTGGCCTCGTTGGCAATGTTGTCAGGGCTAATTTTTTCAGGCAATGCGTTAGCGCAGATGGCCTATGTCGAGGGGAACGACTATACGCTTGTGTCGCCTGCTGTCAAAACCTCGCAGCCTGACAAGGTCGTGGTCACCGAGATTTTCTGGTATGGCTGTCCGCATTGTTTCCGCTTTGAGCCTTATGTCGAGAAATGGTCTGCCAAATTACCTGAGGGCGTTGTCTTCGAACAGGTGCCATCATCGATCAATCCGCGTTGGACCGAGCACGCTCGCGCGTACTATGCCTTTCAGTTGATGGGTGTGTTGCAGCAAATCCACAGAGACTTTTTTGACGCTATACACCTTAAACGCCAGCGCCTGAACAGCGTCGACACCATTGCCGAATTTGTCGCCGAACGTGGCTTCGACGCTGACGCTTTTCGCGGATACTACCATTCGTTTCCGGTGGATACCCTGGTTCGCAAGAATTCGCAGAAAGAGAGGCTTTACGGGCATGAGGGTGTTCCGGCGGTTATCGTCAACGGCAAATACCTGGTAAACGGATCGCTTGCCGGTAGTAATGAACGCATGATTCAGATTATTGATTTCCTGGTCGCCGAAGAACTCTCCCGCTAAGCTTGGCGCGCCGCAGTCAATCTGCGGCATTGCACGTGTTTACCTGGTGCTCCGACTGAAACAGTCCGTGGCGGTAAGGCCTTGGCTCTGAAAATCAGGTCGTCACCGGCTCGCCAGCTGACCAACCCAGTTTCGTTGCGAGGCCCGAGTGACGTCGTGTTAGTCGGGTGATCGCCTGTGTCAAAATCGCATCGGGTGCGTGCAGGAGAAATTGCCGACGCGCCCGGGTGATACCGGTGTAAACCAGTTCGCGTGACAAAACTTCGGACTTGGGGTCCGCAGGTAACACCAGTAATACCGAGTCAAATTCAGACCCCTGCGACTTGTGCACCGTGCTTGCCCAGGCTGGCTTGAACTCGGGAAGCCTATTGATCGACAGGTCGCGAAGCGAGCCGCCTGCATCGCGAAAGCAGGCCCGCAATTCATCGTCAAAGGACCACAGTATACCGGTATCGCCGTTGAACAGCCCTAGCGCCTGGAAGTTGCGCGTTATCATGATGGGCAGTCTGGCAAACAATGTGGATTCAGGTAGCTGATTGCGTGCCAGCATAGCGCTCGACACCCGGCTGTTTAGCCGCTCGACCCCGAATGGTCCGCGATTGGTTGCGCACAGCAGCCGGGTTTTATCATAGGCGTCCAGTGCCTGCGCAGGTGTTGCACTGTCGAATATGGGCTGGTAGGCGTCGTATAGCCAGTCGAGCGCCGTGTTGTCAACTTGCTCACCTGCTTCGTCGAACCAGCGCAATCCGGCCTGGTTAGCGCGCAATAGTTCGCCTGCCGCGCCGGCATCCCCAAGTTTGACCAGGCGTGCGAGTTCACCAATGGCGCTGTCGCGCCCGAAACGATAATTGCTGCGCAGCAGACTGGTAGCTGAGGCGATAGGCGCTTCGCTGCTGTTGAGCCGATGCCCGTGGCCGGTGATATCGCCCAGAACATTGCCGGCTGCAACCGATGCCAATTGATCGCGATCGCCCAGCAGAATCAACTGCGCGTCATCGGGGAGTGCAGACAGAAGCTGGTACATCAGTTTCAAATCGATCATCGATGCCTCGTCGATGACGACACAATCCAGTGCCAGGCGATGTTGCTGATGGTAGCCAAAACCATGGTGTCGATAACCCAGCAGACGATGGATAGTACGGGCTTCGACGGGAATTGCCGACTTGATAGTGTCATCGATATCGAGCTGATCGATGCGTTGGCGAATCGAGTCCATCATGCGCGCCGCTGCTTTGCCAGTGGGTGCGGCCAGGGCGATGCGACAGCCTGGATTATGTGCCAGCAAGACGGCCAGTATGCGGATTACCGTCGAAGTCTTGCCGCTGCCCGGACCGCCTGAAATGACACTGAAGGGTTTGCCGGCCGCGGCGGCAACGGCTTCCATCTGGTCCTTGTCGATATCTTGCTGCTCGGCGAACAGTGCCTCGGCAATGGTATTGATCTGTGCAGAATCGTTGCCGGATTCGCGGTACAAAAGCGACAGGATTTTCTCGCTGACAAAATTTTCGTAAAACCAGTAACGATTCAGATACAGGCGGGAGTCGTCGATAATCAACGGGCTGTGTTGTCCGCCAGTGCCGACGCAGACGCTTGACAACAGTGTGGCCGTCCATTCTGCCGTGTCTCTACCCAGTGGCATGCGCCCGCCATCGGTGCGACTGGATTGAAACAGGGGGCGTCCGCTGAACTGCCCGAGTTCCACGCAGACATTGCCGGCGAGATTAGCTTCACTGACCAGTGCTGCAGACAGGCCGACTAATTCGTCTGTCTGGCTACCATCGCGTGTGCTGATGAATTCGGCGAAGTAATAACTAAGCCAGCTGATATCGCCTTCTCGCGCCAACTGCTGTAAGAGTATCGTCATGAGCCGGAGCCCCGCGGCGGGGTGAAGTGAAACAGCTCGTCAAACTCCTCGATGATAACGCGCTGTGGTCGCTCGAAATGAATGCCGTAACGAGAACCCAGGTGGGGTCGCATGGCGCGCAGAAACAGGTAATAACTGCCACCGAAATGCTGTTCGTAATCGTAGTCGGGCAAACGTTGTGCCAGCAGGCGATGCAAGGCCAGCGCGTAAATCAACGACTGTAAATCGTAGCGCCGATCAAGCATCGCCAGGGCAAGCTTGTCGGGACTGTAATCCTGCAGTTCACCGCCCAGCAAATTACTCTTGTAATCGGCCAGGTAGTAACGACCCTGGTATTCGAACACCAGATCGATGATTCCGGTAATCAGGCCGCGGAAATCAGCACCGCCAAGTGCCTGCAATGGATGTTCGACACGCGCTTGCATGAAACGGTTGAGTGCGGCGAGGTCTAGATGATCGAGGGCGAAATCAAAGGCCAGTTCGTTGATCCGATGGCGATTGTCGATACGACTCAATGCCAATGAGCCTCCGTCCAACGGGGTTTCCACAATATTACTCAACCAGTGAGCGAGGGTTTGCTGGTGATCACTGGAGAGCCCGGCTAGCGCGAGATAACGGCTGAACAGGGGCGTGCACTGGGCAGCAATATCACCCCCAAAATCGAGGTTTTCAAGCAGTGAATGCAACAGCAGGCCAACGTGGCTACCAGCCGGGAAATCGAGGATTGAGTCTTGCTCACTGGTCCGCGCTACGAGGTTGGCCGGCTGGTGCACTGCGCGCGTGAGCGCGGTAAAACTGTTGACCCGCCATTGCGTCGGCTGGACACGGGTAAACTCGGCGAGCAGCGGTACTGGCTGGTTGCTGTCATCGTTGAACAGGGCGAGCGGCGCCTGTTGACCGGGGAGTGACAGGCATTCGATGGTCGCCTCGCTTTTATCGACCAGCGCCTGCAGATCAGTACTAAAATTCATCGTGTCGGGAAAACCGTCGGGGGTCGTTGTCCCTAGATCCGCGGGCGTTTGGCGCGAGTGCAGCAAATAGGCAAGTGCAGTCTGGTTCGCATAACCGGCCTTACCCGGACTGCCAGCCAGGCCCCAGGCGAGGTACAGGCGCGAGCGCGCACGCGTCACGGCGACATAGAGCAGACGTAGATCCTCGGCAAGACGTTCTTTTTCCGCAATCAGAGCATGGTGCGCAGATTCTTGAGATCCAAGATCGATGCAGGCGACAAGATCAGCATCGTGAAAGTAAATCGGTTGGCTACGATCAATCGGTCGACAGGCCCAAAGAAAGGGTACGAAGACAACCGGGTATTGCAGGCCTTTGGATTTATGAATGGTGACGATCTTGACCAGTGCCTGATCGTCCTCCAGGCGCAGCTCCGCATCTTCACCTGCACTTTCCTCGAACTGTTCCTGAAACCAGCGCAGTAGCGGCGACATGCCGGCAGTCAGCTGAGATTGCTGTTGCAGTAACTCGGCCAGGTGCAGCAGGTTGGTAATGCGGCGTTCACTGTTTTCCAGCAACGCCAACTGGCGGGTAATATCGAAGACCTGCAGCAGCGACTGGAACATGGCGATAAAGCCGTGTCGCAGCCACAGATTCTGCAACTCGGCCAGGTTTTCCAGCCAGCGTTGCCATGCACGGTCGTCATCCACTACAGCAGCAATCTCCCGATAATCCAGATGCAGCAGATTCGATGCCAGCGAACGCGCGGCGATGGCCGGGTCCTGGCACTGGGCGATGGCCAGTAGCAGATCGTAAAAGCCGCGCGCCTCATCGCTGTTGAACACCGAATCACGGCCGATGGTAACCGTACGGATGCCATGCTGCCGCAGTGCGCGGCTGAGCGCATGCCCCTCCGAAGCCTGGCGCACCAGAATTGCGATATCACCACTTTTTAGCGGTTTGCCGTCAATGCTGGCTGAGCCTTCGCGTGACGCCTGCAGCAGACCGGTGATCTCGATGACGATTGCCTGGTTGATCGCTTCACGCATCGCGGCGCGCGTATAGTTTTCGTTCTGCTGGGTTCGTGGCAGTTGCCACAATGTCATCGCTGCAGCCGGGCACTGGTTCAATAGCAGCCGATAGCGTTGATTGTCGGCAATCGACTCGACAGGGTGAAAATCAATCGCGTCCCGAAACACAAAGGCATCCGGCCTCGCCGCAAACAGCGTATTGACTGCCTTTACCAGGTCGGGCTGAGAGCGCCAGTTGGTGTGCAGGTTATAGCGCTTGATTGCGGGCAGCTTGCGGGCCTGCATATAAGTAAAAACATCACCACCGCGAAAACTGTAAATTGCCTGCTTGGGATCGCCGATCAGGGTCAGGCTGATGTCTTCAGCAAGGTGGTCGATCGCGTGATATATGTGGCTGAAAATCTGGTACTGAATACTGTCGGTGTCCTGAAACTCGTCGATCATGGCAACGGGATACTGCTGTCGCAGGCTGCGTGCCAGGGTAACACCGTTAGTCGCGTCGAGCGCTTCGAGCAGCAGGCTGAGCTGGTCCTGGAATGCGAGCGTAGCCGTCTCGCGTTTACGCTCGACAACCTTGCGCGAAACCTGGCGCAATGCGTCGATTCTCAGCAACGGGCCGATCGCCTGGCTGAACTCAACCCAGCGGGATGCAACTTCGCCCACGGCTTTGAAAAAACCGTGATCGAGCCGGGCATCATTACCGCGTTTCTTGTCTGTCGAGTATTGATGCAGGTAGTCGGAACCTAGATACTCGAAATTCTCGAACAGTGGACCAACATCCGCCGCGTTGAAGAAATAATCTGCAGCGTCAATCCAGGCAGCAAAATTATCGCGATGGTAAGGGAGTTTTTTGGTCCGACTCAATACTTTGGTATCGCGGACGATTTCCACAAGTTCAGACTTATGGCTTAACCATTGTGGTGCTAGCCGATGCAGTTCGGCGGCAATCTGTCGAGGTCTTGCCAGTAATGTCGCCAGACTCACGTCTGCCTGCGGCAACAGGCGTGTGGAGGGTTTGTTGCGTAATTCAAGTATTGCCCGAATCAGCTTTTCCACCGATCCCAGGCTATTGCGCACGACTTGCCAGGTATCGCGGTCCAGTTCATAGCTCAGTCTGCGCCACCAGTCCTTGGTCGCGGCTTCCCACAGCAACGCATCATCGCTGAGAAGCTCGGTTTCGAAAAGCTGGTTGCCTGCCAGGGCATGCTCCTGGAGGCTGCGCTGACAAAAGCTGTGGATGGTAGAGATACAGGCTTCATCGAGGCTACGCAGGGCGAGCTGCAGACGTGCGAGTTGCAGCGCTTGCTGCTCTGCTGCTAGAGTTTGCCACTGCCGCTGCCACAGCTGCAAAAAGCCATCGGCACCGGGCGATTTGGCAGTGATCGGTGTGTCGGAAATCAGCGTCAGGGCCTGGTAGAGCCGGTTTTGAATGCGCCCACGCAACTCCTCGGTGGCCGCATTGGTATAGGTAACGATCAGAATCTGCGAGGTGAGTCTTCCGGCTAGAATATGGCGCAGGTAGAGATCGGCGATGGTGTGCGTCTTGCCGGTGCCGGCACTCGCCTCGATGAGCTTGATACCGGCAAGCTCAAGCGTCAGTATTGCCTGTGAATCCAGTGCTGCTGCAGCTTCTGCGTCGACCATGCCCGCAGCAGCTGAATCCGGGCCCGTTACATCGGAGCTAGTCAATTGCACCACCGTGTTCGATAGCGGGGCCGTAGATTCTGCGTGAGCACTGCTGGAAAAATCGGTCATTGAGCGGCTCGGCAGTATTGTTGTGCAGCGCGAGCCGGATAAAATCGTCGGCGCGTTCACCGCCTGCGCCAGCGCCGAAGTCGCTGCCGTTCCAGACCACCAGTGCCTTTTCCATAGCCGTCGACGGGTCGTCGAAGCGTGCATAGGCATAACTGGTTTCGGGAAACACGGGCAGTGGGTACTGCTGGCCCTGGCGATACAGTTCCAGGTAGTCAACAAGCAGGCCGCGTGCGGCAGCCGGTTCCATCCAGGCAAAGCACCAGCCGCGGGTGGAAGGGGCAAACAGTTGACTGTTCTCCTGTTCGGCGAGGAATCCCGCTGCACACAGGGCTAGATGGTTAAGCCACAGTGAGATTAACGCACGGCTTTTGATTGCTTTACTGGCGCTGAAATGCATCAGGCCAAGCGCCGGGTAATAATGATTGATTTCCCCAAACAGTATGGAGTGGTCATCAAGCCGAATCTCGACGATCCTTGTCTCGTCCGCTACTCCGCGAAACACATCGAGGCGCTCGAGTAGATCCCGATATTCAGATAATACTGAAAACCATTCACTATCGGCGGCCTGGCCATGGGGCAGCAATCCGCGCGCGGAGTACTGTTCCTGCTCGACGGGTTCCCCCGCGAGGTATTGTTGCGCCAGCTGTTCGACGATTGACCATTTTTGTAATCCCTGCAGAGCAAACGACTCTTCGTCCTCCATCGTGTTCTGGCGGGGAATACGGATGCCCAGCCGGGTGTTGAAGAAATAGCGCAATGGGTGCTGGAAGAAACGCAGCAGCGCCGCAAGTTCAATTGGGTCGCCATGTCCTGCGGAGACTGGTTTGAGCGTTTCGCAAATCCAGAGGTTAACCGGGTCAGCCGTGGGGGGCTCGGCGAGCAACCGGGCAGTATCATACCAGTGACGGTCGTACCCAGGGTGCTGGGAGGCGAAATTCTTTGGTGAAAACGCCTGCATGGGATGCACCGTGGAAATTTGCCGGCTCGCGAGTGGCTGACCGTCTTCTGCAGTAAAACAGCTATCGATGAAATCGAGTAGCTCGCGCAATAACACCGATGGCTGGCACTCGCTGTTATCTTTAAGGCTGCGACCGCAATAGCTGAAATACAGGTAACGGCGTGCGCACAACAGTGTTTCCAGCATCAGGTAGCGATCCTCGTCGCCCTTGTGGGGGTCACCCGGGCGCCAGTTGTCGCGCATCAGATCGAACTCTGCCGCGGTTTCGCGGCGCGGAAACGCATTATCCTGCATACCGAGAACACAAATCATCGCAAACGGGATATTGCGCATGGGTTGCATACCACAAAAAGTAATGCCGCCTGAATACAGGCGTCCGGTTTGCTGGTTCGTTGCCAGCTGCTTATCCATCCAGTAGCTGACCAGGCTGGGACTGAGATCGCGCGCATCCGACTGGCCGAGATCGTTGACCGCTTTACGTAATGGCTGTAACAGATCATCGGTGGCACCGTCCGCAGCGAGAAACTCGTCGATCAACTGGTGCAGGCGTTGCTGCCAGGCACCGGTACTGACGCTAGCCGAGAGCCGTTGTCGCCAGTAAACCAGTCTTTCGAACAGGTACCTGAAGCGTGCGATGGCGACACCGCTATCGCTGTCTACTTCACTGATGGGTGCGGTATGCTCCCACAGGTCATCGTTTGCCATCGCGTAGCCGGCGAATATCCGCTCCCAGGCCTGTTGCCAGGTATTTTCGTGAACCCCTGGAAGCCCCAGTTCCCGGCGTTGATCGGCGCTGATCCCCCAGCGAACACGGGCTACATCGACCAGGTGATCGATATCGTCGAGCACCGACTCATCCAGACCGAAACTGGCCCGAATCTCAGCACACTCGAGAAACGAAAGGATTTCGGAGCGGGTGAAGCGGCTACCCGGCAGTTTGAGCAACTGTAGAAAAACACCTACCAGCGGGTGCCCGTCGCTGACACTGATGTCGGATATGTTCCACGCGAGATTGGGCCGGCGGTTGCTCGCGTCGTGTTGAAAAACGGCCTCGATGTAGGGCGCATAGCGGCTGATTTCCGGAACCATTACCAGAATATCCTCGCTGCACAGATCGTCGTGACGTGCCAGCAGCGTCAGCAGGTGGTCGTGTAATACCTGGCATTCGCGCAGTGGACTGTGGCACAACTGCACCGAAATCGAATCGTCGACCGCGCTTGCGAAGCGTGCCGGTTCGAGATGGAACAGGCTAGCCTGCAGGCTATGCAACAGGTTTTTGCCCGACGGTGGCTGGTTGTCCTCGATCTCGGCGGCGGTCATCGGGTCGAGATCCAGCAGCAGGTCCTGCAGGGTTTGACCCTGGCGACCCCAGGATGTTAGCAGGTGGTTGCCGCTGTCGAAGTATTCGCCGTGCCGGGGATCCTGCAGTCGCTTGCGAGCTTGCTGCTTGGCGTTTACCAGGTCGGCCCAGTACTGGTCGGTGGGGTTGTGCTGGAATAGCAGAAGCTCGGTGCGCAGTGCCAGAGCATGCAGGGTTTCGAGGTAAACCGGCGCGATACGCGACAGGGCGAACAGGCTGATGCGTTCGGGCAGGCGCGAATCAGTGCTGTTGGCCTTAAGATGTTGACTGAGCCGGTACATTATCTCGACCCGGTGGGGCAACTGACGCGCAATCACGAGTTTGCGCCACAGCAAGGCCTGCCAGCTACCATCTTCACCCCGTGACCAGCTGTGAATCAAATCAGGGCGATAGGATTGATAGCGATCAAAGCAGTCCGCGATGCGTTGGCTCAATTGCCAGCGCTTAATGCCGCTGGCGTCGTCGTCGAGGTATTGTTGCAGAGAGCCGAAATCAGTGTGTTCGAGCAGACCGGGCAGCTGGTTGAATATCGCCCAGCCGAGCCGGTCACGCGAACAAGGATCCTGTTGCGGTATATCGTCGAGTAACTGGCCGGCCAGTGACCAGATCCACTCACTGAATTGTGGATAGCCGATATTAGCGGCAATACCCTGTTGACGAGCAAAGTTCAGGTTAAGCCAGCGCGCCATCGCATAGGTGGGGACCACGACCGTTTCTGGCGCGAATGGGTCCGCCAATGGCGTTGTAGCGATTCGCTGTACCAGCCTCGACTGCAGCGTTTCAACGCGATTGGAGCGGAAAATGGTTAAAGCCATGGTGGAAGTATGATCCTGCGGCGACGGGTTTGCGGCACGCCCATTATAAAGGTTCCCCGGCTCACAGGATGAGCTATGTCGGAGATGGATTACTCGAAATTATGCAAAATTTTAATTGATAACCCCGGAAGATTTCATAACATTGTAGGCGCATTGAATTATGATTGTCAGATTCCCAATGATAGAAACCTATGCGGACCCCATGGATACCGCCCCCGAAGATTATTCTGCGCCGATTGATGGCGACCGACGTGTTATCGATGATAGCGAATATATTTTCTACGACGGCTACTGGATTCGATATTACGCGCCGCTCGACGACACGCTGGCGAGCCGTAAACGGTTGATCGACAGCCTCACACGTCGCGCTTTTCATCATACCGAAGCGGGCATCAATACGCCCGGCAGGAGCCTGGAGATCGCACGTGAGGCCTATGAGCGTGAAACCGATCCCGAGCGGCGACGCATCAATGCCGCGATGCTGGCAGGTGCGCTGTTTAACCGCGCTACCGACCTGTTCACTACCATCGTCGAGCTGGGCGAAAAGGGTGTCAAGGTCAGCCACAATAACGAACTGATGCGCCAGTGCAGCGACTGCTTCCAGGAAGCCCTGAACCTGGGCCAGCAGGTCAAGCACCACAGCGGTTGCGAAGGTATCGACGAGGTCTGGGGCGAACCCTTCAAGGCGTTCACCATGCCAGTCTCCGATTTTTACCAGTCACGATTTGTCAAAATTGCGCAGGGTATGCGGGATATCGACCAGGTTGCCGCCTGTATGAAGGAAGAATTTTGTGGTCGCGAAATGTTTATCGGCCTCGAGCAACTGATCGACGATTACGCGAAGGCCGCACGTCAAGCCGCCGAGACGATGAAAAAGGATCCAGTTATTTTCCAGGTCTGGCCGAAGTTCGTCGCGCTGGGTGAAAAACTCGACGAATACCGGCCGAGTCTGCCCGACAATGCCGATCAGATGCTGCGTATGCGCGTCGCCTATGGCCGCGCCCTGATTCAGGAAGGTCGGCGTTTGATCAGTTATATCGCCAGTGCACGGGTGTCGATGCCAAAGAGCACCGTCATTTATATCGACAAATGCAGGCGCTACGGCAAGGCGCTGCTGCTTTAAATTAAACCGCAAGCCCTGGCGGGTGCTAGTGAGAGGAAAATGGCCAAAAAAACGAAACCGGGCGGAAATCCAAACATTGTCAGCCTGTGGCCGACTACCCTGCTGGCGAAACGTTTTGCGCATTATCAGAAAGTGAACCCGGCCCTGCTGGAGTTGTTTTACCAGCACCGCGATCGCGAACAGCGCAGTCCGCAGCAGGCGTATGCCAGTAAAGATGACCTGCTGAGCCAGTACCCGCTGCACCAGGAACTGAACGAACTGGCGGAGTTCATCAGCCAGGGTATCGTCGAGGTGGCGCGCGAGGCCAACAAGGGCCTGTGGCGTAACGATGAAAAAGTACGCGTCAATATCACCGGCCTTTGGTTTCAAATTTCGAACGCTCATTCGTTCCACGAAATGCACGTGCACGGGAACTGCTCCTGGTCCGGTGTCTACTACGTGCGCTCGGCCGACTGTGCGACCTCGCCGCAATCGAATCCCGGGCAGCAACCCAATGGCGTGACCCGTTTCTACGGACCTCATGTCGAACACATGGCGGGCGGGTTTGGCGATTACGGCAATCTATACCTGCACGACAACAGCTGGGACTCGTTTCCGGAAGACGGCAAGCTGTGCATTTTCCCGTCGCATCTCAAACACATGCCATTCCCCTATAACGGCAAGGAAGATCGCGTCATCGTTTCCTTTCACGCGCAGGTGTTCAACGCCAGCGGCACGCAAAGTTATGACTACGGATTCAATAACTAGCCCGCGTGGGCGTTCACCCGATCAGGAGGACGAGTCCGGCGTTGGGGATCACCACGCTGGGAAAAGTGACGCTGATTAGCAGGTAGAGCGCCACTGGTCGGCGCGAGACCGATGCGTGTAGCAGGCCGGGAAGGCGCTTATCGACGCCGCAAGCACCAGCAGGGCAAACAGAATCGTTGAAGCCTAGCCCGACGGATCCACCAGGGCTACCCACCGCCGCGAGTGCGAGGGTGGTAACCAGGGAAAGTATCGGCTCCAGTCGCGACGATGCGATGACTATTTCAATACCGGCATGGTGAACTCGGCATCGAGACCTTTGTCGTGCCAGCGCGAGGTTACGGTTTTCACCTTGGTGTAAAAACGCAACCCTTCCATGCCGTATTGATTGTGATCGCCGAAAGCGGAAGATTTCCAGCCACCGAAACTGTGGAAAGCGAGTGGTACCGGGATCGGCACGTTGATGCCGACCATGCCGACTTCGACCTTGTCGGCAAAGGTGCGCGCGGCAGCGCCGTTTTTGGTGAAAATCGATGTGCCATTGCCATAAGGGTGGTCGGTCGCCAGTGCCGCACCCTCCTCGAAGGAGCCAACACGCATGATCTGTAATACCGGGCCGAAGATTTCTTCCTGGTAGGATTGCATCTCGCGGGTAACATTGTCGATCAGCGAACCGCCGAGGAAATAACCTTGTTCGTGGCCTTCACAGATAAAGTCGCGCCCATCGACTACCAGGCGGGAACCCTCGTCCTGCGCCATTTGAATGTAATTCATGACTTTTTCGCGATGGTCGCGGGTTACCAGCGGGCCCATTTCCAGATTGGTATCGAGACTGGTGCCGATGCGCAGTCCCTCGACGCGCGGCTTCAGAATTTCGATCAGGCGATCGGCGACTTCGTCACCGACGCAAACGCCGACCGAAATCGCCATACAACGTTCGCCGGCTGATCCGTAGGCGGCCCCCATCAATGCGTTGGCGACGTCCTCGAGATCGGCATCGGGCAGAATCAACATGTGGTTCTTGGCGCCGCCCATGGCCTGGCAGCGTTTGCCGTTGGCAGTTGCCGTGGCATAGACGTATTTCGCGATCGGCGTCGAGCCGACGAAGCTCACGGCTTTGACGCGCTCGTCGTTGAGTAGCGTGTCGACCGCTTCCTTGTCGCCGTTGACGACATTGAAAACGCCAACCGGTCCACCGGCTTCGACAAATAGTTCGGCCAGGCGCAGTGGGCAGGACGGATCTTTTTCCGAGGGCTTGAGTACTACGGTATTACCGGTAACCAGGGCCATACCCGCCATCCACAACGGAATCATCGCCGGAAAGTTGAACGGTGTTATGCCAGCGACCACGCCGAGCGGCTTGCGCATCGAGTAGATATCGATGCCGCGCGCAACATTGTCGGAAAACTCACCTTTTTGTGCGTGCGGAGCGGCGCAGGCGAATTCCACTACTTCGATGCCGCGTAACACCGATCCCATGGCGTCTTCGATGACCTTGCCGTGTTCGTTGGAAACCAGCGTGGCGATTTCATGCTGATGTTTGTAGAGCAGTTGTACGTAGCGCGCCATGATGCGTGAACGTTGCAGCACGGAGGTTGCCGCCCAGGCTGGAAAAGCTTCCTGGGCTACCGCGATCGCCGCTTCGACCTCCGATTGCGAGGCCAACGGTACTTCGCTGGTCTTGACTCCCCGGCTCGGATTGAAAATATCACCGAAGCGGTTACTGCTACCGGCGACATGTTCGCCGTTGATGTAATGATGCAGTCGGTTATATTCGGACGCTACGGCTTCGGCGGGCTGGCTCATGACGGTTCCTGCTGGGGTTGTGTAAGGTAAGGACGTGGCAGTATAGACAAGATATTTCTGCAAGGATATAGTCTGAATCTCACATCCAATGTGCATTTATACACATGTATGACTGGAATGATTTGAAGTATTTCCTCGAACTGTCGCGCCAGGGCAAGCTGGTGCGCGCAGCCGTGCGCTTGCAGGTCGACCACACCACGGTCAGCCGCAGAATTGCGATGCTGGAAAAGCAACTCGATGTGCGGTTGTTCGACAAGTCACCGAACGGCTACCAGTTGACCGATGCCGGTCTGCGCCTTTTGCCACTGGCGGAACAGATCGAAACCCGTTCAACCCGGCTCTACCAGGAAATAGCCGGCAAGGATGCCCGCCTGAGCGGCACCGTGCGCGTGGCGGCACCTGAAGCGCTGGGAACGCAGGTGATTGCGCGCCACGTTAACGAGTTCGCGGTGCTGCATCCCGATATCGAAATCGAACTGGTCGCCGAAACCCGGCGTATGAGTCTTTCCAAACGCGAGGCCGATATTGCGATTAGTTTTTCGCGACCCGACAGTGGACGCCTGATCGCCTGGAAACTGTGCGATTACCGCCTGCGCCTGTTTGCTACGCGTGCATATCTCGCCCGCTTTCCACCGATTAACGCTGTGGACGACCTGGTGTATCACGATTTCGTTTCCTATATCGAAGACCTGATCGAAATGCCGGAGCTGCGTTTCTTCGATACCACCATCAAGAATGCGCATGTCGTGTTTCGCAGCACCAATGTCAGCGCACAGTTCAATGCGATTCTGCAAGGTATAGGACTGGGTCTGGTGCATTGTTTCATGGCTCGGCGCGAACCCGAGTTGCAGGTGGTACTGCCCCAACAGATATCGGTAGAGCGCAGTTACTGGTTGCTGGTGCACGAGGATCTGCGCCACGTCGCGCGCGTCGATGCGGTGTGCCAGTTTCTGACCCGGATCCTGGGCGAGGACCCGGCCTTGATGATGGGTGCCTGACCAGCCTGCAGTTAAAGCCGTTCGCCTCGCAGGGTCGCGACGCGATGCTGTAAATAGTCAAGAGCGGCCGTGGATTCGGTTATGGCGTCACCGGCAACCAGTTCGATACGACTCAACAGGCCTCGCGGAAACAGACGCGACATCGCCTTGCCATGAGCCCTGCTGAAGAAACTGCCCCACAGCCCACGCAGCGCCAGTGGGACAATGGTCACTGGATCACGCTCGAGTATCCGCGTCACCCCCGGCTTAAACGGGTTCATCTGGCCATTTTCGGTCAACTTGCCTTCCGGAAAGATACATACCAGTTCACCCTGACCCAGTGCGGTGCTGATGCGCTCGAAAGCCTGCTCCATCATTTCGGGGTTTTCGTGCGCCGGGGCGATCGGGATAGCCTGCGCGGTTTTGAAGATAAAGGAAAGTATCGGCATCTCGAATATACGGTAGTACATGACAAAACGAATTGGGCGGCGAATACAACCAGCCAGGACCAACGCATCTACATAGCTGACATGATTACAGATCAATAGCGCCGGTCCTTCATCGGGGATCTTCTCGAGTCCGGAATAATCGACCCGGTAAATAGTATGTAATAGCAGCCACACCAGCAGGCGCATGAGGAACTCGGGCACCAGGGTGAAAATAAACAGTACCACCGCCGCATTCATCAACGCCATGATCAGAAACAACATCGGAATCGATACCCCGGCGGACAACGCAAACAATCCATACAGTGATGCGACGACCATGAACAGCGCATTCATCACGTTATTTGCGGCGATGATACGTGAGCGTTTGCGCACATCGCTGCGTTGTTGCACCAGGGCGTACAACGGTACGATATACAGACCTCCGCTGATGCCCAGCATAACGATATCCAGGCATACTCGCAGGCTGCTGCCCTGTGCGATAAAGGTGGCCGGGTCGATCAGGCCGGTGCCTGTCGACAGGCCGCGGTTGAAATACAGATCGACGCCGAACAGGGTCAATCCGAGTGCACCGATCGGCACCAGTCCAATCTCGACCCGGCGCCCGGAGAGGCGCTCGCATAAAAATGATCCGGCACCAATCCCCAGTGAAAACATCGCCAGCAATAAAACATAAACCTGCTCGTCGCCACCCAGTTCATAGCGCACGTAGTTGGGCAACTGAGTTACATAGGTAATACCGATAAACCAGAACCAGGAAACTCCCACCACTGCGTAAAACACGCTCTGGTTGGCTCGCGCGTCGCGCAGGATACTGAGCGTCTGGCGGGGAATATTGAAGCTGACCTTGAGCTCGGGTGCGGCCGCCGGCAGCCGAGGTATTTCACGGCTCGCCCAGTAGCCGCCGATGGCAACGACTATGACGGCGAGTGCCATGACTGTCAGTCCGAGTGACATAAGGTACACGCTGACGATAAGCCCCGTCAGAATTGCCAGGAAAGTGCCGAATTCGACCATGGCGTTACCACCGATCAGTTCCCCGGGCTCGAGCGCCTGCGGTAGCAGACTATATTTGACCGGACCGAACAAAGCCGACTGAGTACCCATCAGAAACAAAATCGCTACCAGCATGACTGGACTCTGCAGCAGGAAAGCGATCGCGCCGAGCAGCATGATTGCGATCTCAAGCAACTTGATGCGCTGGATCAGCATCGATTTTTCATGCTTGTCTGCCAGTTGTCCGGCGATCGGCGAGAACAGGAAAAAGGGCAGAATGAATAAGCCGGCGGCAATGTTGACCAGCATATTGCTTTGCTGTTGCGAGACGCCAGCCGCCTGGAAGGCGATAAATATCGTCAGCCCGTTCTTGTAAAGATTGTCGTTGAAAGCCCCCATCAATTGCGTGACAAAGAAAGGGCGAAAACGCCGGCTGGACAAAAGCTTGATCGATTCAGGCATAGTGGTCTCGATTAAGCGCCCAAGGCTAAAAGAATGGACCTACAAGGGCAACTGATTACTAAAATATAGTCATGCAGAACGTTATCGATGAACGACGATTGCAGCGTTTCAAACACCGGGCTATGTGAGTGCGAGAGAAAATCAGCCGAGCGCCTGTAGACCGGTTGTGATACTCGTCTCAAAGCGGATTTGACAAACACGAAACTGCGCAGAATTTCTGCTGTGATTGAACTATAAGACATCCATTGGCCAACGGGTTTGCATCACTATTGCTTGAATTCCATTGAATAGATCTCTGATAAAAAGCGACTGGTTCATCGGGCTGGTTATCATGTTTCTGTTTCTGATAGCCGCGGAAGCGGGATGGTTTGCTGCGTTCGACCGCCAGGCCTATAACCTGGGTGTACAATTTACCTCGAGCAAAGAGCCGCACGAAGACATCGTGGTGATTGCAATCGATGACAAATCGCTGCGCGAACTCGGCGCCTGGCCCTGGTCGCGTGACGTACTCGCGGAACTGAACCAACTGGTGACTCGTGGCGGACCCAGGGTAATCGGGTATACCCTGCCAATGGATAGCAATCAGTTCCAGGCTGGCCGCGGAGCGCTGTCAGATTTGCGTAAAATCCTGAAACAGGAAAATAAACTCAGTAATCGAGTGAATCGGGCGCTGAGTCTTACAGAATCGACCTTAAATGGCGACGACAAGCTGGAGGCCAGTTTCAAGGCGGCCGGTCGCATCGTGCTGTCAATATCATATATCGAGGGTGCTGGTCCCGAGACTGGTTTGACGCCATCCCTGCCTCGTTACCTGCAACGTTTTTCCCTCCCGAAAGTAGAGATCGACAACCTGAGCCAGGGTTTCGGATGGCCTACGCCCGGGATAACCCGTGCCGAGGAGATTTTTCCACCGCTTGAATCCCTTACCCGGCCAGTCGGCGCCGTGGGCGTTACCGGCATGACCCAGGATTTCGGGGGTCAGCCATTAATGGTGAAATATGGTAACGACGTGTTGCCGTCATTCGCACTGATGATGGCGGCACGCAGCAAGGGCCTGTCGACACAGCACATCGAATCGCAGGGCCTGATCAGTCCGATGCTGGATGGCAAGGACCTTGGCACCGATTACCATCTCAGGATTTATCCGCGCTATTACAGTGGCCAGAATAACAAATCTGCATTTCCAATCTATTCGATAGTCGATGTGCTCAACGGTAATATCGACGTCAATCTGTTTCGCGACAAGATTGTCATAGTGGGGCTTACTTCGCCACGCGATGTACAACTGGGCCAGACACCATCTGGCGAGCCGATATCGGCAACCGTTGCCACGGCACACACGGTGTCGAGCATACTCAATAACGAGCAATACCATTTACCTGATTGGTCTGGCTGGGCCCTGCGCGTTCTGATGGTTGCACTAGGGCTCTATATGATGCTGGTATTCGGCCGAGTTCGCAGCAGCATGGCATTTTTCATCAGCATGTTCCTGGTGTTGATGGTATTCAACGCGCACTTCCTGTTGATGAGCACCCAGTCAATGTGGATACCGATGATGCCGGCGGTGGCGATGTTGCTGATTGGCCAGTTGCAGTTTTCGATACGGCAAAAGGTGAACGGTCGGTTGCGTAGCGTAGAGGATGAATTATCATTGGCCAACCGTGAGTTGGGGCTCGCGCTGCAGGCGCAGGGCTTTCTCGACCAGGCCTTTGAAAAGTTGCGCCACTGCCGCATCGACGCACCCCTGCTTGGGCTGGTTTACAGTCTGGGTCTCGATTACGAACGTAAACGCCAGTTTAATAAGGCCGAGACGGTGTTCAAATTTATCCTGCAGCACGACCCCAGGTACAACGACGTCAGCGATCGCATCAACCAGAATGAACAGGCGGCCAATACCGTGGTGCTGGCCGGACAGAACACCGACGGTCCCGGCGCCAACCTGATCAGTAGTCAGAACGGTGTGCAGAAACCAAAACTGGGGCGCTACCAGATTGACCGCGAGATAGGTCGTGGCGCGATGGGTATGGTTTATCTCGGTCGCGATGAAAAGATCGGTCGCACCGTGGCAGTTAAAACCATGATGCTATCGAGCGACCTCGACGAAGGCCTGCGCGATGAAATTCGCACGCGTTTTTTTCGCGAAGCCGAGGCTGCCGGCCGGCTCGATCATCCTAACATCGTTACCGTTTACGATGTCGGCGAAGAGCAGGATCTTGCCTACATCGCGATGGATTACCTGAAGGGTAAGGACCTGACTGCATACAGCACCAAAAAGACCCTGCTATCGGTAAGCCAGGTATTCGGAATCGTTTCGAATGTCGCCATGGCCCTTGATTACGCCCATAAGCAGCGGGTTGTGCATCGCGACATCAAGCCGGCCAACATCATCTACGATCATGACAAAAATATCGCCAAAATCACCGATTTTGGCGTCGCCTGCCTCACCGATGCGAGCAAGACCAAAACGGGTACCATAATCGGCAGCCCCTATTACATGGCGCCCGAACAACTGGCCGGGAAAAAAGTCGACGGCCGCGCCGACCTGTTTTCGCTGGGAGTAACCCTGTATCAGATGCTGTGCGGTGTCTTGCCGTTCAACGGCGACTCAATCGCCAGCCTGATGTATAACATCGCCAACGAAGAACATGTTGACATCCGGCGCTTTCGTGCTGATCTGCCAAATTGTATCAATAAACTGATCAATACAGCTCTGCAGAAGGACGCGACAAAGCGGTTTCAATCGGGTAAACAGATGGCAATTGCGATGAAAACCTGCCACGAACACATCCGTGAAATGGAAGCTGCCTGAAAAACGGCTATTCGACCGTTCAGGCCAGGGCTTTAAAACGCCGTAGTGCCCGCTCTCGAGTAATTTTCAAATCAACCATGGGTTTCGGGTAGTCGATACCGAGCCTGATTCCTGCGGCTTGCAATTGTGCCTCACTTGCCTGCCAGGGTTGGTGGCGCAGACGCGCCGGTAACCCGCCAAGTTCCGGACAGTAGCGCAGCAGGTAGTGTCCCTCTGCATCGAATTTTTCGCTTTGCAATACCGGATTAAAAATCCGAAAGTAAGGAGCGGCATCGGCGCCCGAGCCGGCGCACCATTGCCAGCTGGCGCTATTGTTGGCGAGATCGGCATCGACCAGGCAGTCCCAGAACCAGTCGGCACCGCTACGCCAGTGGATGAGGAGGTTCTTGATCAGGAACGAGGCGACGATCATACGTACGCGATTATGCATATAGCCGGTTTGCCAGAGTTCCCGCAAACCCGCGTCAACGATGGGGAAGCCGGTATTACCCTGTTGCCACAGTGCCAGAGCCGCATCGTCTTTACGCCATTCAAAGCCATCGAAACGCGGGTTGAAGTTATCCTCGGGCAACTGCGGAAAGTGGTACAGCAAATGGTAGGAAAACTCTCGCCAGGCGATCTCGCGCAGAAAATGTGCGGGTCCTTCAGACTGTGCCTGCGATGCGATGTGTTCGATTCGGTGCCAGAGTTGATGAGGCGAAATTTCGCCAAAATGCAAGTGCGGGGATAGTCGCGAAGTTGCATCGATTGCGGGGAAGTCACGCGCCAGCTTGTATTCGACGAGTCGATCATCGCAAAACTGTTCTAGCTGATCATCGGCGCCTGACTCGCCTATTTGCCACTGGTTGCACAGCATTTGGTGCCAGTCGAGATGGGTGGACAGCAATCCCAGAGCGTCGAGCGGTTGCGCAAAATCGCTTTCGACGTCGTGATAACGCAACCGTGGCGGTGGCGCCAACGGCTGTCGGGGAGGCTGAGCCTGGCGGCAGCCCCTCTGGTAGAAGGGTGTAAAAACCCGGTAGGGAGTGCCGTCTTTCTTGGCGACATCCCAGGGTTCCCACAGCAGGGAAGCGTTGAAGCTGCGGCTGGTGACACCATGCCCCATCAAATCCTGCTTGATCAGGATATCGCGTTGCACACGCCAGGGTTCGTAGCAGCGGTTCCAGAATATCGCGTCGACCTGTTGCTCCTCGAGCAGGCGCGCGATGATGTCACGCGCATCACCGACAAACAGTTGTAGCCTGCCATCGAGACTCTGATTCAGGGCAGTGAGCGAATGATGCAACCAGGCGCGGCTGGCACCACCCATGGCCCAATGCGCGGCGTTGACGTCGTCGAGAATATAAATAGGCAACAGGGCATCGTATTCGGCTGCCGCATTCAGCGCCGGGTTATCGTGGATTCTAAGGTCCTGGCGAAACCAGACGATGGATAATGATTGCGGCATCTGTCCGGGCCTAGAGTGAATTCAGCAGCATCAGCTCGTCCGGATGCGGCTGCAGATAGTAGGAGCGTTCGATGTAGTCATTGGGATTGCGGCGGAAGTGATGGCGCAGCAAGGTAATCGGCACGATCAGGGGCAACAGTCCGCGCCGATAGTTCTCGATGCTCTCGGTCAACTCCTGCTTGTCACTCTTGTCCAGGTCCTGCTTGAGGTAACCACGGATGTGTTCGAGCACGTTGACGTGATTGGAGCGCGTTGCACTGATCTTGAGAATGGCCATCAATTGCGCCAGGTATTGCGGCGCATAGTCCTTTGCAAGCGGTTGCCCGGATTGCTGCTGGACGGCAGCAAGTTCACGCCCGAGCTGGCGACCGAGGTCCTGGTTGTGTGAATACAGGATTAACTTGTGGCGGCCGTGGAAATCGGTCAATCCGGCCCAGTCGATACCGCTTTTGAGCAGCTCATGCCAACGCCGGTAAATAAAAACGCGCTTGACGAAGCTTTCGCGCAACACCGGGTCGCCGAGGCGACCTTCCTCCTCGATCGGCAGTGCCGGGAAATTTTGCATCAACCTTGCGGTATAAAGGCCGACCCCGTCGCGCTGCGGCTGCTCACCGCGGTAGACGCGAACCCGTGCCATGCCACAGCTGGGAGAATCCTTCTTGACGATGTAGCCGAATACCTGCCGATGCCAGCTCGCCTGATCCTCTGCGCTCTGGATCAAGGCACGGGTGAAGTTCAATTCGGTATGTTTGTTGCCTATCGCTTCGGTTTTACCGTCGACTGCGACCAGGCGGATGGTTTCTCGCGGTACGCCGAGGCCGATCGCTATCTCCGGGCAGAAAGGTCGGTAACGAAAATATTGACCGAGCGTGTCGAGAACGTAACGATTTTGCTTGTGGCCACCGTCGAAACGTACTTTTTCACCAATCAGGCAGCTGCTGATACCGACCAGTATTTTCGACGGGTAGTCAGTGCTGACGAGATTCACCGGGATCTACTTCAGGCATAGCTGCGCCGAATGAAAGGATTCATCAGGCGACTGAAAAAACCGGTGAACTGTATCGGGCCCTCGGTTACCGCCAGACACAGACATTCACGATGCAGGGATGCGACCGGAGTATGCTTGTCGTGTTTGCCGCGCAACAGGAAATCACCTTCGCCATAGAGCCCGGCTTCATCGGAGAAGCTACCCTCGAGAATAACCGTATACTCGTCTCCCAGGTGGGTGTGCGTGATTGCCGAGCCGCCAGGCTTGATTTTGAGAAGTTCTACCCTGGCACCATTGCTGTCACGGCACAGTTCGACGCTGCGAATGTCGGCGGATACACGCCGCCATGGCAGATCATCGTAATTTCCATGGACAAACTGTTGCAGACATCTCGGTACTGTCGAGTCAGGCAGGGGATGGGCCTGCTCGCTGTTTTCTTCGCTCAGCGAATCGAGTCGGTCTAACAGTCTGTTCTTGAGCTCGTCGGCGGCGGGAGCCGGCTTTAATTGTTGCATCAATTCGCTACCCACGCGGTTCAGGCGTTGCAACTTGCGACCACAGTCGGGACAGCGCTCGAGGTGAATCGAAATGCACAGTGCCTGGCTCAGCGGCAGGCTGGCGGCAGAATACGCGGCCAGTAGTTCGTCTTCGGGGTGTTTGTTTGCATTATTCATGATTATCTCACTACCAGAACTTCAAGTTTCTTCAACGCCAGGCGTACGCGCGATTTCACGGTACCCAGTGGCAGCTTCAACTCGTTACTGGCCTGTTGGTGGCTTTTCCCCTCCAGATAAACCTTGGTTAATATTTCCGCCTGTTCTCGTGGCAGCTGTTTGAGTCCTGCTCTAATGCTTTCTTCGGCCCTGCTTTGCTGTACCTGCTGAAAGGGTCCGGGCCCGTCGTCTTCGATTTCGTTAAAGATGTCGGTTGGATCAATTTCGGTCAGATAGCGGCTGTTGCGGCGCAAATAGTCGATGCGACAGTTGCGAGCCAGGGTGAAAATCCAGGTGTTCAGGTTGGCGAGTCGATCATTGTACTTGTCGGCCTTGAGCCAGACCCGAGTCATGACCTCCTGCACCAGCTCATCGGCGACCAGGTCGGCTCCCGGCTCACGCGCCAGACTGTAAGCGCGAATCAGTGGAGCATAGTGATCGAAGAGTCTCGCAAACGCTTCTTTGTCGCGATTATTTGCGACCAGGGAGAGACTTGCGCTGAGTTCTGTCAGCTTGTCGCCAGGGGATCGTTGGTTAGCCATGGAGACCATTATATACTCGCTATGTCAGGATGTAGGGTAATATACGAGGCAATAACGAAAGCGGATCACTGGCCTGATCCAAAGCGCCCAACGAGGCGTATAACCACATCTATATCGGTTTAGTTATACACTAGGGTTGCCCAATGACTACGAATACGCTTCTGGTTGAGCGCTTCAAATCTTACTTCAAGATCCTGCATGAATCGGACTTGAGTCAGTTGCGTGATATCTATGCAGAGCAAATCCTGTTCAAAGATCCGGTGCACGAGATACGTGGACTGGTCGAGCTCGAGGATTACTTTACTTCCTTATGCGCCGATTTGAGCGATTGTCGTTTCGAGTACCTCGACGAAATGGTCTCCGATCGTGCAGCCTACGTGAAATGGATGATGCATTTCAAACACCCCAGGCTTGGTAACCGTCTCATCAGTGTGCGCGGGGTGAGCCATTTGAAACTTGGCGACAAGATTGAATACCACGAGGATTTTTATGACATGGGTGCGATGCTGTACGAGCAATTGCCGCTGATCGGCAACGTGACACGCTGGCTCAGATTGCGTCTGGCGAGCTAGCAGCATGCAAACCAGTAATCAGAAAGTCATTTGGGTAACCGGTGCGAGCAGTGGGTTGGGTCGCAGTATCGCGCTGCAACTGGCCAACCGCGGTGCGCTGGTGATTGCCTCGGCGCGCAACCGACAGGCGCTAGACGAACTGGCGGCACAAAACGCTAACATTCGCGCGCTCGCCTGCGACATCACCGACGCCGCTGAATGCGCGGCGCTCGGCGCGCAAATCGCCGCAATTTCGCCTCACATCGACCAGGCAATACTGAACGCCGGCAACTGCGAATACCTCGACTTCCCCGACCCCGACTGGGCCGCCGTGCGGCGGGTGATGGAGGTTAATTTTTTCGGCACGGTCAACTGCGTAGAGTTAGTGCTGCCGTTGCTGCGCGCTGCGCGCAGGCCTCACCTGGTGGTGATAGCGTCGCAGGCGACCGCGGCACCTTTTCCACGGGCCGAGGCCTACGGTGCATCCAAGGCGGCACTACAATATTTTTGTGCTTGCCTGCGCCTCGACCTGGCTTGCGAAAAGATCGACGTCAGCGTCGTCAACCCGGGTTTTGTCGATACCCCGCTGACGCGCAAGAACGACTTCGAGATGCCGTTTCTGATGGACGTTGAGCAGGCTGCAAGCCGCGTTATCGGCAAGCTGGCTTCGAGACCGCGACGCTACAGTTTTCCAATGCGTCTATCATTGTTGCTCGGCCTGTCAAAACTGGCTCCCGGTCTGTGGCAGAAAGCCATGACAGCGAGCAAAAAATCCAGCACCACTCCACCGGGGACCTGAAGTATGAATATCGCCATCATCGGCTGTGGAATTTCTGGACTGAGCGCTGCTTACTATCTGCACGAAAACCATGAGCTGACCCTGTATGAATCGGCGGCGCGTATCGGAGGTCATACCGCCACCGTCGATGTCGACTGGCAAGGGCACAGATACGCAATCGATACCGGATTCATCGTTTACAACGACTGGACCTATCCCAACTTTATCGAGTTGATGCAGGCGCTCGGGGTTGCTACGAAACCAACGGAAATGAGTTTCAGCGTGCGCTGCGACCACAGCGGCCTCGAGTACGGTGGCAATAACCTGAGTACCCTGTTTGCGCAGCGGCGCAATTTGTTGCGTCCTTCTTTTTACAAAATGTTGCAGGATATTTTACGTTTTAATCGGGAAGCGGTAAGCGACCTGGACAGTGGACGCCTGTCCGCCACCACGACGCTTGGCGAGTACCTCGTCGCAAATCGTTATGGGAAGGAATTCATCCATCATTATCTGTTGCCCATGGGGTCCGCAATCTGGTCGGCCTCGATCGATGGCATGGTCGATTTCCCGTTACTCTTCTTCATCCGATTTTTCAAGAACCACGGCTTGTTGAGCGTCAATAATCGGCCGCAGTGGCATGTTATCGAGGGTGGCTCAAGGGCTTATCTTGAACCATTGACGCGCAGTTTCAGCCAGTCGATTCGTTGCAACGCGCGCATCGTATCTGTGCGTCGGCGCCCGGGGTCCGTCGAACTGGTGATGAGCGATGGGCACAGAGTACAGCATGATCAGGTGATCTTCGCCTGCCACAGTGATCAAGCCCTGGCGTTGCTGGATGATGCCACCCAGGCCGAGCGCGAAGCGCTCGGTGCTATTCCCTACCAGTCTAACGAGGTGGTGCTGCATCACGATGACAGCCTGTTGCCGCGCAGTCGACGGGCCTGGTCGAGCTGGAACTACTGGCTTCGCGAGCCCGCCCAGTCGCAACCGGTTCTGAACTACAATATGAACATTTTACAGGGGCTCGAGGCGGAAACGACTTTCTGTGTTACGCTAAATGCCTCCGAAACCATCGCCCCCGAAAAAATTATCGACAGCTTTGAATACAGCCACCCGGTATTTTCGCTGGAGGCGATAGCCGCGGCGCGAAAAATCGAAGATTTCAACGGCCTCAACCATAGCTGGTTTGCGGGCGCCTACCTGGGTAACGGCTTCCATGAAGACGGTGTGGTCAGTGCCAGACAAGTGGCGGTTGCTATCAATCGTATTGCCGCGGGCGCGACCAATCGGCACCAGTCCAGTGCCGACCCTGCGCATGTATAGCGCCATCTACCAGGGTTATTTGCGGCATCGGCGTTTCCTGCCGCGTGCACACCGCTTCAGCTATCGGGTGTTCATGATGTATCTGGACCTCGATGAACTCGATGAAGTGCTCGCGCTATCGCCTTTCTGGTCGACTCGGCGCTTTCGACCGGCGCGTTTCGAGCGCAGCGATTTTCTCGGCGATCCCGCGCTACCTTTGAAGCAGGCGGTGCTTGCCAGGATTCACGAGGAAACGGGGATCTGGCATGAGGGCCGCGTGTGTCTGCTCGCGAACTGGCGTTATTTCGGTTTCAATATGAATCCGATCGCCTGTTACTATTGTTTCGATCAGCAGGAAACACTGCATTACCTTGTCGTAGAAGTTACCAATACACCCTGGGGGGAGCGCCAGAGCTACGTCCTGCCCTGTGATCCGATGCAACGTTTTCAACGTATTCAGTTTAACAAGTTGATGCATGTGTCACCTTTTAACCCGATGGAGATGAGTTACCGCTGGTGCAGCAACCAGCCTGATAAAGTGCTAACCCTGAACCTGGAAACCGAGGTCGATGGCGAAACCCACGTGGATGCGACCATGGCGCTCAAACGCCGCGAAATAAGTTCAGCGGCGCTCGCGGGGATTTTGCTGCAGCATCCGTGGATGACGGCCAAGGTGGCGCTTTCGATTTACTGGCAGGCGCTGAAGCTCTGGCTCAAGCGTAACCCGATTTATGATCACCCGGTTTCAGGCAAACCGGGAAAGCAAGACAAACCAACAATAAATGGGCTGAATACCAAGACATGAACACGCTAACTCGATCCTCCATTAGAGCCTCTACCAGCCTTGGTTTCCTTGGTAATCTTGCCAAGGGTCAATTACTCAAGCGCTTAAAAGCCCTGCCGCGCGGCTACCTGGAAATCGAGGATGGCGAGGTCGTGCATAGTTTTGGCGATCCGAAAGAAGAAAGCCTGGTGCATGCGAAGATGGTTATCAAAGACGCCAGCGCCTATCGCGATATCGCGTTTGGTGGATCGCTCGGTGGTGCCGAAGCCTATATGCTGGACAAATGGTCGACGCCGAACATGCTCGAACTGGTTCGTCTGATGTGTATCAATATCGATTTTCTGAATCAAATCGATGGCTCGACCCCGTTGTTGCAACGTGCCGGTGACAGGCTGTTCCACTGGCTGAATCGCAATACCGAAAAGCAGGCGCGAGATAATATCTCGCGCCATTACGACCTCAGCAACGATTTCTTTTCATTATTTCTCGATCCACAAATGATGTACTCGGCCGCCATATTCGAGCAGCCGGAAATGAGTCTGGAAGAGGCTTCCGTGCATAAACTGGAAGTGATTTGTCGCAAGCTCGAGTTACAGGCCGAGGACCATTTGCTGGAAATCGGTACCGGCTGGGGCGGGCTCGCAATATATGCTGCAAAGCACTACGGTTGTTGCGTCACTACCACGACCATTTCCCGCGAACAGTATGAGGCCGCATGCCGACGCGTGCGTGACGAGGGCCTTGATCATCGGATTACGGTTCTCTTCGAAGACTATCGCAACCTGCGGGGCAGGTTCGACAAGCTGGTTTCGGTGGAAATGATCGAGGCAGTCGGGCACAAGTACTACAACCAGTATTTTCGCGGTTGTTCTGACTTGCTCAAAGCCGATGGACTGATGTTATTACAGGCGATCACCATTCCCGCTCAGCGATATGACTATGCACGGCGTTCGGTAGACTTTATTCAGCGCTACATCTTTCCGGGCGGTTCATTGCCGAGCCATGAGGTGATCACTTCCGCGATCCGCGCCAATACCGATATGGTCATGGTGGGTATGCAGGAAATCGGTGAAGACTACGCACGTACCCTGCATGTCTGGCGTGAGCGCTTCCTGCAGCGACTCGACGATGTCCGCGCGCTGGGCTTCGACGATTATTTCATCCGCATGTGGCACTACTACCTGTGCTACTGCCAGGGTGGTTTCGAGGAGCGCATTATCGGCACTTCGCAAATACTGTTTGCCAAGCCACAGTGGCGCCAACGCGCCGACGCCTGATCGTTCAGGCATGCGGGCAGATGAAAATAACCCTGATCAATCTCGCGCTGTTCCAGCTGGGCTGGCTGGTTTGCGTGCTGGGTGGCAACGTTTACGCGGCCGTGTTTACGGCGTTGGCGCTGCTCATACATCGCTGGCTGATCCTGAATGATCGGCGTGAGTGGAAGCTGATTGCCGTCATCGTGTTTTGCGGTTGCCTGTGGGATATATCGATGGCACAAAGCGGCGTGCTTCATTTCTCGGACGCCATGCTCGCGGGAATCCCCTTGTGGCTGGTGTGCCTGTGGCTACTGTTTGCCACCACTTTCATGCACAGCCTGTTATGGTTGCGCCGTTACCTCTGGCTTGCCGTACCGTTAGGTGGGGTGTTCGGACCACTGAGTTACTGGTTTGGTGCTAACCTGGCCGATGTGGAACTGCGCGCGCCGGTAATCGCTTCGCTCGCGATCATGGCGGGTGGTTGGGCAGTGTTGTTTCCCTGTGGCATCTACTATGCAGCAACGCTCGACAAAAATGGGAAGTTACCCGACCTGGAAACCCGATGAATACTACGCTAGTTAAAACCACTGTCCCGTTTGGCCTGATGCTGACGCTATTGATTCTCGTCCGCCCGCTTGGTGCTGATGCTAATATTGGCGAAACGGTCGGCCTTGCTTACGACCTCAAAAGCGACAAGCTATTGTATAGCGAAACCCATTGCGTCAGCGAGGACCAGCTGGCACGTGAAGTCATTTACCAGAATGCCGAGGGCAAACTAATCGCCCACAAAGTGCTCGACTATAGCTCTGGCTCGACGACACCGTCATTCGTGCAGCACAACTTCTACTCGCGCGAACTCGTGGAGGTGGCACTTGAACAAGGTGTCGTATCCATGGCGGTGGTCGATGCCGATAGCCGTGAAACGCACAAGTCAGGTTCGGCAAAGCCGAGTACGAAGTTGCCAGTCGTCATCGATGCCGGCTTCGATGTGTTTGTGCGGCAGAACTGGGATAGCCTGGTAGCCGGCGACAGCCATGAATTCCAGTTTCCGCTCGCGGACCGCGAGCAGTTGATCGACTTGCGTATCAAGCCGTTGCGCTGCAGCTACCTGACCCAGACCGACCAGTGTTTTCGGCTCGATGTGGCTAACTGGTTGCTGCGCATGCTGGTCAAGCCCATCGAGTTGGGCTATGACACTGAGCGCAGGCGATTGACGCGCTTTCGAGGTCTGTCCAATATCGGCGATGAAAACGGCAATGGGCTGGTGGTGGATATCAAGTATGATTATCAGGACATCCCCAGGGCGGCTTGCCAGATCATCGAGCAGACACTGATCGATAACGCGGATTCCGCAGCTACTGCACTGCTCGAGAGGTAACCATGAAATCACTAATCAACCCGCTCAGAGTAATTGTTATCGCTTTGTGCGGACTTGCTCTCGGCGCCTGCAGCTCGGTCTCGATCGAGGAATACGCTGCCAACAAACCACAGATTGTCGCCGAGCAATTTTTCAACGGCAAACTGCTGGCCCACGGTATCGTCAAGGACCGCGATGGCAAGGTCATCCGTTATTTCAGCGCCAGCATCGATGCATCCTGGCGTGACGGCATCGGTACTCTGGATGAAAGCTTTGTATTTGACGATGGAGAACGCCAGGCCCGGGTGTGGACCTTGAAACCAACCGGACAGAACAGCTACCTCGCGACTGCCGGCGATGTTATTGGTGACGGCAAGATGACAGTTGCGGGCAATAGCGTCTTCCTCGATTATGTGCTGCGTGTTCCCTATGACGGTGACAGCATTGATCTGCGCATCGACGATCGTATGTACCTGGTGTCCGAGCGGGTGTTACTGAATGAATCGATTATGACCAAGTGGGGATTCGAAGTCGGCAGCCTCATGCTGGTGATCGAAAAGCTGTAAACCGCAAAGCTCACTGCCAACCGACTGCAATCGCCTACAGGGGGTCTACTCCCGCGACCCGGCACAACGAGCAACTCGACGTCCACGACGTTATCGACGGTAATGAGTTTTTCGGCCCGGATTGCTGTGGTGCAACGGTATTCCGGATGCGGTCAAAGGGGGACCAGGGCTGGACAGATGCGGGCGATCGCCGGACTGGACGATTATTCGGGGCTGTGAGCGTCTGTCGGGCTATGTGGGTCAGTTATTTGCGCGGTGGCAACCCGGTGTGCTGGGTGAGCAGGCGACCTTTCCTGAGTTCGCCACTATTGCCGCGATAGCTGTTTTTGCGCCGCGGGCTGCGATAAGCCTCGCCGTCGCGTGGTTGATGCAGCGGAACCAGCTGGGTCTTAGCGCCACCGATCAAGTCTTCTCGCCCCATGGTTTTGAGCGCCTCGCGCAGCATCGGCCAGTTGGCCGGGTCGTGGTAGCGCAGAAATGCCTTGTGCAGGCGTCGCTGTTTGTCGCCCTTGGCGGTCTTCACCGCCTCGCTGTTGCGGCGCACGCGTTTGAGCGGGTTTTTACCGCTGTGATACATCGCCGTGGCGGTTGCCATCGGTGAGGGGTAGAAATTCTGCACCTGGTCGGCGCGAAAACCGTTGCCCTTCAACCACAGCGCCAGATTCATCATGTCTTCGTCGGTGGTACCGGGATGGGCGGCGATAAAATAAGGGATCAGGTACTGTTCCTTGCCGGCCTTGCGCGAAAATTTTTCAAACAGGGCCTTGAAGCGGTCGTAGCTGCCCATGCCCGGTTTCATCATCTTCGATAGCGGGCCATGCTCGGTATGTTCGGGCGCGATCTTCAGGTAACCACCGACGTGATGCGTGACCAGCTCCTCGATGTAGGCCGGTGATTCGACCGCGAGGTCGTAGCGCAGTCCGGAGCTGATCAACACTTTCTTGACGCCTTTGAGCGCGCGGGCACCCCGATATAGTTCGATCAATGAGGAATGATCGGTGTTCAGGTTTTCACAGATGCCGGGGTATACACAGGACGGGCGGCGACAGGCGGTTTCGATAGCCTTCGACTTGCAGGCGATGCGGTACATGTTGGCGGTCGGACCACCGAGGTCTGAAACTACCCCGGTAAAGCCCGGCACCTTGTCACGCATGGCTTCGATCTCGCGCAGAATGGAACCCTGTGAACGGTTTTGTATGATGCGCCCCTCGTGTTCCGTGATCGAACAAAAGGTACAACCGCCGAAACAGCCACGCATGATATTGACCGAAAAGCGGATCATCTCGTAAGCCGGGATACGGGCATTGCCGTAAGCGGGGTGCGGTACACGTGCATAATCGAAGCCGAAGACGTAATCCATTTCCTCGGTGGTCAGTGGAATCGGTGGCGGGTTGAACCAGATTTTCTGGCCGCCCTGATTTTGCACCAGCGCGCGCGCATTGCCGGGGTTGGTTTCGAGATGTAAAACGCGACTGGCGTGAGCGTAAAGCACCGGGTCGCGTTTGACGTCGTTAAACGACGGCAGGCGCACCACGGTCTTGAGGCGCTGCTCCAGTTTTTGCTGCACGCGCGCGAGCTTGCCTTCAAGCCGGATCTCGGTGCTCGCCGCCTGGTCGTTGTCGGCACTGGTGGTACAGACCGTTTCGTCGATGATGACGTAGGGGCTGAGCGGTTGCTCGACGCGCCCGGGTTTGTCGACATTGGTCGAATCTATGACGGTCCAGTCAGCCGGGAGGTCCTTGATGAAAAATGCGGTGCCACGAATGTCGGTGATGTCTTCGATGGCGTTGCCGTTTGCCAGGCGCGAGGCGAGTTCCACCAGCGCGCGTTCGGCATTGCCATACAACAGGATATCGGCCCTGGCGTCGGCGAGAATGGAACGGCGCACCTTGTCCTGCCAGTAATCATAATGCGCGATGCGACGCAACGAGGCTTCGATACCGCCGATGACGATGGGCGTGTCGCCATAGGCTTCACGGCAGCGCTGCGAGTAGACGATCGAACAGCGGTCGGGGCGCTTGCCGCCGACATCGTCCGGCGAATAGGCGTCATCGCTGCGAATCTTGCGGTCGGCAGTATAACGATTGATCATCGAATCCATGTTGCCGGCGGTCACGCCGAAAAAAAGGTTGGGCTGGCCGAGTTGCTTGAAAGCATCGGCCGAATGCCAGTCCGGTTGCGCGATGATGCCGACACGGTAACCCTGTGCCTCCAGCAGGCGGCCGATGATGGCCATGCCGAAACTGGGGTGGTCCACGTAGGCATCGCCGGTGACGATGATGATATCGCAGCTGTCCCAGCCGAGCAGATCCATTTCGGCGCGTGACATCGGCAGCATGGGCGCTGTGCCAAAGCATTCCGCCCAGTA
Source organism: Gammaproteobacteria bacterium (assembly GCA_022340305.1). GTDB lineage: Bacteria > Pseudomonadota > Gammaproteobacteria. The sequence continues at coordinate 63,934 of JAJDOF010000071.1, forward strand.
CAACGGGTACTGGTTCAGGGGGCGAGCCTTGGAGGAGAGTTCGATTTGCATGGCGGATCCGGGTAGGGGCGCGATTCTACCTGATTATGCTGAGAAATGTTTATATGTGTCGGTAAAATCTCGACTAAAGCACCAGGTTGAACAGCGCCAGGCACAGCAGAACTGCGATCGCGCCACGGCGAAACAGCTTTTCGCTGGCGTTGTGGAATCCGTGTGAGCCGAGCCAGGTTCCGAGCAGGTAAGTGGCGGCGCCCGGGGCTGCGGTGACAATGTCATCGAGGCCGGTGGTGCCGCTTAGCAACGACATCAGGGCAAATCCGAGTACGGTAAAAGACGACCAGGAAATGATCAGGGTGCGTCCCTGGTGCTTGTCGTAGGGACCGAGCAGGATAAACACCACCGCGACCAGCGCGATGTAGCTGCCACCGAACACGATGCCGGCGAAAATCCCAAGAACAACCAGCCAGGCGGTCGTCATCTGCTGCCGGTAACGAAAGCCGCCCAGCATTAATATGCAGGCACTGGCAATGATCACCGCCATAGCGCGTTTCATCCACAACGGGTCCAGTTCCACTAACAACCAGTGACCGAGCGGCATGAACAGCAGTGTCGGGATCACCATACAAGTCGTCGAGCGCCAGTCGATATCCCGGTAAACGGCTTTAAACAGGTAAACGCTGGCGATGAAATCGACCACGAGGATCTTGGAAACAATGCTGTAGGGCGTGAAAAACAGGGTCAGGATGGCGAGGATAAACGCTGGCCCACCAAAACCGGTGAAGCCACGCACCAGGCCGGCCGCAAAAGCAACGATGGCAATAATCGCCATCCCGGGTTCACCACTGAAGCTGGCACCTAAAAATTCCATGCTTCTTTTTCATCACGGTGGCAGCCTGGACATTGAAAAAATCGGGTAACTGAAAAAACTGGGGCCAGACTGTAAACCTTGTCTGCCCTGGCCTCCCCGCAGGAAGGCTGCTGGTGCTCAAACTGGTAAAGGCCGGGATCGAATATATGCTTCATGTTCTGATTTTGGTGAAGACCAGATAAGCGGTGACACCTGCGACCAGCCCCCAGAAGGCCGCGCCGATGCCGAACAGGTTCAAGCCCGAGGCGGTGACCACGAAGGTGATGGCGGCGGCCTCACGCGCCGTCTCGTCGGCCATCGCGGTATGGAGGCTGTTGGTTATGGTAGATAGCAGGGCGAGCCCAGCCAGCGCGAGGATGAATTCAGCGGGAAAAGCACTGAACAGTGAAGCGATTACGCTGCTGAAGATACCGAGCAACAGGTAACAGCCGCCGGTGCTCAAGCCGGCGAGATAGCGCTTGCCGGCATCGGCATGTGCTTCCGGGCCGGTACAAATGGCGGCGGTGATGGCGGCCAGGTTGATGGCAAATCCACCAAATGGTGCGATAAGCAGCGTGGTCATGCCGGTCCAGCTGATGATCGAGGAAATCGGCGCCGGGTAACCGGCCGTGCGCAACACCGCGATGCCGGGAATATTCTGCGAAACCATCGTCACCACGAACAGTGGGATGCCTACACCGATCAGCGCAGCTGGCGAGAATTCGGGTATCACCAACTGTGGTGCCGAGAAACTCAGCGTGACCTCAGAAAATTCCAGCAGTCCCTGCCATTGGCACAGCCCCAGGCCCGCGCCAAGGACCAGGATAATGGTGTATCGGGAGATCACCAGCTTTGCCACCAGGTAAACAGCAAACATCACCAGTACCAGCCCGAAGCGGGTTTCCAGTGAAGTAAATGCATCAACAGCAAATTGAAACAGAATTCCCGCCAGCATGGCGGCAGCCAGTGGCAGCGGGATTCGCCCCATGATGCGTTCGAACCAGCCGGTGACGCCGGACAGCGTAATCAGCGAAGCCGAGAGCAGGAATGCGCCGATGGCTTCGGCGAGCGTGATATCACCCAGTGAGGTGACCAACAGGGCGGCACCGGGAGTCGACCAGGCGGTAATGATCGGCATCTTGTAGCGCCAGGAGAGACCGATCGTGGTAATGCCCATGCCGAAACCCAGTACCATCATCCAGCTGGCAAACTGCTCGACACTGGCACCGGCGGACATGGCCGCCTGGAAGATGATGACCGCCGAACTGCTGTAACCGATCAGCACCGCGGTGAAACCAGCGGTAATCGCTGGCGGATGAAAATACTGTCGCAGTGGCATCGATGGTGAACCGGGCATGGATTATATTACTGTCTAATGGACAATCTTACCTGGCGCGAAATGCGATCAAGACGCCGACCATGATAATCGACGAGGCCAGCAGGAAGATCAACGATATATTTTCTGCCAGTATCATCCAGGCCAGCACTATCCCGCAAACGGGTTGCAGAAACTGGAACAGCCCGACCCGCGCGATACCACCGGTTCCGAGCGCCCAATACCATAATATGTAGGCCACCACGGTGACTCCAACAGCCTGGTACATTAACCCGGACCAGGCGTAGAGGCCGGCGTCTGCGAGCGCGTCGAGGTTGACTACCAGTGGTAGGGTTGGTAGCAGTAACAGGGCGAACAGGCCCACGCCCCAGAAAGTAGTACCACGTGCCGAGTAACCGCTGCGCTGCAGGCGCGCCCCGGAAACATAGCCAAGCGATGCAAATAGCGTCGAAATCCATACCAGCATATCACCCTCGACACTGGCGAGGCCATCGACCGCTGCAGGATCGTAGAGCAGCAGCGTTTCACCTGCGAAAGCAAGCGCACAGCCCAGCCACCAGCCTGCGCACGGTCGTTGGCAGTCCCAGAATTGCGCGATGGCACCGGTTAACACCGGCAGTATCGCCAGGATCATGGTGGCATGGTTGGCCGTCGTCAGATTGACGCCGAGCGTGAATAACAGTGGAAATGCGATAAACCCACAAAAGCCCGATACCAGCAACAAATATATTTGGGTGGTTTTGGCCGGCAACGGAATGTGCAGCGCGTAGGCCAGCGGCAGCGCGACCAGGCCGCCGATTAGGGTACGCATGATCGACACATCGATCGCACTGATAGCCGATACCGCGATCTTGGTCGCGATCGCCGAGCCACCGAAAATGATCACCGCGGACAGCGCCGCGGCGAATACCAGTCCGTTCATTGCGCGCCGGTCAGCGCCGGGCGGGCGATCAGGCGCTGCTCACCTATGATTGGTTGCTCTGTTGTGAATCAGCGGCCGCCCTTTCAGCGCGTTGCTGTCGGACTTCGGGAGTAAGGTCGATGGTCGCCAAAAAACGTTTCCAGCGACGGTTGATTTTGCGCCGCACCAGGAACGGCAAATAATCGAACCAGTCGAGGGCGACCACATCGCCGAGGCCATCGATGGCAACCAGTTGGGCAGTGCTGGTTGAAGACTTCTGGAATAACAGGTTGCCGATGTTCATGTCGTGATTGAAGATGATCAGGTTCTGTAAAAAGGACTGTTTCATTTCGTCGAGGAACTCTTTGAACTCTTCGATGGGCACCCCCTGCTCCAGGTACCAGTTCAGCGGCCGTGAAATTTCGCCGTCGTAATTGCGAATCAGGTCGACCACGATGCCGCGGCCCAGGTTGGTTTCGCACAGACCGTGAAAATCAGGTATGTGGGGAATGCCGCGGACACCACGTTTTTTCAGCTTGCGATAAAACTTGAGATCACGTTGAGTTTGATCGCTCACCTTGCCAAACGGCATTTTGATCGCGAGCCGAGGGTCTTCCGGGTGGATATAACAGGCGCGTTCACGGCCTCGCCCGATGGGCTCCGAGATAATTTTAAGCATTTAGGGTAACCGGCTCAGGCGAGAATTATGTTTAGCTCAGTGAGTAATCCGGCAAGAATAGCACGAAGTTTGTGCGCTTTGTCAGCGTCGTAATGCCAGGGTGCCTGTTCCTGCATGTAGTTGCACTGGACCAGTTCCATCTGGATCGCGTGATAGCCCCGATGCGGTTGGCCGTAGTGACGTGTGGTCCAGCCACCCTTGAAGCGGCCGTTCACGACATGGCTATATGCCGAGGCGTTACGGCAATGGCGTTCGATGGCCTGCTCGATTGCGCTGCTGCAACTGCTGCCACCGTAGCTGCCGATATTGAAATCAGGTAGCCGGCCGGCGAATAAATAAGGCACGATCGAGCGTATCGAGTGGCAGTCGTAAAGTATGACATAGCCGTGTTTTTGTCGAATGCGTTCGAGTTGTTCGCGCAGTGCATCGTGATACGGCTGGTGGTAGTCGTGCTGCCGCTGCGCGATCTCATCGGCCGAAGGTGCCTGGCCGTCGAGGTAAATCGGGGTACCCTCGAAGCTGGTGGTCGGGCACAGGCTGGTGGTGTTTTGCCCCGGGTAGAGCGATTCGTCGGTCGGGTCGCGGTTGGCATCAATGACGTAGCGATGGACTGGTGTACTGACGATACTGGCGTCGTCGAGCAGGCCAGCATAGAGTCGACTGATGTGCCAGTCGGTATCCGCGCGCGCCTGGCCCTCGGGGTTGAGACGCTGGTAGATGGCTTCCGGAATCTCGATACCGCCATGCGGTTGCGCGAGTACAATCGGGCCATCGCCGATAGTGACATCGGGACTCAGATCTTGCCGCGCAGCTGCCGTCATAGCGCAAGCCCCGGCAGCAGCGTAGTGTCGTCGAGGGCAGCGATAAACTGACGCTCGAATACCATTTGTTTGATCATTGCGATGTCGTCGGCCAGATAGCGGTCGGCTGCGAGCGGCGCCACTTTTTCGCGTAATGCCGCCATTACCCGGCGCAGCTCTGAACTGGTTTTTAGCGGCGCTCGGAACTCGATGCCCTGAGTGCTGATCATCAGTTCGATGGCGATGATGTGCGCCAGATTATGGTTCATTTCGGTGATACGCCGGGCACCGTGGCAAGCCATGGAAACGTGGTCTTCCTGGTTGGCGCTGGTCGGGGTTGAATCGATCGAGCAGGGAGCCGCGCGTTGTTTATTTTCGGACATCAATGCCGCCGCCGTCACCTCGGCGATCATGAAACCCGAATTGAGCCCGGGGTCCGGGGTCAGGAATGCCGGTAGACCGAAGTTTTGTGCCGGGTCAACAGTAATCGCAATGCGCCGCTCGGTGATCGAGCCGATTTCGGAAATGGCCAGTGCGCACTGGTCCGCGGCGAACGCGACTGGCTCGGCATGAAAATTACCGCCCGACAGGATGGAGCCGTCTTCGATCACCACGATCGGGTTGTCGGTTACCGCATTGGCTTCGATTTCGAGCGTCTGTGCAACCTGGCGAAACTGGTCGAGGCAGGCGCCCATGACCTGCGGTTGGCAACGCACGCTATAGGGGTCCTGCACGCGTTCGTCGTTGACGCGATGCGATTCGCGGATCTCCGAATCCCCCAGCAAGCCGCGCAAGCTGTCTGCGGCATCGATCTGGCCGCGTAGCCCGCGCAAGAGGTGAATTTCAGGGCGAAAAGGTGCGGTCGAATTCATCAGCGCATCGGTGCTCAGCGCGCCCGAGATCAGCGCGGTTTGCGCCAGACTCCAGCCATCAAACAACCCCGCCAGGGCCAGTGCAGTCGACACCTGGGTACCGTTAATCATGCCGAGACCTTCCTTGGGGCCAAGCACCAGTGCCTCGAGGCCGCTCGCTTGCAGGGCCTCGGCCGCGGGCATTTTAACACCCCGCAACAGTACCTGGCCTGCACCGATCATGGCCGCGGTGACGTGTGCCAGCGGCGCCAGGTCGCCCGAGGCACCAACCGAACCCTGACCGGGAACGATGGGAATCAGGTCGTGATGCAAAAATGCCTGCAGTTGTTCGATCAGGCGCCAGCGTACACCCGAGGCGCCGCGCCCGAGCGACAGCATCTTGAGGACCATGATCAGGCGCACTACGGGTCGAGCCAGCGGCTCACCGACGCCACAGCAATGCGACAGGATCAGGTTGCGTTGCAACTGTGACGTGTGTTTGGCAGGGATGCGGGTGCTGGCGAGTTTGCCGAACCCTGTGTTGATACCATATACGGCCGTATCACCACTGGCAGCAGCGGCGACTACTGCGGCAGCGGCGTCGACACGGGTGCGGCAGTCTGGGTCAATGCTCACTGCCAGGTCTTCGCGGAATACCCGGTGCAATTCGGCGAGCGTTGTTTTGCCTGGAGTCAGGGTTAGCTTGTCAGTCACGACGGTATCCTCTAGTTGGCCAGATAGTCGAGCGTGTTGCGGTAATTACGCGCAATCTCGTCTTCGTTGGCGTGGTGACCATTATCGATAACCTTGTTGCCGCCGACATAGACGTCGCGCACCAGGTTATCGTTTCCGGAAAATATCCAGCTATCCAGTAAATCGTCAGTGGCGCGTCCATAAAGGCGTGGATGACTGTGGTCGAGCACCACGAAGTCGGCACGGGAGCCGGTCTCGATGCGTCCGAGACGACGACCACAGGCGCGTGCGCCGCCGGCCAGTGCACCATCCAGCAAGTTACGTCCGGTGTTGGCTGTGGTTGGCGACACCAGCACGTTACGGCGGCGCGTCTGCAGGCGCATGCCGTACTCGAGCCAGCGTAATTCTTCGACCGGATCGATCGAGATATGGCTGTCGGAGCCGATCGCCCAGCAACCCTGTTGCGCAAAAAACTCGGCGGCATTGAAAAAGCCGTCGCCGAGATTTGCTTCGGTGGTCGGGCAGAGACCGGCGATGCATCCGCTTGCGGCCATCCTCGAGGTTTCGGCTGCGCTCATGTGGGTGGCGTGAATCAGGCACCAGTTCTGATCGACGGCAAAGTTATCGTAAAGCCATTCAACCGGGCGTTGATTACACCAGGCCAGGCAATCGTCGACCTCTTTTGTCTGCTCGGCGATGTGCAGGTGAATCGCGGCGAGGTCATCCAGCGCGGCGATGACTTCGCTCAGCAATTCGCGGTTGATGGCGCGCAGCGAATGCGGCGCGATGCCGACCGCACAATTACCGTCACCGGCAGTCGCCGATTGCAGAGTCTTGACGATATCGACAAATTCATCAGCATTGTTCAGAAACCGTCTCTGCCCATCCAGCGGGTCGGCGCTGCCGAAACCACCGTAGCGGTAAAGCACTGGCAAGGCGGTAAAACCGATGCCGACCTGGCGCGCCGCCTGCAGGCATTGCAGGCTCATCTCCGCGCGGTTGCCATAGGGCTTGCCGTCGATGCCGTGGTGCAGGTACTGGAATTCACCGACGCAACCATAGCCTGCCTTCAGCATCTCGAGGTAAAGCTGGGCGGCGATGTGGTTCAGGTGCTCGGGCTGAATTCGCTCCAGGTAGTGATACATCACCTTGCGCCAGGTCCAGAAGCTGTCAGCGCTGTCGCCGGCACGCTCGCCGAGGCCCGCCATCGCGCGCTGGTGCGCGTGCGAGTGAACGTTCGGAATGGCCGCGATCAACCATTCGACGCGTTCGCCGTCCAAATAGGGTGTATCCGCTGAAACGCTGATGATATCGCCATTAGCATCGATATCGATCCCAACCGATTTAGCCCAGCCGTCGGGCAGCAGGGCCGCCGCCGCCCAGATCCTGGAAGTCATGTTTTAACCCGTGTTGCAATTGTTGGTTGGGCAGCGTATCATACTTGTCTATACAAGTATAGCGAGCCATAGCCTTAATGTCTCAAACCTTACTCACGAATGCAACACTGGCCTGTATCGATGACAGCTCCGGTTACGGCCTGCGTGAAAACGCCGCGCTGCTGGTCGACGGTGGGCGCATTGCCTGGATCGGATCGACGCGCGATTGCCCGGTTTCGAGCGCGAATACCGCCATCAACGATGTCGAGGTTTACGATTGTGCCGGCAAGCTGGTCACGCCCGGATTGATCGATTGCCATACTCATCTGGTGTATGGAGGTGATCGCGCCGACGAATTTGAAAGGCGCCTGGAAGGGGCAAGCTATGCCGAGATTGCGGCAAATGGTGGCGGCATCGTTGCCACGGTTATGGCAACGCGCGCGGCAACGGTGGAGCAGTTATTCGAGCAAGCCCTGCCACGTGCGCGGCAGCTCATGAGCGAGGGTTTGACGACAGTGGAAATCAAATCAGGTTACGGACTCGACAGTACCAATGAAATCAAGATGCTGCGGGTTGCCGCGATGATTGAAAACGAGCTTGGCTTGCGCGTGGTTAAAACCTTCCTGGGCGCACATGCGCTGCCGCCGGAATACGCCGACCGCAGCGACGACTACATCGACCTGGTATGCAATGAAATGCTACCCGCCGCCCACGCCGAAGGCCTGGTCGATGCGGTCGACGTATTCATCGAATCGATCGCTTTCAGTGTCGAACAGGGTGAGCGGGTGTTCGCCGCTGCGCAGCGACTGGGCTTGCCAATCAAGGCCCATGCCGAACAACTCAGCGACCTCGGCGGCGCGGTGATGGCAGCAACTCACGGTGCCCAGTCGGTCGATCACATTGAGTACCTGGGTAACAAGGACGTTGCGCTGCTGGCGCAGAACGACTGCGTTGCCGTGTTGTTGCCAGGTGCGTTCTATGTGTTACGCGAGCAGCAGTTACCTCCGCTGGGTGCGTTGCGCGAGCAAAATGTTGCCATCGCCCTGGCGAGCGACTCCAATCCGGGCAGCTCACCCCTGCACTCGTTGTTACTGACGATGAACATGGCCTGCACCCTGTTTCGCATGACGCCCACCGAAGCCTTGCGCGGCATCACCATAAATGCCGCACGCGCGCTCGGACTCGCGCAGCAGATCGGTTCACTAGAACCGGGCAAATTGGCGGATCTGGTGGTCTGGAACGTCGATCGACCGGCAATGCTCAGTTATCGCATTGGTATGAATCCCTGTGTTGCGGTGATGCAGGCCGGTCATTGGCGAAAATCCGGCCAGGGGATGTCGGCATGAGCGCGATACTGGACAGCTTTGACGATATCAGCAAGGGCGCGCCCGAGCCGATTTACCAGCAGATCAAAAATACCATCCAGCAGCACATCGCCAGCGGCGAATGGGAGGCGGGGCAGAAACTGCCTTCCGAAAACGAATTGGTCGCCGCACTCAAGGTTAGCCGCATGACCATAAACCGCGCGCTGAGTGAGCTGACCCAGGAAGGTCTGATCAAGCGCGTGCACGGACTCGGGTCGTTTGTCGCCGAACGGCCACGCCACGCGAGCCTGATCGAACTTCAAGACATTGCGCTTGAAGTTGCCCGCGACGGCAAACAGCATCGTTCGTGGATCTTGCGGCAGCTAACGATGCCTGCAGATGTGCATATCGCAGCCCAACTGGAATTGCCGATCGGCAGCCAGGTTTTTCATCTGAGTGCGGTGCACTACCAGGATGATCTGCCGATTCAGCTCGAATCGCGCTATGTAAACCCGGCCGCCATGCCGCATTTCATAGAGCAGGACTTCAACCGAATGACAGCCACCGCCTACTTGCTGGAGCAATTCAAGCCCGATGAAATGGAGCATCGCGTCAGCGCCATGATGCCCGACGTGCAGAGCTGCGAGTTGCTGGCCATGCAAGCCGGACAGCCCTGCCTGCAATTGACACGACGTACCTGGCGCCAACAGCAGGTGGTCACTTATGTGACCTTAACTTACCCCGGTGATCGCTACGAACTCGGCGCTCGATATGCCACCAACGAATACCAGCTGCGCTAGCAGCCACTAAAAAGAGGACACTGAAATGCCATTAGATCGAACCGACAACAGCCGCAAAATCCGCGCACCGCGTGGCAGCGAACTGACCTGCAAGAGCTGGCTCACCGAGGCGCCCTATCGCATGATTCAGAATAACCTGGATCCCGAGGTGGCGGAAAAGCCAGAGCAATTGATCGTCTACGGCGGCATTGGTCGCGCCGCGCGTAACTGGGAATGCTACGACAAGATTCTCGAATGCCTGCGCGAACTGAATGACGACGAAAGCCTGCTGGTGCAATCGGGTAAGCCGGTTGGTGTATTCAAGACGCACGTCGACGCGCCGCGCGTGCTCATCGCCAACTCCAACCTGGTGCCACACTGGGCTAACTGGGAGCATTTCAACGAGCTGGATCGCAAGGGCCTGATGATGTACGGCCAGATGACCGCGGGTTCGTGGATCTATATCGGCAGCCAGGGCATCGTGCAGGGTACTTACGAAACCTTTGTCGAGGCGGGTCGCCAGCACTTTGACGGCGACACGCGCGGTAAATGGATCCTGACTTCGGGCCTTGGCGGTATGGGTGGTGCGCAGCCGTTGGCGGCGACAATGGCCGGTTTTAGCATGCTGTGCATCGAATGCGATGAATCACGCATCGACTTTCGTTTGCGCACCCGCTACCTCGACAAGAAGGCGGATTCATTGGAACAGGCGTTAAAGATGATCGACGCAGCATGCGCCAACGGCGAGGCGCTGTCGGTGGGCCTGCTCGGTAATGGTGGCGAAATTCTACCGGAGCTGATCAAGCGCGGCGTCAAGCCGGATATCGTGACCGATCAGACCTCGGCACACGACCCGGTGAATGGCTATCTGCCGATCGGCTGGAGCATGGAGCAGTGGGCAATCAAGCGCAACACGGATCCTGAGCTGGTGGCCGCCGAAGCACGCAAGTCGATGGCGGTGCACGTGCGTGCGATGTTGCAATTCCACGATCAGGGTATCCCGACGGTCGACTACGGCAACAACATCCGCCAGGAAGCCTTCGACCAGGGCGTCAAGAACGCTTTCGATTTCCCCGGATTCGTGCCCGCTTACATCCGTCCGTTGTTCTGTCGTGGGGTGGGCCCGTTCCGCTGGGTAGCCTTATCGGGTGATCCCGAAGACATCTACAGGACCGATGCGAAAGTGAAGGAATTGATTCCGGACGATCCGCATCTGCACAACTGGCTCGACATGGCCAAAACCCGTATCAGCTTCCAGGGCTTGCCGGCACGCATCTGCTGGGTCGGCCTCGGTGACCGCGACCGACTCGGTCTCGCTTTCAACGAGATGGTCAAATCCGGTGAACTCAAGGCGCCGGTAGTCATCGGCCGCGACCACCTCGATTCCGGTTCGGTAGCGAGCCCCAATCGCGAGACCGAGGCGATGATGGATGGTTCAGATGCCGTATCCGACTGGGCGCTGTTGAACCTGTTGCTGTCCACCGCGGGCGGTGCCACCTGGGTGTCTTTTCACCACGGCGGTGGTGTCGGTATGGGTTACTCGCAACATGCCGGTCTCGTCATCTGCTGCGATGGCAGCGATGCCGCCGCGGCACGCATCAAGCGCGTCTTGTGGAACGACCCGGCCACCGGTGTCATGCGCCACGCTGACGCCGGTTACGAGATTGCCAGGCAGTGTGCGCGTGAGAACGGTCTCAACCTCGGTGCTATCGAGCTCTGATAGCGTAGATCGAGATGTCATCCCCGCGCAAGCGGGGATCTTGCAAACGGCGATCGAGATCGAAGCTATAAATGTCCCCGGACGGCACGCCGGGGTTTTATTCGCGAAGGACGCTGCCAACCGCCGCTTGCGCCGGTTGGTCCCTAGCTGCTTTGATGGCCTTTCAGGTGTGACGCTATATCTGGGACTTAAGAAATTTACGGATCGCATGCGAGGCGGCAGTGAAACCGAAGGCCGCGGTGACGCCGACGAAAGAACCGATGCCGGTGGTGCAGTCGAGCGTGGTGCGCTCGGGCGATTCGGGTTTCTCGTGGCTGACTCCGCCGTTTGCCGTGGGGTACACGGCCTGTTCGGCTGAGAACACGCAGTCCATCGCGTAGCGGCGTTTCGGGTTTCGACTGTAGCCCAGTTGTTGGCGCAGATGCGATCGCACGCTGGCGAGTAGCGGGTCGTTGAAGCACAGCGTCAGGTCCTTGACCTCAATCTGCGTGGGATCGCTGCGCCCACCGGCGCCGCCGGTGGAGACGCAGCGAATCTTGTTGCGTCGGCAATGGTGCATCAGGCTTAGTTTGTGCGAGACATGGTCGATCGCGTCAATGACGTAGTCGAACTGCGCGAAATTGAACTTGTCAATGCTGGCGCGCGTGACCAGGTCGTCGACTGCCGCACAGTCACACTCCGGATTGATCGCCAATATGCGTTCCCGCAACACTTCAACCTTGGAGCGATCGATGCTGTTTGCCAGGGTGTGAATCTGGCGGTTGGTGTTGCTGATGTGAATGTCATCGTGATCGATCAGCGTGATGTGGCCGATGCCGGAGCGCGCGCAGGCCTCGGCCGCCCAGGAACCGACACCGCCGACCCCAACGATGCAAAACCGTGCGCGTTGCAGTGCGCCGAGCGCCGCTGCGCCGAAAATCCGGCCCAGGCCTTCGAAACGTTGCAGGTATTGCTGGCTTGGCATTTAATCCGTTTTTTAGTTTAGTTCGGGAAGTGTATTGGTCTATAGTTGATCTGTCATTACAATAGATTGCTGAGCCATTCGCGCGTGGAGAATAACTGGAAACCTTGGTGAGTACAGCCTGCCTTTTTACCATTTCGGCGCCCTCCGGCGCGGGCAAAACCAGCCTGGTCAAGGCCCTGCTGGACAAGCGCGGCGCTGAAGTAGCGGTGTCCGTATCGCATTCGACGCGGCCGATACGTCCCGGCGAGGTCGACGGCGTGGCTTATCACTTCGTATCGCTGGTCGAGTTCGAGCAAATGGTGGCGCATGGTGAGTTTCTGGAGAGTGCTCGCGTCTTTGACAACTGTTACGGCACGGCACGCAGCTCGGTGGCTTCACTGTTGGCCAGCGGCAAGCACGTCATTCTCGAAATCGATTGGCAGGGTGCGCGCCAGGTAAAGGCGAAAATGCCGGATACCGTGGGTATATTTATTTTGCCACCCTCGCGTGAACAACTGGAGCAACGCTTGCGCGCCCGCGGTACCGACGATGAAACGGTGATCGCGCGGCGGATGCGCGATGCGGACCGGGAAATGTCACACTATCATGACGCCGAGTACCTGGTCATTAACGATGACTTCGAGCAAGCCCTTTACGACCTGGATTCCATCATCCATAGCCAGGGTTTGACGCTGCAGCGCCAGGCACTAAAAAACCAGTCGCTGATCGATTCGATTCCCGCCGCAATCGAATAGCGAATAATCGGTTGCAAACCTTTAGGTTTGCCGGTTTTTCCGCTATCATTGCGCCCCTTTTAAAAACCTGGATCTAATCGCATGGCGCGAATCACCGTAGAAGACTGCCTCGAGCACGTTGAAAATCGTTTTGACCTGGTAATGCTTGCGGCGCGGCGGGCGCGCCAGATCTCCCGGGGTGCCGAACCGCTGGTGCCGCCGGAAAATGACAAGCCCACCGTTATCGCGCTGCGTGAAATCGCTGAAAACCTGATCAATACCGCGTCCATGGACGAAATGGAAGCCAGGGCGCAAATTGAAAAGATCTCGACCGACGATGACTTGATCCGCCAGATCGCCCAGGCCAGCATGGAGCGGGACAACGACGACTAGGCGATTCCCGTTACAACAGTTGAATACCCGGAACGGCCGCTTTTGCGGCCGTTTCTTATATTGCCCCCTGCTTCTTGTAAATTATGTTATAAAACCCCATTAAGTTGTTGTTTTTACGATTCACAGGAGTGTCATGGGGGCGAATTACGCCAATCTGTTTGAAGTCATCGCCGGCGACGTCGGCGCCAGCGATGACGTTACCCGTATTTCCGAATTGTGCGGCGAGCTCGATGCTTATCTCGAGCCGGTACAGGTCGAGGAAATCTACCGGGCTTACCTGGTCGGTGCAGCGGCCCACGAAGGTCAGAGTCGGGTATCGGGTGAGCCCTATATCAGTCACCCGGTGGCGGTCGCGCGCATACTCGCGGAAATGCGCATGGACAGCAAAAGTATTATCGCCGCGATCCTGCACGATGTGATCGAGGATACGCCGACACTCAAGGAGCAGATCGCCTCCCAGTTCGGCAACGAGGTAGCCGAACTGGTCGACGGGGTCAGCAAGTTGACCCAGATCGACTTTCGCAGCAAGGCCGAGGCGCAGGCAGAAAATTTTCGCAAGATGATGCTGGCAATGGTCAAGGACATACGCGTCATCATCATCAAGCTTGCCGATCGCCTGCATAATATGCGTACCCTCGATGCCATGCCGCCGCACAAACGCCGTCGCATCGCCCGTGAAACCATGGACATCTACGCGCCCATCGCGAATCGGCTCGGTATCTTCAAGATGCGCCATGAATTGCTCGACCTGTCTATCAAGGCGGCTTACCCGATGCGCTATCGCGCGCTGGAAAGTGCCTGCAAGGAAGTGGTCGGTTATCGCAAGGAAATCTTCAATACCATCGAGGCGGCTATTCGCCAACGGCTGAAGGATGGCAATATCGATGCCACGGTCAAGTACCGGCAAAAGAATATCCACAGCATTTATCGCAAGATGAAGGAGAAGAAACTCAGTTTCAAGGAGCTCACCGATGTCTTCGGTGTGCGCATCATGACCGAGTCGGTGGACGACTGCTATCGAGTGCTCGGCGTGATGCATAATCTCTACAAGCCGCTGCCGGGTAAGTTCAAGGATTATCTGGCGATTCCGAAAACCAACGGCTACCAGTCATTACACAGCAGTCTTTTCGGACCGCATGGCGTCGCCATCGAGGTACAGATACGTACTACCGAAATGGATTACTTCGCCGAGTCCGGTATTGCCGCGCACTGGATATACAAGGAAGGCGAAACAAATACCGGCAGTGCGCAGACGCGTGCGTTGGAGTGGCTCAAGAACCTGCTCGAGATGCAGCAGATGTCGGGTAGCTCGCAGGAGTTTCTGGAGAGCGTCAAGGTCGACCTGTTCCCCGATGAAATTTACGTGTTTACACCGAAAGGTAATATCAAGAAACTGCCGCGCGGAGCTACCGTGGTCGATTTCGCCTACGCGGTGCATACCGATGTGGGAAATACCTGTGTGGCTGCGCGCATCGATCACCAGATGTCACCGTTGGGCAGCAAGCTTTACAACGGCCAGACGATTGAAATCATCTGTTCGGAAGCAAGCAGGCCGCATCCAAGTTGGCTCGATTTCGTGCATACCGCGAAGGCGCGTACCAATATCCGACACTTTCTCAAGTCGCTACAGATAACCGAGGCGATCTCGCTGGGGCAGCGTTTATTACAGCGTTCAGTCAACCAGATCAAGGGCACGGAGTTCGAGATTTCTGCGGCTATGTACCGGAAGATCCTCGACCAGTACCACATTGCCGACGACCAGGAATTGCTGGCCGAAATCGGTCTCGGTAATCGCAATTCGAGCCTGGTAGCGAAAGCCATGTTCGACATCGAGGACGATGTTACCGGATTTGATGACAGCGGCAAGCCACTTGCGATCAAGGGGACCGAGGGTATGGTCGTGTCATTTGCCAAGTGTTGCCGACCCGTGCCGGGAGATGCGATTGCCGGCTTCATGTCCTCGGGCAAAGGTATCGTAATACACCAGCGTACCTGTCCCAATATGACTGAACGCGCCAAGGAAGACCGGCAGTTGTCGGTGCAGTGGTCGGAACAGGTCGAGGGTGAGTTTCTTGCCTATATGCGCGTCCAGGTCGCCAATCAGCGCGGGGTGCTCGCGACCCTGGCGGCAACCATCGCCAATACCGCGTCCAATATCGAACACGTTAACCTGACGGAGAAAGATGGCCGCATCTCGACTATCGAATTCGTAGTCACGGTAACCGATCGCACTCACCTGGCGCGCATCATGAAAAAACTGCGCGGCCTGGGAGTCGTCAACCGCATCTGGCGCAAATAGACTTTGCCGGCAGCGCGAAACACCGCATAATCCGGTGTTTTCACGCTGGAGAAGCAACATGGCAAAAACCATTATTAATACCGCAGACGCACCGCAGGCAATCGGCACCTATTCCCAGGCCGTGAAGGTGGACAACACGGTCTATGTATCCGGCCAGATTCCGCTCGATCCGGCGAGCATGGAAGTCGTTGCGGGTGGTATCGAGGCTGAGATCACGCGCGTATTTGACAATCTGCAAGCAGTAGCCGGCGCGGCGGGTGGCAGCCTGGCCGACGTAGTCAAGCTGAATATCTTCCTGGTCGACCTCGGCAATTTTCCAATCGTCAACGAAATCATGGCGCAATACTTCGATCAACCCTACCCGGCGCGTGCGGCCATCGGCGTAGCTGCGCTACCCAAGGGTGTCGGCGTAGAAATGGATGCGGTAATGGTTATCGACTAGCGCTTCAATGGAACACTGGTCAACACAGGGATTGCGGTATTTGAAAGGTGTTGGTCCCAAGGTCGCGGACAAGTTGCTGAAGCTCGGCCTGAGCAACCAGCGCGACCTGCTGTTTCACTTGCCACTGCGTTACGAAGATCGCACCGTGGTATCGCCGCTGGGTTCGCTGCAGCCCGGGCAGCGCAGCCAGATCGAGGCGCAGGTGCTGCAGAGTTCGGTGAATTTCCGTCGTCAGGGGCGTTCGCGGCGCGTGCTGGTGGCTCGGCTTGCCGACAATACGGGTATGGTCACCGCAAGGTTTTTCTATTTCAGCGCCAGGCAGCAACAGCTGTTTGAAAAGGGCAACTGGTTACGTTGTTATGGTGAAGTCCGCATGGCGCAGGGTGAGCTGGAGATGGTACACCCGGAAGCCGAGCTTATCGATATCGATCATCCTCCAGGCTTGCCGACCACACTGACCCCAATTTATCCTACCACCGAAGGACTGCACCAGCTGACATTAAAGCGCATACTGCAGCAGGTCATTACCAAATTGAAATCCGATGGTATTGGCGAAACCCTGCCGCAGTCCTGGCTGGATCAGAATCAATTCCCGGGCTTTACCTCGGCGATGATCGATTTACACAGCCCACAAAGCCGCAAGGACAGCGAGTTGATTGCCCACAACCAACACCCGGCGCAGCATCGTTTCGTGGTCGAAGAACTGGCCGCGCATCGCCTTGCACTGCTCGAACGCCGCCGTCAGCTGCGCAGCCGCAAAACACCGGTGATCGTAAACGACGCCGACCAGCAACAACGCTTCCTGGTGACATTACCGTTCGCCCTGACCCGGGCCCAGCAGCGCGTGTTGGCCGAGTTGCTGCAGGATTTTGCCGCTGGTAAGCCGATGATACGGCTGGTGCAGGGTGATGTTGGCTCGGGCAAAACCGTGGTTGCCGCGCTTGCCTGTTTACCGGTTGTCGGTTCGGGTTACCAGTCCGCGTTGATGGCGCCAACCGAAATCCTGGCCGAGCAGCACTATCAAAACTTCGTTCGTTGGCTGGAGCCGCTGGGTATCGCCGTCGTCGGACTGGTCGGTGCGGACAAGGGCAAGAGGCGTGAACAGAAGCTGGCGATGATTGCCTCTGGCGAGGCGCAGGTTATCGTTGGCACCCATGCCCTGTTCCAGGCCAGTGTCGAATTCCATCGCCTCGGGTTTATCATCTTCGATGAACAGCATCGCTTCGGTGTCGATCAGCGCCTCGCGCTGCAAAGAAAGACGCGCGGTGATGAAATGCCGCACCAGTTGATCATGACCGCAACGCCGATTCCACGCACCCTGGCCATGTCGATCTATGCGGATCTTGATTACTCGCAGATTGACGAATTACCGCCCGGACGCAAGCCGGTTACCACGTCGATTGTTTCCGAACAACAACGCGGCAGCCTGATCGAACGAGTAGCCGAATCCTGTAACCAGGGTGGCCAGGTATACTGGGTCTGTACCCTGGTCGAGGAATCCGAGGCGTTGCAATGCGAGGCCGCCGAGATGACCTATGAAACGCTGACGCAACAGTTACCGCTGTTGTCGGTGGGCCTCGTGCACGGGCGCATGAAACCGCGCGACAAGGAGGCGATTATTGCAGCGTTTAAACAGGGGGATATTCACATCCTGGTCGCCACTACGGTGATCGAGGTCGGGGTCGACGTGCCCAATGCCAATATCATGATAGTGGAGAATCCGGAACGACTCGGGCTTGCGCAGATACACCAGCTGCGTGGGCGTGTCGGGCGGGGTGGGCGCGAAAGCTTTTGCATCTTGCTGGTGAAGAGCCAGCTTTCCGAACAGGCGCGCAACCGGCTTGAAATCATTCGTAGCACCCAGGACGGCTTTGAAATCGCCGAAAAAGACCTCGCGCTGCGTGGCGCCGGGGAAGTGCTTGGTACCCGTCAGACGGGTGAAATGAGCTTCAGAATTGCCGATTTGATGCGCGACCAGAAATGGTTTCCACAGGTTGAAGCGCTGGCAAAACTGATGCAGCAACCGCAGCACCGGTCGGAACGTGCCCAGTTGCTGCGTAACTGGGTCGGTGAGCGCCAGGATTATACCGACGTCGGTTAGCCCACATGGCTCACCACCCTCCTACTGCGGCCGCCGATATACTCACTGTGACGTCGCGTACTCCCGGCGGCCGGCTAAACGCAGTCTCCACTGCGCCGGCGCCGACCCCTGGTGCGTGCGCAACGTCACAGTGAGCATCTCAACGCCCTCGCAACCAACGGTGGTGCGCAACACGGGCAGGCCGGGGAACAAGTTGGATTTAGAGTTGCCTGAACCTCTGGCTTTGCGGTCTAATGTTGTCCATGAATCGCTGTGATACCACGCCCCTGCTGGCATATGATGACGCCCTCGCACAATTGACCGGCAGTGTTGCGCCGCGCGCTGCCGTCACCGAGGTCCCGTTGCTGCAAGCCACGGGCAGAATTCTGGCCAGGTCAATCGATGCGGCTATCGATGTGCCCGGCTGTGCGATGTCATCGATGGATGGCTATGCCATCAATACGGCAGACCTGGCGGACGCCGCGATCACCCGGCTGCCGCTGTCGCAGCGTATCGCTGCGGGGGATGGAGTGACGACGCTCAAGCCGGGTAACGCCGCACGCATCTTTACCGGTGCGCCGCTGCCGGCAGGTGCTGATGCCGTCATCATGCAGGAGCAGGTGCAAGTGGACGCGCAGGGTATATGCTTTGAACAGCGCCCGCAGAGCGGACAAAACATACGGCCACGGGGCAACGACATTCAACGGGGCGCTACCATCCTGCGTCAGGGCATGCGCCTGAGGGCCCAGGACATCGGGCTGGCGGCCTCGGTCGGGCTCGGTAGCCTGCCGGTCTTTGACGCGGTGCGCGTGGGCATCTTTTTCACTGGCGATGAACTGGTCGAGCCCGGCGAGGCACTGGCCAGCGGCAAGATTTACGATTCCAACCGTTACACACTGCATGGGCTGCTCGAGTCGCTGGGTTGCGAGATCGTTGATCTGGGCCTGGTTGGTGATACGCTCGAAGCGACGCGCGCGGCAATGCTCGAGGCGTCCGCGCGGGCCGACCTGGTGGTAACGACCGGCGGGGTTTCGGTTGGCGAGGAAGATCATGTGCGCATCGCCATCGAACAACTCGGTGAACTGCGTCTGTGGCGGCTCGGCATCAAGCCCGGCAAGCCGCTCGCCTATGGCCAGATCAATGAGACCGCATTCATTGGCTTGCCCGGAAATCCGGTATCGGTATTTGCGACATTCTGCCTGTTCGTGTCGCCGGTGATCCAGATCATGCAGGGACGTGACTGGCACAAGCCGATCGCGTTGCCGGTGCGCGCCGATTTCGACTGGCCGAAACCCGATAGTCGGCGCGAATTCCTGCGCGCGCGCCTGGTTTATGGCGCCCAGGGAGACACCCGGGTAGAGATATTTCCGAACCAGGACTCGGGTGTGCTGACCTCGACCGTGTGGGCCGATGGATTTGTCGAAATCGCTGAAAATGAAACGGTGCGACGCGGCGACAGTGTCGATTACCTGCCGTATGCGCAGTTCTTTGGTTGATGCGATGATTATTCGAATTCAGACCGAGGATTTTGACATCGCCGCACTGCATCGCGAATTGCTGGCCGGGCGTAGCGATGTAGGTGCGATCGCGAGTTTTATCGGCCTGGTTCGAGACCTCGAGGGCGATCCGTTGCAGCAGATGACGCTGGAGCATTATCCGGGGATGACCGAGTCTGCACTGCAGGACATCGCAAGCAGGGCGCAGCGGCGCTGGGAAATTGTCGATCTGGGTATTGTTCACCGTGTCGGCGCACTCGCGCCTGCCGATCAGATCGTACTGGTATCGGTGTTGAGTTCCCATCGCGCCGATGCGTTTGCGGCCTGCCAGTTCATCATGGATTATCTCAAGACCGAGGCGCCGTTCTGGAAGAAAGAAGTCAGCGAGCAGGGAGCGAAGTGGGTCGAGTCCCGCGCCAGCGATGACCAGGCGCGCGAAAAGTGGGAATCCCGCTAATTTGGATTCAGACGGAGTTGTCGTTGCCGTAGCGGCTTTCCTGACACCTGGCTTGTCGGTGATTTCGGCACGGTCAAACTGTGTTCAAGTGTCGAATCAACGATAAATTCGTCATTGTGGCTTACGTGCGCAGGCCGAGTTGATACAATGCCGGCTTGAGTTAGTTGCCTGCCGAAGATGGACGTATCCCACATAATCGATTCTCTGAATGAGCGCCAGCGCGAAGCGGTTAGCGCCGAGCCCGGCCCGCTGCTGATTCTGGCCGGCGCCGGCAGCGGCAAAACCCGGGTTTTGACGCATCGCATCGCCTGGGTTTGCGAGGTCAACGGCGAGTCGCCCTACAGTGTGCTCGCGGTGACTTTCACCAACAAGGCCGCCGCTGAGATGCGCGCGCGCGTCGAGGCGTTGCTCGGTATATCGGCAGCCGCGATGTGGGTCGGCACCTTTCACGGGCTCGCGCATCGCATGTTACGCCTCCATTACGAGGCGGCGGGATTACCGCAGAACTTTCAAATCCTCGACAGCGACGATCAGTTGCGCATGGTCAAGCGCGTGGTGCGCCAGCTTGACCTCGACGAAGCGCGTTGGCCGCCCAAGCAGGCGCAGTGGTTCATCAATCACAACAAGGATGAGGGCTTGCGCCCGGCCAATATCGATCCGGGCCAGGATCCGATTCAACAGCAGATGCTGCAAATCTATCGGCTTTACGAAGAGCTGTGCCAGCTGGCCGGCGTTGTCGACTTTGCCGAGTTGCTGTTGCGAGTGCTCGAGCTGATTCGCGATCACGATGACGTTCGTGGGCATTACCAGCGCCGCTTCAAGCATATCCTGGTCGATGAATTTCAGGATACCAATGCGATCCAGTATGCCTGGCTGCGGTTGATGGCGGGTCCCGCAACGCCGGTATTCGTGGTTGGCGACGACGATCAGTCGATTTACGGCTGGCGCGGCGCGCGTATCGAGAACATCCACAACTTCGAGAAAGATTTCCGCAACACCCAGGTGATACGACTGGAGCAGAATTACCGTTCGACTGGCACCATACTGAAAGCAGCGAATGCCTTGATTGAAGAAAACAAGTCGCGCCTCGGCAAGGAGTTGTGGACCGACAGTGCCGACGGTGACCTGATTCTGTATTACTCGGCCTATAACGAAAAGGACGAGGCCCGCTTTGTCGTCGACCGTATCGAGGCCTGGGTCGCCGATGGACGCAGCCGCAATGAAGTTGCCGTGCTGTACCGCTCTAATGCACAATCACGGCAGTTCGAAGAAACCCTGGTTATGCGTGGTGTGCCCTATCGGGTATACGGCGGGCTGCGCTTCTTCGAGCGTGCCGAGATAAAGGATACCCTTGCCTATTTGCGCATGATCTCGAGCCCAACCGCGGACAATGCCTTCGAGCGAACCGTCAATCATCCACCGCGGGGAATCGGCCAGAAAACCATCGACGAAATACGCGCTCATGCGCGTGCCCGTATGATCACCCTGTGGGACGCCAGTCTCGAGTTGGTCGCCGCGGATCATTTGAGTGGGCGCGCGCGCAGCGCGTTGCAGGTCTACGTCGACCTGATTCGGCGCATGACCAGCGAGTTGGGCGAGTTACCGCTAGGTGAACAAATCCGCTCCAGTGTTGAGATAAGCGGCCTCGATGCGCACTTCAAAAAGGACAATAGCGAAAAGGGCCAGTCGCGGCTCGAGAACCTGCAGGAACTGGTTGGTGCCGGCAAAGGATTTGAATACGATGCGGAGATCGATGAAAACATGTCGGTGCTGGATGCTTTTCTGGCGCATGCCGCGCTCGAAGCCGGTGAGGCGCAGGGTGACGCCTGGGAAGATTGCGTGCAGTTGATGACCATGCACTCGGTCAAGGGACTCGAATTCCCGCTGGTATTCCTGGTGGGCATGGAAGAGGGTCTGTTTCCGCATCAGCGATCCAGCGAAGAGCCCGGTCGAATGGAGGAAGAGCGCCGGCTGTGTTATGTCGGTATCACCCGCGCACGTGAGCAGTTGGTGGTAACCAGCGCCGAGGTGCGGCGCCTCTACGGCAATGAAAGCTACAACATGCTGTCGCGCTTTGTTCGCGAAATTCCGGATGAATTGAAACAGGAAATTCGCCCCAAGGCACAGTTTAGTCGAGCGGTGATGCAGGCACCTTCACGCAATATGGGTCAACACCGTGCACAGGAAGAGACCGGATTAGCGGTTGGCCAGCGTGTCAATCATGCGCGTTTTGGCGATGGAATCGTGATCAATCTCGAAGGACAAGGGGCGCAATCACGGGTACAGGTGAATTTTGAAGCGGCCGGCAGCAAGTGGTTGATCGCGAGCATGGCAAACCTGCAACCCGCCTGATTGAGCAAACCCCGGTAATCGACCAGGGTCTCAATCGGCGTGATCGAATTAGCCAGACACTGAGGCCTTGGTGTAATATTGCCGCTGCATCAGCGCACTATCGAACCAGACAGGAGTTCCTATGAGTAAACAGAAAGTAGCCTTTATCGGCCTCGGCGTCATGGGCTATCCCATGGCCGGGCATCTTGCCAAAGCCGGTTATGAAACCCGGGTTTATAACCGGACTGTTACCAAGGCCGAGCAATGGTGTGAAGAATACGGCGGCAGCCATGGGCGCACGCCGCGAGAAGCAGCCAAAGACGCCGACTTCGTATTCATGTGCGTGGGTAACGATGATGATTTGCGTTCCGTGGTCTACGGTGATGACGGGGTGCTGGCCGGTTGCAAGGCAGATGCCATTCTGGTCGACCATACCACCGCATCCGCTGACGTTGCGCGCGAAATTGCCGAGCGCGCCGATGTCGCGTTTCTCGACGCACCGGTATCCGGTGGCCAGGCGGGGGCAGAAAATGGTGTTCTCACGGTCATGATGGGAGGCAGTGAAGCCGCGTTCAAGCGCGCCCGCCCGGTGATCATGAGCTACGCGCGGGCAGCTGAATTGCTCGGCAGTGTGGGTGCGGGCCAACTGACTAAAATGGTTAACCAGATCTGCATCGCCGGTCTGGTGCAGGGCCTGTCTGAAGGGCTCAATTTTGCGCAATGTGCAGGGCTTGATGGGCACAAGGTGGTCGAGGTCATTTCCAAGGGTGCGGCCGGCTCCTGGCAAATGGAAAATCGCGGTAATACCATGCTCAACGATGAGTTTGAGTTTGGCTTTGCGGTTGACTGGATGCGCAAGGATCTTGGGATATGTCTCGAGGAAGCAGAGCGCAATGGCGCCAAATTGCCGGTTACCCGCATCGTCAATGATTACTATGGCGAAGTGCAGGCAATGGGTGGTGGTCGCTGGGACACCTCGAGCCTGATTCGGCGTTTGAAGCAGAAATAAGCACAAATAGCCAGTTTTATTTGTTTTGAGCCTTTGGTTGCTGATATTAAAAATTATTGATTTAATTCAGTGGGTTATATAGGTAAAGTAACAAAAGAGATCAATATATCGCGAATCTATACTGTTTTTTATACCGTTTATCGAAAAAAAACTGGAAATTTGTCGCCAGTATCCTATATATGTAATCGTGTTTAGGGTTAAGAACACCTAACCTATCTCACGATGTCCTCCTTTGGTTATATTGTCGATTACGACATTTAGGCTGGTCCACCAGGACCAGCCTTTTTTTTGCCTGCCGATAATCACTCGCTCACGGCGATGACATTTCAGGGACGGGCGGTCCGCGGTATTCGAAGGTGACAGGTTATTTCCTGATGGGCAGATACAGTGTGGTGCCTGTCTGATTGCTAAAGGCGCTCTCACCGGGGTCAACCTGGTAGATTTCCAGTGCCGGCCGAGTCGACTCCGTTTTGATTTTGTGCAGGCGACAATGGGTCGCAAAAGCATACCAGGCGAGTGGCAGAAACTTGAGGTCACCACGCAGTGTCATCTTCAAATAAAGGCCTCCGTTGAAGCTGTGTTGCTGGTAGTTCGATAGCGGGGCATTGTTGCCGACCGGGATCGCGATTTCGGTCTGAAAATGTGTACCGAGAGGATCGAATTGATGATAGAGCATAAGTGACAGGCCGATCCGTGTTGCTGCGCTGCTACGCAACCTGTCGATACTGCTGCGTCGAGCGGCTTCGATTTGACGCAGGTTACCGTTACAGGGAATTGCCCAGTAGCTGAAATCCTGCAATTCCTCTTCGCCGACGAACTCGAGGACAGGATGTGCCGTAGAGTCGTTCAGGTAGCCGCCAAGCAGGGCCAGTCCAAGTTCAAAGTCGCGGCCGATCCTGGTTTCCATGCGCCTTGCCATGGAACGAAACAGGAATGGCATGTTGCCGCTCATCTCCCAGCTCACCAGGCTGTGGCCGTCGCGGTTTTCGAATTTCCAGTAAACCTGGTTCTCTGCTTTGAAAGGACGCTGGAAGGCAATTTTTTGATGGATCGCGCGTCCGCTCTGGATCTCGATATGGGTCACTTTTCCGGCACCGACAACCTTGCCATCCCAGCTGTAGTAGCCCCCCTCGGCCTGCCAGTTTTCGCTGAAGTCCAGGCTGGCTTCGGGCTCATGCAGCAACCACGGACTCCAATGCGGCCAGGTCTTGAAGTCGAGCACTGCGGCAAAGGCCGACTCGACTGGCACCTCAATCTCCAGGCTGCGCCTGACCTGAAAGAATCCTTTCTGACAGGCCAGGTAAATCAGTGCTGCCAGCACAATCGCGACGATGAGTCCGGACACAATCCACATCAATCGACGTTTTCGAGAGCTGTCTTGCGCACGTCGCGCAAGTGAATTAACCAGAGGAATAAGGCAGTCGATATGCCCGCCGAACTGAAAATCATACACATCACCATGATCTGGTAACGCGCGGCGATCAATGGCGATGTCCCCGCCAGTATCTGCCCGGTCATCATACCCGGCAAGGACACCAGGCCGACGGCCAGTAGCGAGTTGGTAATCGGGATCAGCGCCGCCTGGAACGCGGTGTTGCGCGCCCGCGAGTAATCCTGATGATGCTCCAGTTCGCTGAACAGGCGCTCACCCGCGAGGCTAACACTGTTCATGGAATTGGAAAAAATCATCCCGGCGAGCGGAATCATGACAGCCGGCTGGTACCAGGGGTCGACATGTAATACGCCCTGGGTGATTAAAATGAGGTTGAACAGGCCACCCACCGCGATGGCAATCATGCTGTAGGCCAGCAGGCTCGAGCGTTTCACCGGTAAAGCACCCAGCGCAATCCAGCTGGCCGCGGTAAGCATGAAGCACAGTACCGCGATAATCACCCACTGGTTATTGCTGCCGAAAATGAATTCGAGCGCGTATCCGATCAACATCAATTGCATCAACATGCGCAATATCGCAAGGCTGGCGTGACGGATGCTGTTTGACCAGTAAAAAATGATCACCAGGGTGACCAGCACCGGAATAAAGGCCACAGCAATATCGAGCAGGGTTATTGCGTACACGAAATGATTCCCGGTGCGGCGGTGCAGCAGGCAAGCGGAGCGTCGCCACTCACGGCAAAGGTCGCCCTGGCCGGGCCCTAGTGGTAATCATCCCAGTATTTTTCGTCGTCCAGTTGTGGCGGTGCATCGTGGCCTTCGTTGTCATCCTGTTGGAACTCGGTCACGTCGATATGCATATTGTCACGAGCGTTGTCTTCGAGGAAACAGAAAATGGTATTTCGCAGAGATAATAACAGGGATTTGTCGGTTTCAAATTCCAGTTCATTGAGTAATTCGATAACGATTTCAAAGGACAGCTTGTCGAGCGAATAAATGATGTGAATGCAATGCTGGTCGAATGGCGCGGCGAGCAGTATACCTTCGATATTGGCCAGTGCCCCACAGGCAGCTTCAGCCTGGTAAGCCTGATTGTCGCTTTGCTTCAGGTAAATGCGGCGACATCGATAGCGGTCCGCGTCATCCATCGCTTCAGCCTACGCTGCGTAATCTGGATTTTCAACTCGTTTCGCAATACTGGTGCGTGGTAAGTCGTTGAGGTCGAATTCGCATCGGATATCCACGAAACCGTTTGCCGTGAGCAATTCGGCAACGGCTGCCTGCTGATCGTAACCGTGTTCCAGTACCAGATATCCTCTATCGACGAGGTGTCGATGCGCACCGTTGATTATTTGCTGCAGAGCCTCAAGGCCGGTGTCACCCGGACTTAGCGCCAGTCGTGGTTCTGCAGGGAGATCACCCTGACCCAGGAAAGGGTGATTCGCAGCGATGTAGGGAGGATTGGAGACAATCAGCTCGAAGCGAAGTGCTTCTGGTAGATTGCGATACCAGTCCGATTCGAACCATTCAATTGCAACTCCATGCTGCAATGCGTTTTCGCGTGCCAGATCGATGCACGCGGGATCAATGTCGGTAGCGTATAACTGTGCCAATGGCCTTTCTGTTTTCAGTGTAATGGCGATTACTCCACTGCCGGTACCGAGGTCGCAGATTCGCATGGGATGTTGTGGAGCGATCAATTGCAGCGCCTGTTCAACCAACAGTTCAGTTTCTGGTCGTGGCACCAGTGCCTGCGCGCGCGTGTTGAACTGCAGTGAATAGAATTCCCGCGTACCCAGCAGGTAAGCGATCGGCGTCGGCTCGAGGCGGCGCTCGACCAACTGCTGATAATGTTGCCAACAAGCGTTGCTCAGGTGTTCTTCGGGCCGGCTATAGAGATAGCTGCGGGGTTTGCCGAGACAGTGTGCCAACAGCAATTCGGCATCGAGCCGCGCAGTGTCACTGCAGGCTTCAATTCGGCTGCGAGCCCAGCGAATGGCGCTATCGATTTGTTCACTCATATATTATGAACTGGTTCACTTTCGAAATCGGTGAAATCTCCTATATATAGGGTTCGTGTACATCAATATCTCCTCCCCCCCGAATGTTGATGGTATCACGCGGCCAGGGACGGCCACCTTTTTTCTGACGCCTTGTGTGCCGCGATTGCGGCGTTAAAAATCCATCCGAAACGCTCACATACTGGCGCGTATTGTTCGCGCTATCGGATGGCTTTTTGCCTTGCACTCACGGCACACAAGGCGTCAGAAATGCCAGGTTGCCCGATTTTTTCAAAAGGCCGATAAATCTGCGGTGGAATGGTTCGATTGCGGCGTTAAAAATCCATCCGAAACGCTCACATACTGGCGCGTATGGTTCCTGCCATTTCCGAGCGCGGGTGCAGGTCGAGGTCGGATCTGGCTGAAATACAACGGGTTCGTCGAGAGCGGCCCTGCTAACCTTTCGGGATCAGGTCGGGATTAAGGGAGTGAATTAAATGATATCTAGTTGCTGGGGATCAATAATCTCTGCGCGAGCCGGGCGCAAAATTAACCAGTCTGTAAACTGAAGAGAGTAGATATGCCGTCGATAGCCGAATATCTCGCCATCCATGATTTCTTCTCGGGGCTGAATGATGATTACATCAAGCTGCTAGCTGAATTTGCGACTGAAAGACAGGTCGCCCGGGGTGAAGTTTTGTTTCAACAGGGAAAGCCAGCCGACAAGTTTTACCTGGTGCGTAAAGGGAAGGTATCAGTACAGGTGCCTGCGCTGGTCGGTCCAGCGCTGGAATTGCAGGTCCTCGGCGAAGATCAGATACTCGGCTGGTCCTGGCTGATACCACCCTATCGCTGGAATTTTCTGGCGCGTGCGGTGGAAGATACGGAATTTCTCGAATTTGACGGTCGCGCCATCCTGGCACGATGTGAAAAAGATCCACAATTCGGCTATGCGTTGTTCAAGCTTTTTACCGCGTTAATGTCCGAGCGACTCAATGCTGCACGCCAGAAAATGATGGACCAGTGGAATCCCCCGGGTTTTGCCTGAACCGCGCGCTTGTTTCCGCACGCGGGAATGACATCAACCAGCCAGTAGGTCCCTGGCGATAAAGGCGATCAGTCGTCCTTGCCGAGCAGCTTACGGATGCGGTCGCGCACATCGGCCATCGTTTGCAGTCGGTCTTCCGGGTCAACGGTCATCATACTGGTTACCAGCGCCGCGACATCGGCGGGTATGGCCGGATTGACTTCCGCTACCGGCACCGCATTCCCCTTGCGATGCTGCATGATGACTTCCATTGGCCTGCCGACATAGGGTAGTCGGCCGCTCAGCACGTTATAGGCCATTACGCCCAGTGAATAGATATCACAGCGTTCATCGGCATCGGCGCCAATCGCGCGCTCCGGTGCCAGATATGCGGGGCTACCGATAATTGAGCCAGTCTGGGTCAAAGTCGATTCGCTGGCGGTACCCGCCGATGCTATACCGAAGTCGACGATTTTCAGGTGGCCATTACTGTTGATCAGGACGTTGCTCGGTTTGAGATCGCGGTGGAAGACTTTCTGCTCATGCGCGGCCACCATTCCGCTGGCTACCTGGTATAGCAGCTTGAGGCTCTCGCGTAAATCGAAAGGCGGGTTTTCCTTGAGGATCATCTCCAGTCCGCGACTTTCGAAATACTCCATCGAGATCGCACAAACGCCATCCTTGATCAACAGATCGTGAACCCGGATAACATTACGGTGACTGATTCGACGTGCGTATTTGACTTCGCGCTTGAAGCGTTCGGTCGATTTCTTGTCAATGGTAAGCCCGGGTAACATGAACTTGATGATCATGGTTTCGTCGACCATGTCATCTTCGACCAGCATGACCCTCCCCATCGCACCGCGTCCGATCTCTTGCTGGATACGATAGCGATCCATCCACAGCGAACCCGGTGTTAACAGGTCGAGTGGCGATGAACGGGATGTAGTGCCGGTCGTGAATGCGATTTGCTCGGCATCGACCTGGAAATCGACGCTGGCCTCCTGGTCAGAGATCAGCATGTCGGCAAGCCCGTATTCGCGGGTCAAGCGCGCGATCACCTCATTGGCATACTCCTTCAATTCGTCGGCAAGGCGCGCGAGACCGCGAACTATGTTATCGCGTATGTCTTCAGCACAGGTTTCACTGGCGATGGCTTCGATGGTTTCGAGCGCGGCGCGCTGCAAATTGGCATCGCGATTTCTGAGCGCATCGAAGGCTATTTCGAGGCCGTGTTCGAATCCGAGTTGTTGTACGGTACGCAATGCGAGCACGGTATCTTCAGGCCAGGCATCGACCAGCTTTTGCAAAATAGATATGGCACTACGGTTGGCTGACTTGCCGAGTGACTTGATGGCGCGCTCGCGCAGCTTTGGATTCTCGTTGAGTGCAAATTTCTCGATTTTATCGAGGTCTTCGCCTTCGATCAGATTGACCACGAGGCGTTGCGCCGCGTTGCGAACAAACTCCTGGTCGTGGTTAGTCAGTTCATGCGCGACGCGCGAGAGATTTTTGTTGGCAAATTTTTTCACGCAATCGATCGCATGCTGTTGGGCCGGTGCGTCCTCTAACATCAGGCGCCGCAGAAATCTCTCGAAACTTTTCGTATCGGCCCGGGTGGCGACAATTTCCGCGAAGAAATCGTTCAGCTCCTCAGACTTGCCGTTCAGGTAGGCTGAAAGATGGGGAACCAGATCCGTATCAGCCCGCTTTTTGATGATGTCCATCACCTGCTCGTGCTGGATACCGGACATGGTTTCGGTATAGGGCAGCAACACCGAAACGTCATAATTGAATTGCATCCGTTTCAGCGTCTTCAACGCCTCTAGTATCACAACCTTGTTCTCGTCCTCGAGGAAGCGCGCGACGATTAATGGGATCTTGGGTTCGTTGACACTACCGAAATAATGCAGCAGCTTGATGCGGAATTCGGCACTCTCAAACTTGTCGAGCTTGAAGCTCAACTTTGACAGGTTGACTGGAATCTCTGACTCTTCTGCCAGCTGCAGTAACATCAGGGCATAGTCGGGGTCGTCGAGCTTGAGGGAATTGTTGATGATCTCTTCAGGGCGTAAAAATCGCTTCTGCTCGCTGAGGCGTTCGATGACGTCACCGATCGCGGCGCCCGATTCGTGCAGGCGCTGAAACAGCTTGCTGGCATCGATCGCTTTTGGTGGCGTCGCACTGGCACTGCCATCCGAGTTACTGGTTGACGCCCTGTTAAGAAACTGGTCTTCCGAAAAACCATCCACGGATTCGAAGCACAGCTGTTTCAGGGCTTCGCGATGCGGGTCATCCACCTGGGCAATGGTTTCCAGAACCTTATCCAGATTGGAATTAGTGGACTCTCGAAGTTTTTCCACCAGCGACTGGCCCTTTTTTCCACCGGGGTCCTCACATTCGAGAAATTGGTTAAGCGTTCGATTGAAAAAGATGCTTCCAAGTTTTGCCATACGGAACGGTACTACCTCGTAGACCCAGGTCCTTGTTAACTTATAAGAAAAAATTGATTACTACACGGTGTGATTATAGATGAGTCCAGCAAAACCGGGGTTGGATTTACGGCTTTTTAATGCTGGCAGCAAAGGTCCCGACAAGCGCAGTTTATGCACCAGAACGGGCTTGCTGCGCCTGCAAAAAAGCGCGCAGGTGAAAACGCCCCTGTGCGGCGACGTAACTCAGTTTGGGCGCAATCGGGCAGGCATTTCGCGCCAGGCAGCCTTGTTGGTGGCATTCGGCTTGTGGCGTCTGTTGCAAGTAATCGAAGCAACGCTCGACCGCGTACCCAGCGACATCAAACGCAGCGACCGGACAGCTATGCAAGCAGGGCTTGCTGGCGCAGTCCAGGCAGGGTGATGCGCGGGGTGAGTCACCGCCCGATGTTGAACAAATGCCCGCAGTTTCAACCTCGAAACCAGTGCCAAGCAGCGCAAAGCGATAGGAATGCCACAGACCGAATTGCGGATGAATCATGACCCCGATGGGTGACTGTTCAAGACTCTCCGCACGTCGCGCCCATTGCTGAAATGGATAATAGGGTGGTCCATCGAAAGGATACAGCGCTTGTAGCGATAGCGGCTTTGCGATCGTTTCGGCGACGCGTCGACTCCAGCGATCCAGTGGATGCGCGGCGCCATCCTTGAATTCCTCCGATTGGCTGAAATGTGCCCAGTAGCTCGAGCCGATGTTGCCGATCAGGGCAAGCTGGAGATTACTCGGATCACAGCTATAGTATTCAATTTCTGCATCGCTAAGGCGCGTAACGCCGCGCACAAACAAGCCATACTCACGCAGGCGGTCTTCCAGTTTCGGGCTAATCCCCATCTGGCTGCTGAGGGCTAGCGCCAATTACAGGCGGGACCGATAGCGGTCGCGATCACTGTCGATTCAAGAAACAATTCGCCATCGATATCATCCAGTACATGGATATCGTCAAACTTGAGCGTCACCGTGGGATCGATGGCGCCAGCTTCCAGTGCTTTGTCCCGGGCCAGGCCAGTCACCAGCTGCT
The DNA here is from genome assembly GCA_022340305.1 of Gammaproteobacteria bacterium. GTDB lineage: Bacteria > Pseudomonadota > Gammaproteobacteria. Next base: position 95,334 of record JAJDOF010000071.1, read on the forward strand.
CGGCCTCGGCCCGCGCTGCTGCGAGATTTTCGAAGTGCCTTGGCTGATCGCCGTGGAACAGGCAGAAAATACCGTGCTGGGGTTGCGTGACGGTAATCTGGGCACGCTGAATCACACTGCCCATTACTGCACCAAAGGCGTTGGCGACGTCCGCATGCTCGGGCAGGTGCAGGCCGATATGCATGCTGTCGGCAACGCTTTGATAATAACTCGCTGCCGGAGCGCCGACCGCAACGATGGGATAATCACTCGCGAAATCAAGGTTGAACAGAGGCTTGCGACCCTTGTTTTCATGGGTGCCTATGACCATTCGGGTGATGGTGTCGACGATGCCGCTGGTCTTGCTCGATTTACCGGCGAGGTCAAACTCGTTCAAACCGACTTCGATCAGCAGGCGGCGAATGGTTGCCGTTACCAGATCGTAAACCTGGGTACATGCGGCATTGACGTCGTCACTGTCCCACTTGCCATAACCGTACATGAAACGCATCTGGCGCATCCAGATGCGCGCTGACAGTTCTGCCGCATGCGCATCCCAATGAGAATTGATGCCGAGCACATGCACCGCATCCGATGGGGTGAAGCCGCTGTAAATAGCGAGACCGAGACGTTTCAGTTTGGCGAGCGCACGCGCGAACTGACGATCTTCCAGCACCATGGTCTCGAGCTCGATGGGTGTATCGGAAAGCAGTTCCCAGGCTTCGATCTCGACCGGGCCGAGCTGGTTGAGCAGGGCCTGGTTATTCTCGAGGCGCATCACGAAACGATTGCTGCGCGCACTGACCATGCCCGCAAGCTGCGCTTCCAGGCGCGGTACCACCTGCGGATACAAATGCGCCAGCAAGCTGGTCGGCACCACTCGCCGCGGGCCGATGGTGAGACCCACGTGGCCGCCGAAGCGAAGTTCACTGTCACCGCCGAGGCCGATCGAATTGACGCGCACGGCCTCGACCATGGGCTGCCAGTCGCCGATGCGTGCGCCGTCATCGCTGAGTTCCGGCTGGCCGTTACTGACAATAGCAATGTCGGTGGTTGTGCCACCCATGTCGGCGACAATCGCATTCTCGAGCCCCGACAGTTGGCAGGCACCGATGACGCTGGCCGCCGGTCCCGAGAGAACCGTGCCAATCGGTTTTTCGATCGCATTGGCCAGACTCGCTAGCGATCCATCGCCCTTGACCAGCATCAATGGCGCATCGATATGGTGACGTGCAAGAATGGTTTGTACCGAGCCGACCAGCTCCTTGATCGCCGGCACCATGCGTGCGTTCAGCGCGGCGGTGAGCGCACGCCGCGGTGCACCGAGACTGGAGGCAAGCTCATGGCCGCAGATGACGGGCATTCCGGTGATCTCGAGCACCATTTGCTTGAGGCGATTCTCATGGCTGCTGTTGCGCGTCCCGAACATGCTGGAAATGGCAAAGGCCGACACTTCATCCTGCAGCGCTTTGATCGCGGCGCGCGCGGCTTCTTCGTCCAGTGGCCTGCGTTCGCGGCCGACGGCATCGTAACCGCCCTCCAGAATCACCACCATCTGCGCCGGCAATATGTCGAGCAGGCCACTTTGCTTGACCTGCTCAGGGGTATAGCCGGGCAGCAACACGCACACCGGTGCGCCGAGGTCTTCGACGACCGAATTAGTGGTCAGCGTCGTCGACAGCGACACCATGGAAATGTTGGCCAGCGCGGCTGCTGGCAGTTTACCGATGACATCACCGATGCCTAAACTCAAATCAAAGCGCGTGGTGAGGCTTTTTTCCGCATTGATGATCTGTTTCTGGTCGTCGACCAGCACTGCATCGGTGAATGTACCGCCGGTGTCGATCCCGAGACGAAGCGACATGAACTGCTCCTGGCTGAAGTATTTAATGAATAGCCGCGGACTATATATTTACCGTCCCGGAACGTCTACGACTGTTAGTTAACCATTTGCGACATGGCGTACAATGGGGCTTTTTACGCTCCCGGCCGCCATGTCAGATAGTTGTCTTTTACCCGAATTCGATGCGCAGGAAACCGCCGCTATCGCACAACGCCTGTATGCGCTGCAGGGGCCCATGAAATTGCTCCACGGTGAGCGCGATCTGAACTACCGGATCAGCGATGCGCGTGGCAAATTCGTCTTCAAGATCGCCAATGCCGATGAGTCGCTGGATATGCTGGATTGTCAGCACCAGGTATTTGAGCGTCTGCGTCGCGAACGAGTCTTCCCGTTGATTGCCTGCGCGCTCGAATCGGTTAACGGCAAGCAGATTGAAATCCTGCGGGATGCCCATGACCGAAAACATTACTGCCGCGTACTACCCTATCTTGAAGGTCGAATATGGTCCGAGATCGCGGTCTCCAGTAGCGAGCTGTTACTGGATCTCGGCTCGAACCTGGCCCGCCTCGACCGGGCGCTGAGCGGATTTGCCCATCCGGGACTCGAGCGTCCCCTGCTGTGGAACATGGAAACCACGGGTGTGGGCCTCGCTGCCTATAAACCATTGCTGGCAAACGACGACGAGCGCCAGCTGGTGGAGCACTTTGAAAGCGGTTATCTCGCTCGAGTGGTGGCGCTGCAGGACCAGTTACGTCGCAGCGTCATTCACAACGACGCCAACCGCGAAAACGTGATCGTGAATGAAGGCGGCACGCGAGTGACCAGCATCATCGATTTTGGCGATATGATTCATTCCTGGCTGGTGTTGGAGCCGGCTATCGCCGCGGCCTACGCGATGCTCGAGCAACCCGATCCAATGGCCAGTGCCGAGGCGGTGGTGCGTGGCTATCATCTCGGCCTGGCGCTCACCGAAAGCGAAATCGGCCTGATATTCGACATGATCGGTATGCGTCTTTGCATGAGTGTGTGCCTGTGCGCACACCAGCAACGACTCGAGCCCGATAACGCCTATCTGAGTATCGACGTGCAGCAAAGCTGGGATTTGCTGCGGCGACTGGAGCCGATTTGCTGGACCGATGCACGCGACAGGATGATGGCAGCCTGCTCCGCGGACTAAGCGGTGATTGCCGGTTAAACGGTTGCCAGCACCCGTTTGCGGTAGCTGGCGCGATGCATGTCGCAGATCTCAACTCCAACACTGACCACAGTGGGCAGCAGTGGCTCGATGCGCGCCAACATCCCTTCGCTCAGAGCGATCTTCTGTTGGTCGCTACGACCCGACAACAGGTGTACTGCGACGTGCACGAAGGAGTCGCGGGTTTGCCCGGTGCGATGCTGCGCAAATTCAACCGCACGCGTTTTGATGTCGTATTCGGGGAACAGCCCGGAATCCATTGCACCGAGATGAACGGCCTCGATCAGACGATCGATCTCGATCTCGGCACTGACATCCTGCGAGTAATCAATAATGCAATGAGGCATGGCCTGACTCCGGCGATAAGCGACTTGCGAGCGCAGCGATCTCGCCGCGATCCCGCGTGCTCGCTTCACATGTTGGGATAAGCAGGACCGCCGCCACCTTCGGGTACCGTCCAGTGAATATTCTGACTCGGATCCTTGATATCGCAGGTCTTGCAGTGCACACAGTTTTGCGCATTGATCTGCAGCGCAGGTTTTCCCTCGAGCTCCACGATTTCATAGACACCCGCCGGGCAATAACGCTGCTCTGGCGCATCATATTTCTCGAGGTTGAGCAGTATCGGCACGCTGTCGTCGCGCAGGCGTAAATGCGCGGGTTGATTGTCTTCATGAAAGGTGCCCGACAGATAGACCGATGACGGGCGATCGAAACTGACCACACCATCGGGCTTCGGGTATTCGATTTTGGGATAGTCGCCCTTGAGCCCGGTCTGCTCGTGGTCGGCATGGTGGCCCATGGTCCAGGGCGCTTTTCCACGAAACACGTAGGATTCGAGTGCGGCGTTGAGCAGGCCCAGCCACAAACCCCGGTGGAATCCAGGGCGAATATTGCGTACCTTGTGCAACTCCTGCCACAACCAGGATTGCTGCAGTTTTTGCGGGTAGCTGGTGGCTTCAAGTGCAACGCCCGGATTTTCTGCATCGTATTCCAGCGGCAGTAACTCGAACACCGAATCGGCTGCCAGAATCGCTGACTTCATCGCGGTATGCGTACCCTTGATCTTGGGGACGTTGAGAAAACCGGCACTGTCCCCGACCAGCAAACCACCGGGGAAGGTCAACTTTGGAATCGATTGCAGGCCCCCTTCGGAAATGGCGCGTGCACCATAGGAAATGCGCTTTCCACTTTCGAATAACGGACGAATCTCAGGGTGGTTTTTGAACCGCTGGAACTCGTGAAACGGGCTCAGGTGCGGATTGGCGTAATCGAGACCCACTACGAAACCGACCGCGATCTGATTATTCTCGTTGTGATAGAGAAAGGATCCGCCATAGACGTCGGACTTGAGTGGCCAGCCGATGGTGTGCAGGGTCGCGCCCTCGTCGTGCAGCTCGGGTTTGACTTCCCAGATTTCCTTGATGCCAATGCCGTATGTCTGCGGTTCAATGCCCTCGCGCAGATTGAATTTATCCATCAGTTCAGCGGCCAGCGAACCCCGGCAACCCTCGGCGAAAATGGTCTGGCGGCCAAGCAATTCAACACCGGGCTGGTAACTGTCAGTGGGCTTGCCATCCTTGCCGATGCCCATGTCACCAGTGGCGACACCGCGTACCGCGCCGTTATCGTCGTAGAGCACTTCGGCGGCGGCGAAACCAGGGAAAATCTCCACCCCGAGTTCTTCGGCCTGCTCCGCCAACCAGCGACACAGGTTACCGAGGCTGATGATGTAATTGCCCTCGTTATGCATTTGTGGTGGTGTGGGCAGCGAGAACGAACCGCGCTCGGTGAGATATTTGAAGGTGTCGGACTTGACCTCGATTTTAACCGGCGCGTCCTTTTCCTTCCAGTCGGGGATCAATTCAGTCAGCGTGCGTGTTTCGATAACCGCCCCGGACAGGATATGAGCGCCGACCTCGGCGCCCTTCTCAAGAATACAAATAGTCAGCTCGCGCTCCTGTTGTTGCGCCATTTGTGCGAGACGAATACCCGCGCTCAATCCCGACGGTCCTGCGCCGATAATGACCACGTCAAAATTCATTGCTTCTCTTTCCACGATTGTTCCTGCCGCCGGTTCCGAAGGTTAAAACTGCGTCAAATTATAAGTAATTAGCGCTGGAAGATACACGAGAATCCCGACCTGTTCGCGACTGCAGGCGACTTATCACGCCTTTTCACCTTTTGATGCCATCTCGATGCGTCGGAGCGCCGCTAAGCCGGCTGCACCCGATTGGCAATCACTCCAGGGGTGGGAATGACTCCAGGGGGCGCGTATTACGCTAGATATCAGACGATATTCTTCAGTTTGAAGGTGATTACCAGCACGTCGCGAAAGGCTTCCTCATCTGCATCGAGCTGGGTAATGGCGGTGACACCGTGGTAAAGCTTGCGATCATTCACCAACACCATGTCAAAGGAATCGCGCAGGGTGAATTCGCCCACCAGTTGATGATCGAGGTTATAGATGGTAGTCGCGCCACTGTCGATATTGACCCGCTTGACCATCACCACGATGACAAAATCGACCCCGTCGCGATGCACGCCTTCGGGTGTCGGCTTGCCCATGCGTCCATCCCGGGCCTCGATGCGGAACTGATGTAACTCGATATGCCACTGTGGATTGCCGGTGATCTGGCTGAACACCCGGTTGCCAAATTCGAGCAGGGCCGCAAGCGTTATGCTTTGATGCAGATCGTCGAGTATCGGCGCGAAGTAGCGTGCCACCCCGCCGTTGAGCGGATTGTAGTCGAGGGTCTGGTAATGAGGTTGGTACGGCATTAAGCGGGCGCGCTGCCCGGCGCCGTCGATCGCATAAGTCGCGTGGCGCCGTTTACGATAGCGGCCACCGTCAGCCATGTATTGATCCTGCTCGAGCCGATTCCAGCTATCCAGAAAGACTGGGTCATCACCCACCGGGGTGGCCATGATATCCGACAGTATGCGCACGGATAGCCTGGATTCGACAAACAGAAAATCATCCGCTGCCAGACGTTCGACAATATCGGTGATCAGCAACCCGAGGTTCCGCCGTAGAACCCGGCATGATCCCGGACGGCGCGCGGGATGCTCATGTCGAAGCGATCCGGGTAGAAACGAGTGGTGAGGAAGCGACCTTAACTGCCCGGCGATTCTTCAAGCTGACCTCGTGAAGCGGGAAGCTGCGCGGTATCGGCGTTGTCGGCCAATATCGAGCCGCCCATGCCCGCATCCGTTTTGTTGGGCGCTGCCCCAGGGGAATGAAGGCTACGCAGCGTCATCTTGCTGCTATTGCGGCAGATTGCCCAATGCAACATCGATTGCGGTCACGATTTCATCGATATCGTCGCGAGTGCAAATCAATGCGGGGCTCAGGCACAGGGTGTTGTTGTATTTCGCGAGGCTGCGATTGGTACGGCCGATCATGACGCCTTGCTTCAGGCAGTCGCCGACAACGGCTGCTGCGATCGACTCGTCGACGGGTTCGCGCGTGCCGCGGTCCTTGACCAGCTCGGCACCGACGAACAGGCCTTTGCCGCGCACTTCACCAATGATTTCATGCTTGTCCATCAGTGCATTGAGACTGTCCATCAGGTAATCGCCCATCAGGTTAACATTATCGAGCAGATTCTCTTCTTCGATTATCTGCATGTTGGCGAGCGCCGCCGCCGGGCCGCCGGCACATCCGCCGAAGGTGCTGATGTCACGGAAATAACTCATCTTGTCGTCGGGTTCGGCGAGGAACTCGTTGAACAGATCTTCGGTCGTCACCATGACTGAAATGGCGGCGTAACCGCTGGCAACCCCTTTTGCCATGGTCACGATATCCGGTTTGACGCCGTAATGCTGATATCCGAACCACTTGCCGGTGCGGCCCATACCACAGACCACCTCGTCGATGTGGATTAAAACGCCGTATTTGGTGCAGATTTCCTGCACGGTCTCCCAGTACCCTTCGGGTGGCACGATAACGCCACCGCCGGCGGTGATGGGTTCGAGGCAGACCGAACCGATGGTATCGGGGTCTTCGGCAAGGATAACTTTTTCCAGGTCTCGCGCCGCTTGCACACCGTAGTCCGGGTCGCCGCCGCGCGGATCCCGATAGGCCAGGCAATGGGGTATTTCGACAAATCCCGGGGTGAAGGGTCCATACTGATCCTTGCGCTGCGCCTGCCCACCGGCACTCAGGGTAGTAATCGTGGTGCCGTGATAGTCGCGATCACGGTAGATGATCTTGTGTTTCTTGCCACCGTTCTTCATGGCCGCCAGCTGGCGTACCAGTTTGAAACCTTTTTCATTGGCTTCAGAGCCGGAATTGGAATAATAAACGCGGCTCATGCCGGGCATCTTGTCGATCAGTTTCTCGGCGAATTGAGCGCCCGGGATATTGCCCGCTGAATTGGCGAAGTAACACATCTTGAGAATTTGGTCGCGCACCGCGTTGGCGATGCTTTCGCGGCCGTAGCCGACATTCACGGTCCACACGCCACCGGAAACGGCATCGAGATACTCGCGGCCGTTGTGATCGGTCACCCGCATGCCCTTACCCTCGACAATGACCATGGGATCGCTCTGCTGCCAGGGTTTGTGCTGCACCAGGTGATGCCACAAATGGTTGCGGTCACTACCGACTATTTCATTGATGTTTTCAGGTTTCATCACAATCTCCGTTTAAGCAGGCCCCGCTGTTCGACCCGGCTATTTCATGGTGGGGGAAACAGAGGCTAATTTGAAATGAACAATATACAATAGAGCCAGATTATGCCATTTATATATGCCAATTCGGAAAGCGATGCCAAGCCGCTCTGACCAGATAATGTGGGATCGTCTGTTCCGCATTTCCCGGGACCGCAAGATCAGCTATCAGCGCCAGCTGCGCGAAATGATAGTGAGCGCAATCCTCGACGACAAACTGCCGCTGGAGTTGCCTCTGCCATCGTCGCGGGAGTTGGCGCGGCACCTGGGCATTGCGCGCAACACCGTGGTGCTGGCTTATCAGCAGCTGATCGACGAGGGATACCTGGTAGCGCGCGAGCGCAGCGGCTACTACATCGACAAGACCATGCTCGCGGGACGCGTGCGGGTCGAGCCCCTCAAGTTCGATGGCCAGCATAGTCCGCCCGACTGGAAGCGGCATATCAAGTTTTACCCATCCGAGCAACGCAACATCATCAAACCGGTAGACTGGAAGAACTATCCATATCCGTTTCTGTTCGGACAGCTTGACCCGGCCCTGTTTCCGGTAGCCGACTGGCGCGACTGTTGCCGCCAGGCACTCTCCGTCAGCGATATCCAGGACGTGACGCCAGATCGAATCGACATCGATGATCCGCTGCTGATCGAGCAAATCCAGGCGCGCATATTGCCGCGCCGCGGCGTGTGGGCCGCACGCGACGAAATCCTGATAACCATGGGTGCGCAACAGGCGCTCTACATTCTTGCGGACCTGTTAACCGGCAAGGGGACTCGCGTCGGTATGGAGAATCCGGGATACCCCGATGCGCGCAATATCTTCGAGCTCAAATCGCCGCAAATGGTGCCGTTGACGGTAGACGACCACGGCGTGGTGGTCAATTCCGACCTGTGTTCCTGCGAATTTGTTTACGTTACGCCGAGTCACCAGTCTCCCACTACGGTGACCATGCCACTGGCGCGCCGCGAGCAATTGCTCAAGCAGGCCGAGCAAAACGATATTCTGGTTATCGAGGATGACTATGAAAGCGAAATCAACTTTGTTGGTGACCCGACTCCGGCGTTGAAAAGTCTCGACGCCAGCGAGCGTGTGATCTACGTCGGCAGCTTGTCGAAAACCCTCGCACCGGGCCTGCGTCTCGGTTATATGGTTGCGCCGCGGCCGTTAATCGATGAAGCGCGTGCGCTGCGGCGCCTGATGGTGCGCCACCCACCTGCCAATAATCAACGCATCGTTGCCCTGTTCCTGTCGATGGGCCACCACGATTCGTTGATTCACCGACTCAGCGAGACCTATAAAAATCGCTGGCAAGTGATGGGTGAAGCACTCAATCGGCACTTGCCCGAATCGTCGCGTATTCCTTCATTTGGCGGCACTTCCTATTGGGTCGAGGGTCCCGCCGGGCTCGATACGCGCGAACTGAAGGAACGTGCGCGCGCCACCGGCATCTTGATCGAGTCCGGGGATATCTGCTTCATGCAGAATAACCCACCACAGAACTTCATTCGTCTGGGTTATTCGTCGATCAGTGCCAAACAGATCGAACCCGGCATTCGCCTGCTCGCCGAACTGATCCACAGCGGCGTCTAGCCGCATATCTCACCGAATTCCCGCTCGGCATCTGCTCCGCTACGACGCCCTCGCTGCGCAGGTCGATGAGATGGGTGGGCCAGGCCGCCTGCCGGGGGCAGGGACGCGCGCTTGGCATCAAAGATTGCTCACAACTGGTACTACAACTAAAAAGCGGGTACTTTATGTTACCCAGCCAGATTATTTTGACCCATCGAGGAAAGAACATGAAAATGACCCCCAGTGAAGCGTTTGTAGAAACCCTGGTCGCGAACAATGTCACTGACATGTTCGGCATCATGGGTTCCGCGTTTATGGATGCGATGGATATTTTCGCACCCGCCGGCATACGCCTGATCCCGGTAGTGCATGAGCAAGGCGCTGCACATATGGCCGATGGCTATTCGCGCGTCAGTGGCCGTCACGGTGTAGTGATCGGTCAGAACGGCCCGGGTATCAGTAACTGCGTGACTGCCATTGCGGCCGCTTACTGGGCACATTCACCGGTGGTTATAATCACCCCCGAAACCGGCACCATGGGTATGGGTCTGGGCGGTTTCCAGGAAGCCAACCAGTTACCGATGTTCGAGGAGTTCACCAAGTACCAGGGACACGTCAATAACCCCAATCGCATGGCAGAGTTTACCGGCCGCTGTTTTGATCGTGCCATGTCTGAAATGGGACCGACCCAGCTGAACATTCCACGCGACTACTTCTACGGTGAGATCGACGTCGAAATCCCGCAGCCGCAACGCCTCGATCGCGGACCGGGTGGCGACAGCAGTCTCAACCAGGCCGCCGAATTGCTGGCCAGGGCTAAATTCCCGGTCATCGTATCCGGTGGTGGCGTGGTAATGGCCGATGCGATCGACGAATGCAAGGCACTCGCCGAGCGCCTTGGCGCACCGGTGGTCAACTCTTATCTGCACAACGACTCGTTCCCGTCGAGCCATCCGTTATGGGCTGGCCCACTGGGCTACCAGGGTTCCAAAGCAGCGATGAAACTGATCTCCAAAGCCGATGTCGTACTCGCACTCGGCACGCGCCTCGGACCTTTTGGCACGCTGCCCCAGCACGGTATGGATTACTGGCCGAAAGATGCCCAGATCATTCAGGTCGACGCTGACAATAAAATGCTTGGACTGGTGAAGAAGATTTCTGTGGGTATCTGCGGTGACGCTGGAGCCAGTGCCAGGGCGCTGATGAACCGTATCGCCGACAAGTCACTTGCCTGTGACGACAGCCGTGAAGCCCGCGCCAAAGAAATTGCGGCGGAAAAAGCAGCCTGGGAAGATGAGCTCGATAACTGGACGCACGAGAAAGATGCCTACAGCCTCGACATGATCGAAGAGCAAAATAAAGAACAGGGCAACTGGTTGCACCCGCGCCAGGTATTACGTGAACTCGAAAAGGCGATGCCGGCAAGCAAGATGGTTTCGACCGACATCGGTAACATCAACTCGGTCGCCAACTCTTACCTGCGCTTCGATGAGCCGCGCAGTTTCCTTGCGCCGATGAGTTTCGGCAACTGTGGATACGCCCTGCCCACCGTGATGGGTGCCAAGGTAGCCAGCCCGGATCGCCCCGCAATTGCCTATGCCGGTGACGGCGCCTGGGGCATGAGCATGATGGAGACGATGACGGCGGTTCGCCACAACATCCCGGTAACCGCGGTCGTATTTCACAACCGTCAATGGGGTGCCGAAAAAAAGAACCAGGTCGATTTTTACAATCGTCGGTTTGTCGCGGGCGAACTGGAAAGCGAATCATGGGCCGGCATTGCCCGCGCCATGGGCGCCGAGGGTATTACCGTGGATCAACTTGAAGACGTCGGGCCGGCACTGGAAAAAGCTGTCGACATGCAGATGAACAGCGGCAAGACGACCGTACTCGAAATCATGTGTACGCGCGAGCTCGGCGATCCCTTCCGTCGCGACGCGCTGGCCAAACCGATCCGTTTTCTCGACAAGTACAAGGATTACGTTTGATAAAAAGCCGTCGTTCTCGAAACGTCGGACGGCGTTGTCATTCCCGCGTAAGCTGCGGTCCGACGTAGCGGAATCTGGCAAAGGGGCTTCGATAGCCACGGCGCCGCCATTACAGGATCCCCGCTTGCGCGGGGATGACTAATACCCAAGATATCTTCGCTACGTCGGAAGGCGTTCGTTTTCCCGTCATTCCCGCGTAAGCTGCGGTCCGACGTAGCGGAATCTGGCAAAGGGCTTCGATAGCCACGGCGCCGCCGTTACAAGATCCCCGCTTTCGCGGGGATGACTTACCCTCGCGCAAGCGAGGGTAAGTCAGTTTAATCCACGATCGTCGTCGCTGAGACTGGCGAGTTGTTCGGCCTGGTATTCGTGCATTAGCGGATCGACCACCTGGCCGAGGCCGCCCTGTATGATTTCATCGAGTTTGTACAAGGTCAGGTTTATTCGATGGTCGGTCATCCGTCCCTGCGGGAAATTATAGGTACGTATCCGTTCCGAGCGATCGCCACCTCCGACCAGCGATTTGCGTTCGGCCGCCTGTTCGGCATCCTGTTTCTGTTTCTCCGCATCGTAAATGCGTGCCTGTAGCAATGACATCGCTCGCGCCCTGTTCTTGTGCTGGGAACGCTCGTCCTGGCATTCAACCACGGTGCCGGTGGGCAGATGCGTAAGCCGAATAGCCGAATCGGTCTTATTGACGTGCTGACCGCCGGCGCCGGAGGCACGAAAAGTATCGACACGCAGGTCAGCCGGATTGATTTCGATTTTTTGCACATCTTCACTCTCGGGGATGATCGCGACCGTCGCCGCAGAGGTATGCACACGCCCCTGAGATTCTGTTTCAGGCACACGCTGTACGCGGTGCGCGCCGGATTCGAACTTGAGATGCGAATAGGCACCGTTGCCGATGATGCGCGCGATGATTTCCTTATATCCGCCGTGCTCACCTTCACTGCTGTTCAGCACTTCGAGCTGCCAGTTCTGTGTTTCGGCGTAGCGGCTGTACATGCGAAACAGGTCGCCAGCGAAGATTGCGGCCTCGTCGCCGCCGGTACCCGCACGAATTTCCAGAAACACATTGGCGCTATCATTTGGATCCTTGGGCAACAGCAGTTTTTGCAATTCGATTTCAAGCGCAGCAATCTTTTCGCTGTTAGCGGCAATTTCCTCTTCGGCGAGTTCGCGCATCTCGGCATCCTCTTCGGATAGCATTTCGCGGGCCGAGGCGAGCGCTTGCTGTGCTGCTTGAAAGGCGTTGAAACTTTTTACCAGGTTCTCCAGCTGTGAATACTCCATCGACAAATTGCGAAAGCGATCCTGGTCATTGATGACCTCGATCGATGACAGCAGACCGGCAATTTCTTCGTGCCTGGCGCAGAGTGCTTCCAGCTTGGTGACTAGCGATTCTTTCATATGAGTTAATTCGGATCGGGAGCGATCAGTGATTTGAGCAACTGGATGCGTTTCTCATCCCCTTGTTGCAGGGCCTTGCGCATTTCGATGGTGGGCTTATGCAGTAGTTTATTAGTGATTTCATTGGCAAGCCGCTGCATGGCCTGTTCCGGATCCGAGCCGGACGCGAGTTGCGCCAGCGCCTTTTCGATGGCCTGCTGCTTGACCAGTTCGGCACCATCGCGCAGCTGGCGAATCTGGTCGGACGATTGGTGGGTCTTGAGCCATTGGTCGAACAGTGTCACTTCGAGATTGACGATTTCGAGCGCGGCTTCGGCCGCCAGCTCCCGTCCGCGCAGGTTTTCGTCAACCACGGATTTCAAATCATCCACGGTATACAGGTAGATGTCCTGTAACTTGCCGACTTCGGGTTCGATGTCGCGCGGCACAGCGAGGTCGACCATGAAAATCGGTCGATGTTTACGCTGTTTCAAAGCCGACTCGATGGCGCCTTTGCCGAGAATCGGTAACTGGCTCGCGGTCGAGGTAATGACGATGTCGGCGCGCACCAGCTGATCCGGGACGGCATTGATCTGAACCGCCTCGGCGCCAATCTGGTCGGCGAGCAGAATGGCGCGCTCGAGACTTCGATTGGCGATCGTAATTGAACCGATTTGCTGGCTTTTCAAATGCCGCGCCACCAGTTCGATGGTTTCTCCGGCGCCGATCAACAAGGCGTGCAATTCTTCGAGGTTTCCAAAAATCTGCTTTGACAGGCTGACCGCGGCAAAGGCGACTGAAACCGGGTTGGCGCCGATTTCCGTATCGGTACGCACGCGCTTGGCCACGCTAAACGAGTGCTGGAACAGGCGATCGAGTATCGAATTAATCGAGCTGTCAACGCGCGCGCGATCATAGGAATCTTTCAGTTGCCCTAGGATTTGCGGTTCACCGAGTACCATTGAATCGAGCCCGGAGGCCACACGGAACAGGTGGCGGGCGACTTCCTGCTCGCTGTGGTGATAGATATAGGGTGACAGGCTATTCTCGTTGATGCCGTGATGCCTGGTCAGCCAGTGGGTGATTACCTCGCTGCAATCCGACGATGCATCGCAATAGATTTCAGTGCGATTGCAGGTGGATACAATAACTGACTCGTTGACCGCCGGGATATTTTGTAATTCGCGCAGGGCCGCGGTCACTTGCTCGGGCGCAAACGCGATTTTTTCGCGTATATCTACCGGAGCGGTTAAATGATTGATGCCAAGCGACAGTAAGGCCATGTTCGAGGAAGGTTTCTTGCCAACAGGAGATTTTCGGGCATAAGACCGCTAAATACAACAATCTGAGGAACAAATCGCAATAAATACAATCCTATTGCGAGATGCTACACTCCCATTCACGACATTTACGGATACCAGATTGAAATCGATCAGCTCTTTAAATCGGCCTTTATTTTTCGCGGCCGTGCTGTTGACGTCGGCTTGTGCCGGTTTATCTCTGCCTGGGAATCCGGGTTCGACGCCGCTTGAACCCGGGTCGCTGCAGGTAAATCCAGTGGTGCAGCGAGCCGATCCCGTTGCCGATGCCGCCTATGACTTGATGGTTGCCGAAATTGCCCTGAACCAGGGTGACACGGCACTGGCTATTGAGCGTTACCTGGCGCTGTCGAAATCGCAGCAAAATCCCGCTATTGCCGAGCGTGCGGTGCGCATTGCGGTTTATGGGCAGGATCTGGAAGCGGCCGTCGAGGCGGCCCGGCGCTGGGTCGAGCTTGAGCCTGACCGAATCGAAGCGCGCCAGGTAATTGCTGCGATTTATATTCGCCAGAACGAAGTCGACGAGGCCTTTGGCTATATCGATGGTCTTATCCAGGCCAGCGAGCTTGACGATACCCAGTTATTCCCGCCCTTGCTTGGTGTGCTTGCGCGCGAGAAGAATATCGACACCGTACTTGCCGTGTCGGAACGAATTGCCGGCAAGTATTCAGAGCGGGCTTATGCCCAGTTTTTGCATGGCATGTTAGCGGCCCAGAATGGCAAATCCGAGGAAGCACTCGAATACATGGATCGTACGCTAGCGCTGGAAGAGATCGACGGCATACACGCGGCCCGCGCAAGGGTTCTGTTGCGTCTGGGCCGTTCCGGGGAAGCGGTTGTCAGCCTGCGAAAGGCCGTTGACAGTAATCCTGCCGATCAGGGTCTGCGCCTGACCTATGCGCGTTTGCTGGTCGACATCAAGGAGTATGACCTGGCGCGCGCCGAGTTCGAAAAGCTGCATCAGGCTTCACCCGATGATGCTGAACTGCTGTATACCCTGGGGCTGCTGTCTCTGGAATCTCAGCGTCTGGACGATGCTGAAAAATACATGATGATGCTGGTGCGTATGGACGAGCGTGATGGCGAGGCGCAGTACTACCTTGGACGCATTTATGAGAATCGCAAGCAGTACGACCAGGCCATCGAGTGGTATGAACAGGTACATGCCGGCGATTATCAGTTCGATGCCCGTCTGCGCATTGCCGATATGCTGGGACTCGCCGGACAGACCGATGAAGCCATTCAACACCTCGATGCGATGCTTAAAGGCAGTCAATCGGATGGATCGCTGGTACGTATCTACGTTGCCAAAGGTGAATTACTGCGGATCGCACGTCGGTATGAACAGGCAATGACTGTTTTTGACACCGGACTCGGTGTTTTTCCCGGCAACAGCGACCTGCTCTATGCCCGTGCACTGGTGGCTGAGCGACTGGGTCGAATCGATCAGCTGGAAGCAGATTTGAAAATTATTCTCAAGACCGAGCCCGATAATGCACATGCCTTGAATGCGCTTGGTTTTACGCTTGCCGATCAGACCAAGCGTTATGATGAGGCCTACAGTTACCTCAAGCGCGCTATCGAGATCATGCCCGAAGATCCGGCGATTATCGATAGTCTCGGTTGGGTGCAATACCGCATGGGCAATTATGCTGAAGCTATACGCCTGCTGCGTACCGCGCTATCCCGCTTCGACGATGCCGAGATTGCCGCTCATCTCGGTGAAGTACTCTGGGTCAGTGGTAATCAACAGGAAGCGCGTGGCATCTGGCAAAAAGCGCTGAAAAAGTCTCCCGACGACCCGGTGCTGCTGAAAGTCATGCAGCGCTTTATCCCGTGACACTCTGTCCAGGCTAATTCCGGGCTTGCTACAACGTACCACCTTCCTTGCCGTTGTCCTTGTGGCTGTATCTGCCTGTAGCCGATATGGCAATCTCAAGGACGATTCGTTGGGGCAAAGCCTCTGGACTCTGCAGCAGGCATCGGCAGCCGAGGTCACGCAGTGGAATCTCTATGCCCGTGCTGCACTGCGGCTCGAGGGCGAATTCTATAATATCGGTATCCGCTGGCAACGCCATGACGACGGACGATTCCTGATGCTCCTTGAAGCACCCTTCGGGCAGGGCGTGTTACGCATCGATGCGCTTGGCCCAGGAGAATTCCGTCTGCGACTGCCGGATGGTCAGCTGTTTGTGAACAACACGGTGGAAGCCTTGATGGAAGATGTGGTCGGTTGGTCGTTGCCGTTTAGCGGCCTCGACTACTGGGTCCGTGGTCTGCCGTCTCCCGATGCGGATTACAGGCACCGGCTCAATTCAGCAGGCCGCGCTCAATCCATTCGCCAGGATGGCTGGGATATCGCCTACCTCGACTACTTCACCGAGGTGGATGAGCCGCCGCTGCCACGCAGGCTAAAGCTCAGCAATGACACGGTGTCCCTCAAACTGGTGATCGAACGTTGGCAGCTGGTGCCGAGCGATAACAGGGATACCAGCGATGCAGGACTTTTTCCGAGTTTCGATTGATGGTAGCGTCGCTGCGACTGCCGGCTCCGGCCAAGCTCAACTTGATGTTGCACATCACCGGGCGGCGTGCCGATGGTTACCACTTGTTGCAAACTGTGTTTCAGTTCATCGATTTGAGTGACTGGCTCGAATTCAAGCTTGCGGCAGATGGCCGCATTCAACGCCAGCAAAGCACAACCCCGGTCGCTGCCGAAGACGATATCGTGCTCGCGGCGGCAAACCTGTTGCAGACACGCTTTGGAGTCAACCAGGGGGTTAGCATACGCCTCGACAAGCGCATTCCCATCGGTGGCGGTCTGGGTGGTGGCAGTTCCGATGCCGCATGTTGCCTGTTGGCTTTGAACCGCTTGTGGAAACTCGATTTGTCGCTTTCACAACTGGCCGAAATCGGTCTCGAACTCGGAGCAGACGTACCGGTTTTTGTCCACGGGCGGGCGGCCTGGGCCAGTGGCGTCGGCGAGGTCCTGGAGGCGATCGATATTGAAGAGCCGATTTACCTCGTTATCGATCCTCAAGTCGAGGTTTCGACGGCGCAAATATTTGCCGCTCAAGAATTGACACGTAACTGCGATCCCATCACAATACGCGCCTTTCTGCGGGGTATGGGCAGGAATGTGTGCGAACCGGTGGTGCGTAACCAGCATCCGCAGGTGGGCAAAGCGCTCGACTGGCTGAATCAGTTCGGTCGGGCTCGCATGTCGGGTACCGGTAGTTGCGTGTTTGCCGAGATCGATAGCCTTCGGCAGGCAGAAATTGTAAAATCGCAGGTTCCCGAACCCTGGGTGGGTTACGTTGCTGCGGCAACGAATAAAAGCCCGTTACACCAGCAACTTGGATTGCTGGATTGATATAGATTTATTGGGCCGTCGCCAAGCGGTAAGGCACCAGGTTTTGATCCTGGCATGCGTTGGTTCGAATCCAGCCGGCCCAGCCAAACACAGTAAAATTCAGCGCGGCATTTCAGGACTTGATGCACAGCTGGATGAGAACCACCGGTTCGACAAAATCGCCTGGAGCGATTTTGGACGCCCGGAGGGCGGCCCGCAGGGCGAATACAGGATGTATTTCGCAATCCAGCCGGCCCAGCCATACACGGGACGTTAGTCGAGATTGCGCAGCACGTGCTTTCCGACTCGCGCCCCAGGTTTTTTGCATAACGAGAGAGCCCGATGGTCGGCAGTGTATCCACCAACGACTTAATGGTGTTCACCGGGAACGCGAATCCCGAGTTGGCGCGGACAATGGTTCGCTACCTGGACATTCCCCTGGGGATTGCTTCGGTGGGCGAGTTCAGTGATGGTGAAATCTCGGTAGAGATTGGTGAAAATGTGCGCGGCAAGGATGTGTTCATCATTCAGCCCACCTGCGCGCCGACCAACGACAATCTGATGGAATTGATGGTGATGATCGATGCCATCAAGCGTGCTTCGTCAAACCGGGTAACCGCGGTAATTCCGTATTTCGGTTATGCGCGCCAGGATCGACGCGTGCGTTCGCAACGTGTGCCGATCACCGCCAAGGTTGTGGCCAACATGCTGACCAGCGTAGGGGTCGACCGGGTTGTGACCGTAGACCTGCATGCCGATCAGATTCAGGGCTTTTTTGAATGCCCCGTGGATAACGTCTACGCGTCGCCGATATTGATGGGTGACATCTGGAAACAGAAATTTCCGGACATGATCGTCGTATCGCCCGATGTGGGCGGCGTGGTGCGAGCCCGGGCAATCGCGAAACAGCTCGATGAAGCCGACCTCGCGATTATAGATAAACGTCGTCCACGGCCGAATGTGGCCAAGGTGATGAATATCATCGGTGAAGTCGCCGGCAAGACCTGTATCATCGTCGATGACATGGTCGATACCGCGGGTACGCTGTGTCAGGCAGCCGCTGCACTCAAGGATGAGGGTGCGAAGGGAGTATTTGCCTACTGTACCCACCCGGTGTTGTCGGGTAGGGCGATCGAGAATATTGAGAATTCAGAGATGGATGAAATGGTCGTAACCGACACGATTCCCTTGTCTGAAGCAGCAACTGCATGCAGCCGGATTCGCCAGGTATCGGTGGCGGGCTTGTTGGCGGAAACCGTCCGCCGCGTGCATTCTGAAGAATCGGTCAGTTCATTGTATATGGATTGACGGTGGCCGCCGTGGCGGCCTAATGTTCCTGTCTGGTCGCAAGACAGGTTTCCGTCGGTAGACGGTTTTTTTATTTTTGGAGTACAGCAATGTCAGATCATATTACACTGAATGCTGAACCGCGTTCTGACTCAGGGAAAGGTGCGAGCCGCCGCCTGAGACACCAGGGCAAGGTTCCGGCAATCGTTTACGGGGGCAAATTCGACCCGGTGCAAATCAGTATCGCGCACAATGAAATCATTCATGAGCTCGAACATGAAACCATTTACACCCAGGTCGTCAATCTGAAGATGGACGGTAAAGTCCAGGAAGTCATCTTGCGTGACTTGCAGCGCCACCCTTTCAAGAACAAGATCCTGCACGCCGATTTTTTCCGCATCGACAAGAATACCCCGATCAAGGTCGTGGTTACGATACATGTCCTGAACGCCGAAGACTGTGTGGGTGTTAAAATGGATGGCGGCATGTTGACGCAAATGATGACGGATGTCGAAATCATTTCCTTGCCGGATGACCTGCCGGAATACCTCGAAATCGATGCGCTTGAGTTGCATCTGGGCGATATGCTGCACCTGACCGATATCCCGATGCCGAAAGGTGTT
The DNA here is from genome assembly GCA_022340305.1 of Gammaproteobacteria bacterium. Lineage (GTDB taxonomy): Bacteria > Pseudomonadota > Gammaproteobacteria. The sequence goes on from JAJDOF010000071.1 coordinate 114,553, forward strand.
GAAATCGTCGCCTTGACCCATGCCGAAGAAGGCGAAGACATCGCGCACAGCGACCATAACGCTGCCGTGCTGGCGGTTGTCAAGCAACGTGCTGAAGAAGTCATTGAAGACGAAGCACCGGAAGCGCCTGACAGTGATGAAGAAGGTGAAGATGGCGAAGCGGACGATGGCGATGCGGCTGAAGGCGACGCCCGCGACGACGACTAGTCGCGATGGCGGCGTTAACCGCGAAGCTACGTTTAATAGTCGGCCTCGGTAACCCCGGGGCCGATTACGTTGATACCCGCCACAATGCGGGCTTCTGGTTGCTTGACGAGATCGCGGCCGAGCTGGGCTTGAGCTTTCGATTTGAAAAACGCTTTAATGCCGAGGAATGTAAATTCAAGGCACATGGGCGTGATGTGTTTCTGCAAAAGCCACAGACCTTCATGAACCGCAGCGGCCAGCCGGTTGCGGCGCTCGCGCGTTACTACAAGATCGCAGTCGAGGAAATCCTGGTGATCCACGATGAACTGGACCTGTCACCCGGCACCAACCGCATCAAGCAGGCGGGTGGTCACGGTGGGCATAACGGTTTGCGCGATATCATTAATCACCTCGGCAGCCGTGACTTTTTTCGTATCCGCGTCGGTATCGGTCATCCGGGCGATAGCAACCAGGTGGTCGACTACGTTTTGCACAAGCCTTCCGTGGCAGATCTGGCTGCCATCGAGACGGCTAATCGAGATACGCTTGCGGTCTTGCCGCAGCTTATCGAGGGGCGCATCGACAAAGCGATGCAGGCCCTGCATACCTGAACCTGGAACTCGAGAACTGTTATGGGATTTAAATGTGGCATCGTCGGCCTGCCCAATGTCGGCAAATCGACCCTG